>NZ_JADCNN020000002.1:0-374065 GCF_014947195.2 Paenibacillus rhizolycopersici | reverse complement strand
GGCAAACCACCCGTTGGACGGGTGGTTATGATTTATCCCCGACTCGATTCATAGCAAGGGTTCCCGAATCAGCGGCAGAGTACAGCAGTGGATGCCGCCGCCCATCTTGGCGATTTCAGAGACCTCGACGGGTATAACCTGAACGCCTTGGGTGGAGAGCAGGTCGATGGTATGCTTCCCGTCCGCGGAGAACAGCACTTTCCCCGGGGCTAAGGCCAAACCGTTGATGGTCAAGGTCGGATCGCGGGGATCCACGTGCAGCAGCTCAAAACCGCGTCGATGCAGTTCGTCCAGGAACCAATACGGGAGCAGCGCGATATTCACCAGTGCTTTGCGGCGATCAACCATCAGGAACGCCTCGTCCAGATGGATGATCGAGGCGGGGAGGTCGATGACGATGAGGTCAATCTGCTGCAGCGACAGAAGATGACGCACCTGATCAATTCCCTCGGTATTCACCCGTTCCGACCGGCCAAGGACCGCCGTTTGCCGATCCAGCATGATAAAGCTGCCGCCTTCAGCAAAGCCGCTGCCCTGGATCATACCGAGAATGGGTATACCGGCGGCGCCAAGAGTGCGGGCGGCCACCGCGGTTTCCCCATACCGGACGTACAGCGCGAGGCGGGATAAAATAACGCCCCCGGGAATGACCATCCCCAAGTCGCGGGTATACATCGCTTCCGGCCAGGGCTGATCCGGCTTGTCCAGCCACAGGATTCGAACGCCCTCCTTCTCCAAGGCGGCAGCCAATGCTTGGTGCTGGGCTTGCAATCGCTTGAGCTTGGGCGGGGAGGTGCCGTTGTGTTTGCTAAGCTTCCCTCGGATATGTTGAAGCAGGACTGGTCCGGATTCAATTGCGCCGGCCGGGTCATGCAGCTGCAGCACCTCCTCACCCGGTGCGTGCATGAGCACCAGGCGAATCGGGCCGATCGGATTCTCAGTCCCCCAGCGGAATTTCCAGACCGCCTCCAGGAGTTTCGGGTCATGAAACGGCGAATCGACCAATTTTCGCGATAAATAGGGGTAAGAAGACGGCATGCAGATGCTCCTTTCCAAACCTGAGGATAAGGGATATTCCATAATCCCCTCAATGCCATCCTTCCCATTTGAACCCAACGACAAAACAGGCAGCCATCCCAGGGGACGACTGCCTCACGGTTAGACCATCAAGGCTTTAATTCCGTTAAACAGGGGAATAATCGATTTGATGGCGTTGTAGCCCATCTTCATCAAAGGCATGTATTTCTGCACTTTTTGCACCATTCCGAATATTCCTGCCCGGCGAGGCCTTTCCGGCGATTCGCCTTCCGGAGCCTGCCCCTCCGATCCGCCGGAACCTCCACTTGGGCCGCCGAAGCCGGTGAATCCGGGTCTCCCCGGCCCCGGGCCTCCAGCAAAGCCATAGGCTCCCGGTCTTCCCGGATTTCCGCTAAAGGAGCCGTAACCTAACCCTGGCCCACCGCCAAAGCCCCAGCCAGCAACCGGGGGACGGATGCCGGCACTTGAGCCGGGATATCCGGGGATACCTCCACCGAATAGCGGCTGGAAGGCCGATACCCGGGCTTTTTTGCTGCGTGCTGCCGCCTTTTTCTTCGACTTCTTCTTGCCGCGCGGGGGCACGGAGAGGAGCAGGCCGCTCGAATCCAGCCCGGCGATCCATCCGATATAAGAACGCCCATCGTGCAGTAGAACGCGAACCGGCTGGCCTTTCAGCTGCTTCGCTCGATTGCGAATGTTTGCCGAACTTGCCATGCTAGGATCACCTCAGTACTTGAGATTTTTTCGGGTAGACGTTTTGCTCGATATATCTTACTCGGATTTTGGCACGCTGCCTGTGCTTGTTCCTTAGTTTTTTGGACGATTTGTGATATTTGCCGGGGTCTGCATAAATTTTGGGCAACATGGAAATTTAACTAATGAATAAAAATTTTTCGACCGAGGAGTTGGCCCGGAATGAAAACGTTGAACGTTGTAGCGCTCACCTTACTGATTGTGGGCGGGTTAAACTGGCTATTGGTAGGGCTCTTTCAATACGACTTGGTGGCAAGCATTTTTGGCGGCCAAGACGCGACCCTATCGCGAGTAATCTATACCATCGTTGGCATTTGCGCCATCTACGCGTTTAAATTCTTCAACGACGTCACGGAAGACGAAGTCGCCAGATAAGCTAGAGGAGTCCGTGCGGGTATGCAGCAAGTCCGGGATGCAGAATGCGTCCCGGCTTATTTTTTTTTCGAAGAGACGTTTGATTTGGGAAAAAGATAGGGCGAAAGCCCGTTCGCAATGACCCGGTGTCCCCGGTCGTTCGGATGGATCGGCAGCGTGCCGCCAAGGATGTCCTCCAGCTGCCCTTCCCGGTAACCATCGATCAGCTCCGCCTGCTTGCCCTCGAACCACTTGTGCGCCGGGGCGATTTTAGCGTCGTAGGCGGCTGCGATGCCTTGAGTCGTTTGGTTCAGGCGGCCGATCCACTCAACCGCAATCGAGCTGTTCGGAAACGGATTGTACTGCGTGCAGCATACGATTCGGGCGGAACTGGTCTTCCGGATTTGCCTCAGGATGGCGTTCAGATTCCGACGAAACTGCACGAGCAGTGTCATATTCGGAAACGGACCGCCATTCACAAGCGGAGTAATGGCCGCATTCGCCAAGTCCACGCCACCGATCCAGACCGAGACGACGGAAGAACGCTTGATCATCTCCGAGCCCTGCCACAGGACGGCATCCAGTAAATTGCTGCTGGTCCAACCGGACCGAGCCAATACATAACCCTTAATAGTACGGGGGTTTGAACGATTATAAGTCGTTACGGTTAAATGAGGATATGCCAACTTCGGCGAGGAAGCGTTGTCGCCAAACGTAATGGAATCCCCCAGCGCGGTGTATATCATCTGCAGGTCACCCACCCAAGATAGACTTTACAACCATAGTATTGCGAACGAGGTGGGGAGGTGCAGTTTATCCAAAAGAGGGCTGGCCCGTTCAATCGGGCCAGCCCTCCAGTTCTTATTATCGCCGTTGCGCCAGCTTCTGCAGCTCCGCATGGCCTTGTCGCGAGTGGTGTACCAACTCGGCATAATAGCCGCCGCGGGCAAGCAGCGCTTCATGCGTGCCTTGCTCCGCAATGCGGCCGTCCTGGATGACGAGAATGCGGTCGGCATGCTGGACGGTGGACAGCCGGTGCGCGATGACCAGCGTCGTCCGTCCGGCGGACACCACGTTCAGCGCGTTCTGGATCAGCTGCTCCGTCTGCGAATCCAGGTTGGCCGTCGCCTCGTCGAGAATGAGAATGTTCGGCCGGAAGGCCAGGATCCGCGCGAAGGAGATCAGCTGGCGCTCCCCGGCGGACAGCCCGCTGCCCCGGTTGGACAGCCGGGTGTCGTAGCCGTCCTTCAGCCGCGCGATCATGGCATCGGCACCGATGCGCCGACAGGCTCGGATCACCTCTTCGCGGGGGATGTCTTCGCGGAAGAGGCGGACGTTGTCGATGATCGACCCGGCGAACAGGAACGGGTCCTGCTGTACCAGTCCGACGATGCGATGCAGCGAGGCTTGCGGCAGGCGACGGATGTCCGTGCCGTCGATTTCGACGCTGCCCTCGTCCACGTCATAGAACCGCGTCAGCAGGTTCACCAGGGAGCTCTTGCCTGCGCCGGTCGTGCCGACGATGCCGATGAACTCGCCTTCCCGTACGTGGAGGTCGAGGTTGTGCAGCACCTCCTGTCCGTCCGTGTACGAGAAGCGGATGTGATTGAAATCGATCCGCCCGCGCACGGTCCGGGTTGGCAACTTCTTGGCCCTCTCCGGCGCAGGGTCCTGGACTTCCGGTTCGGCGGCGAAGATCCGCCACAGCCGGTCCACCGACACGATCGTCGATTGCAGCGTGTTCCACTGCTGGGTGATTTGGTTGATCGGCTGGAAGAACTGGCGGATGTAGCTGATGAAGGCGTACAGCACACCGAACTCGATGCGGTGACCCAGCACCGCGAAGCCGCCGATCCAGACCACGAAGGCCACCGATAAATTGCCGAGAATATCGAAAGAGCGGTTGAACAGCACCGTCGCCCGCACTTCCCGCAGATTGGCCCGCAGATACGCGGTGTTCCGCTCCCTGAAGCGGGAAGACTGCTCCCCCTCTTGATGGAACGATTGAATCAGGCTCATGCCGCTCAGATTCTCGGCGGTAAATGCGATGAGCCGGGACAGCAAGGAGCGGGCCCGCTGGTAGCTGGTGCGCAAATACTTGCGAAAGGCGATGGCAATCACGGTAATGATCGGAAAGAGAACCAAACAATATAAAGCCAACTGGACGTCCAGCGCGAACATGAATACGACAACCAGGATGAGCGATAATCCGTCGCGCACCAAGCTCAGCAGCACTTGGGTGAAGAACTGGTTGATCGTTTCCGTGTCACTCGATTCATTCGTAACAAGACCGCCGGCCGAGTTGCGGTCGAAGAAGGACATCGACTGCCTCGTAATCTGCTTAAACAGGTCCTTGCGCAGCAAGGCGACAATGCTTTGCCCGGCCCGTTGCAGCAGATTGGCTTGCCAATAGGAGAAGACGCCGCTGACCGCCTCAAGCAGGAGGTAGGCCAGGGCCAGGCCAAGCAGGATGCTTGGGCCGTGGGCGCCAAATAGCACCTTCTCATCGATGGCATATTTGATCAGGAACGGCTGCAGCAAGTCGGCGGAAATCGCCAGGAAGGCAAAGCCGAATACGGCGAGAAAAGCTTTTCGATGCGGTTTCGCATAACCGAGCAAAGCCGTAAATGCCTTCCGCCGCTGCTCTGGGGTAACCTCGTACTTTTTGCGGCTATCCGCGGTTTCCGGTTTAGACGGCATCGCTATCGCCTCCTTCCTGGAGGTGATGCATTCTCGCGTACAAGCCCCCGGCTTGAAGCAACTGCTCGTGTGTTCCTTCTTCGGCGATCCGCCCGCCCTCCAATACGAGAATGCGGTCGGCATGTTTGACGGCGCTGATGCGGTGGGCGATGATCAGGGTGGTCTTCCCCTTTCGGGCCTCGCGCAAACGCGATAGGATTCGCGTCTCCGTCACGGCGTCGACCGCACTAACGCTGTCGTCCAGCAGCAGAATCGGAGCGTCCTTAATGAGCCCTCGGGCCAGGCTGGTCCGCTGGCGCTGGCCGCCGGACAACGTCAGGCCGCGTTCGCCGAGCTCGGTGTCGAACCGTTTCGGGAAGCCGGCGACGTTGTCATAGAGATCGGCCAACCTAGCGGCCTCCTCGACTTGGCCCAGCTCTGACGTCCGGTCGAAGAAGGCGATGTTGTCGCGAAGCGTTGTGCTGAACAGGAAGCCGTCCTGTGGTACATAAGCGATGCGGGTGCGCAGACTCTCCAGCGTGAGGCATCGGATGTCGCGGCCGCCGATGAAGACCGTGCCGCGAGGCGGATCGTATACCCGCAGCAACAGCTTGACGAGCGTGGTTTTCCCGCTGCCGGTCCGACCTACGACGCCCAGCGTTTCTCCGGGCTGCAACCGGAGACGGATGTCCCGCAACGACTCGCGTACGGCGTCCGGATAGGTGAACGTCAATCCGCGGATGTCGATGCAAAGACTTTGCAGATCTTCCGGCATCGCCAGGGCCCCGTCTTCGTCGCGGATGTCCGGCTTCACGGACAGCAGCCGGTTCAGCCGATCCAGCGAAGCTCGCGAGCGCTGCATGAAGTTGATGACGTTGCCGATCAGCCGAAGCGGGTTCATGATCATCCGCAAGTACAACGTTAAGGCAACGAAATTGCCGAGCGACAGCTCGCCGCGCGCGACGAGCAGGCCGCCGTAGGCGATGGCCACGGCCATCGATATTGCACCGGTAAACGGCAGCAGCACCTGGAACAGCGAGCTCATACGCACCAGCGACAACTGGCTGCCCAGGATGCGGTCGACCGTTTGCCCAAACCTTTCGCGGGCGATTTCTTCGATCGCGAAGCTTTTCGTCACTTTGATTCCCTCAAACTGCTCTTCCGCCGCTTCGGTCATTGCCGCCAACGACTCCTGCACTTGCCGCGAGTTGTCGCGGATTTTAGGGCCGAACCCGATTACGATAAACGGAATGGCGAGCAGCGGCAAGACGCAAACCACGATCAAAAGCGCCGGAATATCGCTGACCGTCATCATCGTAATGACGGAGATCAACAACACCGACGCATTGGTCATTTGGTTCAACCCGTTGGCGATCGACTCCCTCACGCCGGTGACGTCATTCATCACGTAGCTGAGCAGCTTGCCGATCCCGTGTTTCGAGAAGAACGCTTCGCTTAATTGAGTAAAATGCCGGAACAGCTGGCTCCGGGCACGAAATTCAAACATCCGGCCCAGGCGATGGTTGATGTACTGCCCGATTCCGAAGCATAGGCCGTAGACGACGGCGATGGCAGCCAGAGTCAGCGCGTACCGGCCTACTCCACCTCTCGTCAGCCCGCTTTGCTGGAGGTGGTCCGTGAAATCCCCCAGTACCTTCGGAAAATACGAATACGTCACATTGGCGGCCGTCAGGCACAACACTGCTGTCAAGTACAGCGGTATATGCGACTTGATGTGGCCAAGCAGCAAGGTTTTTCCCCGCATCGGGCATCCCGTCCTCTCCCAGAAAAGTTAGCCGTTTCTTTCCACCCTCCTTGTATCCGTTCTCAACATGATTTATCATACTGCGAATCGCTTCATCCATCAAACCGTTGGACGCGCTATTTTGCATATTTATGCAGGGAGGCTTACTAAAATGGAGGCGGTTAGGGAAACGCCGTTAGGCTATGCTACAATACGAGGGCATATAACAAAGAAATAGCAGGAAGATGTCAACTATTCACCCTTTTCAAAGGCATTCGATATGCTATCGTAGATTCATAAACCCATGAATAAAGAAGGTCATTTCTAATATGAAAAGACTAAATGTTCTTCCCCGTTCGATTCGGGGGAAAATCTTGGTCTCTTTTTTTGTTTGCATCGTGATTCCGATCGGGACGATTTTTTACAACTACTATATGTCTTCGGGCAAAGTCGTGATGGACGAGGCCCGTCGCGGCAACGAGGAAGCGCATCGCCAAGTGGTCGGCAATATGGACGATCTGACCGAACGCGTGCTAAAGGCTTCGAACCTGATCATGAACGATCCGGAATTCATTGAATTCTTGGAGTCTGACGACGATTGGGAGACGAGCTATTTATCACTGCGTCGCTATAACAACATTCAACAGAAGCTGGTCAATATCCGCGACATTCTGCTGGGCAGCGATGCGATCATTGCGGTAATCGACGACCGAGGCTACGTGCATTCAACGGCCTCCGGGCCCAATAACCGCAGCAAGGAGAAGGCGCTGTTCGAAGCCTTGAAGAAGGAGTCCTGGACAGAGGCGGCGATCGCGCGAAAAGGTTGGCCGGTCTGGCAATATCCGTATGCCGGGGAAATCGGGAAGCTCACCGGAGTGGACGAGCCTTATTTCACATTAAGCCGGTGGATCGGGGGCAGTCAGCGGGAAGGCGCGGACTTGCTCATGATCGGCATTCCCGGCTCCGTCTTTTTCGGCACGCAGCCGAAGGGGGGCGGCAGCTTTCTGCTGATCGACGGACAGGGCAACCTGCTTGGTGGTGCCTCACCTTTGAACGCGGAGCAAACGGCACGGCTGCTGCAGAAAATTCAGGGGGCCGACGAGCAACCGGACGCGGGTACGAATGATTCGATCGGGGATTATTCCGTTACCAGCCGGGAAATCCCCCGGCTGGGTTGGCGCGTGGTTCAGCTCGTTCCGGAGAAGCTGTTTTGGCAAGAGCTCGGAGGGCTGCGCGATCAATCGATCCTATGGCTGATCGGCGTTTCCTTTCTGTTTTCGATCGTGTTCATCTATTTCATGATTCGATTCACGAAGCCGCTGCAACAATTGGTCCGCTCGATGAACCGGCTGGGCGATGGGGATTTGCAGGCCTACGTGGAAGTGCGCGGGGACGACGAGATTGCCATCGTCGGCAAGCACTACAACCGTATGTTGAAGCGGCTGCAGCAGCTGATCGCGCGATTGTCCAAGGAGCAGCAGCGCAAGGAGGAGGCGCGGTTCCAGGCGCTGCAGGCGCAGATCAACCCGCATTTCCTGTTCAACACACTGAATTCCATCAAGTGGATGGCTACTTTGTCCGGTGCGGACCATGTCAGCAGGATGATCACCAACTTGGGCCGGCTGCTGGAGTATACGATGAGAACGCAGCAGGAGGTTGTCACCTTGGAGGAGGAACTAACGCATCTGAAAGTGTACCTTGACCTGCAGAAAATTCGTTTTCATGAAAATATCCGGTTCAAGGTTGATGTGCCGGACGTGTTAAGGCTCAACGCGATCCTGAAATTCACCCTGCAGCCAATCGTTGAAAATGCCATCGTTCACGGCGGGCGAACGCCGCTAACCGTCGGAATTCAAGGCGAAGAGACAGAGCAAGGGCTGGTGTTGACCGTTTCCGACGACGGGGTGGGCATCGCCGAGACGAAACTGAAGGAACTGTCCGGCCAACTGAATCAGGACCATGCCCGGTATAGCGGCATCGGCATCCATAACGTGAACGAACGCATCAAACTGCATTTTGGGCGGGATTTCGGCTTGCGGATGAGCAGCGTCATCGGAGAAGGAACCGTCGTGAAGATCCTTCTTCCGCGGTTGGAACGTCCGTCCCTTACGGACGGGGGCTCTTTCCCATTGACGGCCGAACGAAAGGAGAACGATTCATGATCAGAGTATTGATTGTTGACGATGAAATCCTCGTGCGAATTGGATTGAAGACGATCATCCCTTGGGAAGAGAACGGCTTTGAATTGATTGGGGAAGCGGCCAACGGCGAGGAAGCGCTGCGGTTGCTGCAGGGTACCCCCTGCGACATCGTCCTGACGGACATCCGCATGCCCGGCTGCGACGGGCTGCAGCTGATGGAGGAAATCCGCAGGCTTTCGCCGCAAACGAGATGCTTGATCCTCTCGAACCACAACGATTTCGAATACGTCCAGAAAGCGCTGCGGCTCGGAGCAGCCGATTATATCCTCAAGCTGACGATGGAGCCTTCGGAGCTGCTGCAGAAGCTAAACTCCATGAAAGAGACGATCCACCAGGAAGCGGAGAAGTCGCTGGAGGCTTCGCGGCTGCAAGTCAAGGTCAGCAGATATGGCAAGGAAGCCAAGGAGAAGCGGCTGAGAGAACTCCTGGTCAAACGGCAGGGTACGCGCGCCGAGGTGGAGGAAATGATGCAGGAATTCGGCCTACGCGCTTACGCGCCGCCCATTTTCGTAATCAACCTCCGGCTGGACCGGTATCCGGAGGTGCTAGAGCAAAACAACTTTCGCAGCGAGCATTTGCTGCATTACACCGTCGCCAACGTCCTTGGCGAGGTATTCAAAAAATATTCCGACGGCGAGCTGCTCGACATGGGCGGCGGCCTGTTCACCATCTTGACCGACCGCTATCAGGAAGCGATGATTCGGGATATGCAAGATGCCGTCGCCACCTTCCTCAAGCTATCGGTCAGCGTGGGGGTATCCGGTCCGTTCGAGGATATTCTGGACCTGCACCACGCCTACGACCAAGCGGAGAAGGCCCTTGCCTTTCGCTTTTACGCCGGGCCGGAGGCTCTGGTGTATTTTGACCGCATCAGTTATGCCGAACCGGACGAGATTCCGGCCCCATGGCTTCAGGAGCAGTGGGAAAAGTTGCTGGACATCCGCGACGAGGCGGCGTTGCTGGCTTACCTGGACGGAGGGTACCGCACCGTCCTCGCCGGTCCCAAACTACTCCCGGACGTGGAGCGGGAGAATTGGGTGCACTGGATCCATTTGATGGACGGCTTCGCGCGCCGGCTCGGCGGGGATTTGTATTCAGCGCCGCTGCACGATGAAATGTATCCGTATCATGCCGTGCGCAGCCTGGAGACGTTGGAGGACATCTACTTGTGGTGCAGGGGCTGGCTGCCCGTGTTCCTGGAGTATGTTAAGTCATTGTCCCATCAACAGGTCCGCCCGGAGATCCAGGTCGTGC
Organism: Paenibacillus rhizolycopersici; assembly: GCF_014947195.2. Taxonomy (NCBI): domain Bacteria; kingdom Bacillati; phylum Bacillota; class Bacilli; order Caryophanales; family Paenibacillaceae; genus Paenibacillus; species Paenibacillus rhizolycopersici. Next base: position 364,042 of record NZ_JADCNN020000002.1, on the reverse strand, counting down.
TGGAGATGATCGGCAAGCAGTTCAACCAGCCGCTGAAGGTGTCGGAGCTGGCTAAAGCCGTAGGTTTCACGGAGAATTACCTGAGCATCCTGTTCAAGAAAGAAACCGGACAAACGATCATGGATCATCTCACCCGGATCCGAATGGACCGCGCCCGTGAGCTTCTCAAGGACCAAACGTATAAAATTTATGAAATTTCCGAGATGGTCGGATACGGGGATTCCAATTATTTCAGCAAACAGTTCAAGCGCATGGAGGGGGTATATCCCCTCGAATTCCGCAGGTTGTATTTAGGGAAATAGATTCGGCAAGAATTACCCTGTTTTACTGAGGATTAGGCCATGTTCTCCCTGGACGGGCTCTGTTACGTTATTCATAGCAAGAGAAACAATCTACTATCTGGGGGGACTTAGGAATGAAGCAATGGTTCAAAGGCATATTGTCCATGGCGCTGGCGGCTACGATTGTGGTTACCGGATGCTCGAACGGCAATGAGAACGGGAACAAAGACGCGGCTGGCGCAGGCAGCAACGGCGGCAGCGACGTCGTTAACCTGACGATTTGGGGGGCGGTTCCGGAGGAGAACGGTCCGCAAACGGTGGTCGACAAATGGAACGCGGCCCATCCCGACGTTCAAGTGAAATACGTGCGTTACATCAACGACGACGCCGGCAACACGAAGCTGGATACGGCGCTCATGATGCAAAGCGACGCGCCCGACATCTTCTTCAGCTACGGGGAGAACAACTTGTTCCGCCGTGAAAATTCCGGCATGACGGCGCCACTGGACGAGATGATCAGCGCGCAGGGCTTTGATGTGGACGGAGTGATCGGCAGCGAAAATCTGCTGAAGTTCAACGATCAAATCCACTACCTGCCGGGTTATAAAAATATCGACTTCGTCGTGCTGAACAAAGCCGCTTTGGATGAAATCGGCCAGCCCGTGCCGACGGATTGGACCTGGGACGAATTCGCCGATTTGGCGCTCAAGCTAAACAAGGGCGACCGCAAGGGCGCGTTCGTCACGCCGGGCGCGGATCTGCTGGTCGGCAAGTTTACGCTGGTATCCAGCCAGCCGAAGGATTCTTTCTATACCGCGGAAGGCTTGTCCAACTTTAACAACCCGGCCATGAAGAAAGGCCTGGAAATCCAGAAGAAGCTGTATGACGAAGGTGCCATGGTCGGCTGGGGCGAAGGCATCGCCAATAAGCTGGATCCGGCGAACGAGCTGCTGACCGGCAAGGCGGCGATGGTTTACGGCGGAGCTTGGATGATGAGAAGCTTGAAGGATACCGACACGTGGCCGCGCGACTTCGCCGTGGCGTTCGCTCCGGCGCCGCAATACGAAAAAGGCACAAACGTCAACAACGGCGGCATGAACGACTTCATGTCCATCAACAACAACAGCGCCCATAAGGAAGAAGCTTTCCAATTCATGTCCTGGTACCTGCAGGAGGGCAACATGGACATGATTCCGGGCGGACGCATCCCGACGAACAAGACCGCCGATTTCGACCAAGTGACCCAATTGATCGTAGGCGACAAGCAGGACGTCATCGACCAGGAATCGCTCGGTAACGTGCTGAAGGCGGATTACACCTTTGCGGTTCGCGAGAAAGCAACGGCGTTCCCGCAGATCACCACGATTTCCAAGGAAGAAGCCGAGAAATATTTCATGGATCAACAATCGGTGGACGATACGCTCGCGGCTATGCAAGAGCGCGCCGACAAGGTGATCCAATCCGAGAGCAAATAATTCACGGGACAAGGCAAGAGAACACAACGCAAAGCAAGGCAAGGAACCTGAACCGGGCTCCTTGCCTTTTTCTTTTTGTATAAAAGGGGAGAATTCTTGACAACCTCCGGGCATTTCCTCACGGAAGGAATCGGACGGAAAGCGCCAAGTCCTGTCCATTCCGGGCGATGGCAATATTTCTTAAGATACGGATATGAGAGAAGGGAGCTGAACCTACCGTGAAAAACGGAATCCGCAAAAACCGTTACAAAGATAATCTGGCGGGGTATTTGTTCATTCTGCCGAATTTTTTGGGCGTTTTCGTCTTCATCCTGTTTCCGCTTTTGATCAGCTTGGCCATGGTGTTCATGGACTGGGATTATTTACGCGGGTACGAAGGGATCGATTGGATTGGGCTGGACAATTTCAAGCAGCTGTTTCAGGATGATTATTTCTGGCAGTCGCTGAAAAATAACGTCATCTTCACCGGGGTCACCGTTCCGGCGGCGATGCTTGTTGGCTTGATCGTGGCGGTCTTTTTGAATTCGTTCGTCTATTTGAAAAATTTTCTGCGCGTGCTGTTTTTCCTTCCGTACGTGAGCAGCATTGTGGCGATATCCGTCGTGTGGAGCGTCATGTATAACTCGTCGGAGGGCCCGATCAACCAGTTTCTGCGGGGGCTCGGCGTCGATAATGTCCCGGGCTGGCTAGCCAGTCAGCATTGGGCGCTGCCTGCGATTATCATCATGGTGGCCTGGACCTACACCGGCTACACGATGGTGTTATACATGGCCGGGATTCAAGGGATTCCGAAAGATTTGTACGAAGCGGCCGAGGTAGACGGGGCTTCCAAGCTGAGACAATTTTTCAGCATCACGATCCCGCGGTTGAAACCGACCAGCTTCATGATCGCCATTACCCTGATCATTTCCACCTTCCAGGTGTTTGCTGCCGTATCCGTCATGACTAAGGGCGGGCCGCTTAACTCCACGATGGTGTTGTCGTACTACATCTACATTCAGGCCTTCCAGTATTATAAGGTCGGCTATGCGGCAACGGTGTCTTGGGCGCTCTTCCTGATCATCCTGTTGATTACGCTGGTGCAGTGGAAGGGACAAAAGAAATGGCAGGATGAGTTCTAAACAGGAGGAGACGAAAGAAATGACATTACAACGCAAGCTTATGAAGTGGATTCTCACGATCGTGTTCGCCGCGCTGGCGGTCTGCATGATTCTGCCGTTCTTATGGATGACTTCGTCGTCGTTCAAGCTGCAGTCGCAAATGTTCCAGACGCCGATCGACTGGATTCCGAACACGTTCCATTTCGACAGTTATATCGAAGTCTGGGCCGGGAAATACCCGTTTGCCTTGTATTATTGGAACTCGATCAAAATAACGGCCATCAGCGTGCTCGGTACGATCGCGACCAGCGCTCTGGCCGGCTTCGCCTTCGCCAAGCTGGATTTCAGGGGGAAAGAAGTGATGTTCCTTCTCTATCTGTCGACGATGATCATCCCGACGCAAATTTTGCTCGTGCCGCGATTCATCTTGTTCGACAAGCTGCATCTGGTTGATAGCCATTGGGCGATTATTTTGCCCGGCATGTTCTCCGTGCTTGGCACGTTTATCATGCGCCAGTTCTTCAGCACCCTGCCGAACGAAATTCTCGAAGCGGCTAAGGTGGACGGCGCCGGCGTGTTCCGTACCTTCTGGCAAGTGTCCCTGCCGCTGACCAAGCCGGCATTGGTCTCCCTGCTAATCCTCAGCTTCACCTGGCACTGGAATGAATACGAGGGGCCACTTATTTTCTTGAGAACAAACGAGCTATATACGTTGCCGTTGGCGCTTACGAACTTCGTGGACGAAAATACGACCAACTATACCGCGATTATGGCGGCTTCGGTATCAGCTTTGCTGCCGCTGATCCTCCTGGTGGCGTTCTTTCAACGCTGGTTTGTGGAGGGGATCGCCAGTTCGGCGGTCAAAGGCTGAATTCAGATGATTTACAAGACAGTCCAAGAAAGGGTGAAACTTATGCATCATATTTTGGAAGCTGATGTCGTCGTGGTCGGCGGCGGGCCTGCGGGCATCAACGCCGCTCTTGCGGCGGGGCGACAGGGCGTACGGACGGTGTTGGTCGAGCGATACGGATTTCTCGGCGGCATGTCCACCATTGCTCTCGTGTATCCGTGGATGACGTTCCATACAACGGAGGGCAAACAGGTGATCGCTGGTATCGCCCAGGAAATCGTCGGGCGGTTGACGGCGAAAGGGGCCTCGCCGGGCCATGTTCGCGACACCTGCGGGTTCGTACACACAGTGACGCCTTACCATCCGGAAATGTACAAACTGCTTGCTTTGGAGATGCTGCGGGAAGCCGGGGTGAAAGTCCTTGCCCACAGCTTCATGCATGAAGCTGTGACCGAAGCCGGAGCGGTCCGGGCCGTCAAGCTGGCCACCAAGTCCGGGCCGGTGGAACTGCGGGCCAAGCAGTTCGTCGATACGACGGGCGACGCCGACCTGGCGTACTTCGCTGGCGCTCCCGTCCGGCAGGGCCGGGAATCGGACGGCAAAACCCAGCCGATGACGATGAAGTTCCGCATGAAGGGCGTCGATCTACAGGTCGTCAAGCAGTACATGATCGAACATCCGGACGAATTCTACCGCAAGACGCCGTTCGATGAACTGGTGGGGCTTCCCTTGACGGCGGTGCAGGGCTTTTATAAGCACTGGAAGGAAGCCCGCCTGCCCATCAACCGCGATCAGGTGCTGTTCTTCACCGGGCCGGGCGAGGACGAGATCGTCGTGAATATGGTCCGCGTGCAAGGGCTGGACGGGACCGACGTAGAGCAACTGACCGAAGCTGAGGAGCTGGGACGCCAGCAAGTGCTGATGATCGCAGACTTCATGAAACGTTGTCTTCCGGGCTTCGCCAGAGCAGAAATCACTCAGGTGGGCACGCAGATCGGAGTCCGGGAGACGCGCCGGATCGTCGGGCGCTATGCGCTGGCGATGGAGGACGTGGTGCAAGGCCGCCGCTTCGAGGACGTGATCGCCCGTAGCGGTTATCCGATCGACATTCACGATCCGTCGGGCAAAGCTGTCCAAGCGGCCTGGATCAACGGTGACGGTGCCTACGACATTCCTTATCGTTGCTTGCTACCGCTGGACATCAATAATCTCCTGATCGCGGGCCGCTGTATCTCCACGACGCATGAAGCATTGGCAACGACCCGGCTGACGCCGAGCTGTATGGCGACTGGGCAAGCCGCAGGCACGGCCGCGGCGATGGCGGCGGCAAGGGACATTTCGCCGGCGGACGTGGACGTCCGGGCTCTTCAGGAGACGCTGGTGCAAAGCGGAGCGATTTTGTCCTAGCCTTGAGAACAAGAACCCGTCTCGGAAGCGGGAGAAGAGAGGAGAGAAGCACATGCGGTCAGGTCAGATCATCTATCCATTCGAACCCTGGACGGTAACGGAATCGTCGTTCGATACGGAGACGAATCAGCGGGATGAGACGGTGTTTGCCGTCGGCAACGGGTATATCGGGATTCGCGGCAACTTTGAGGAGGGATATGACGGCCCACCGGGAACGTCGCTGCACGGCACCTATTTGAACGGGTTTTACGACTCTTCCCCGATCGCATACCCGAAGGCGCGTCATTACGGCCATCCCCGGGTGCACCAAACGATGTTGAACGTCACGGACGGCAAACTTGTCGAGCTGTACGTGGACGGCGAGAAATTCAATTTGTTTTCCGAGCGGATCGGTGAATACAGCCGTAGGCTGGACATGCGGAAAGGGACGGTCATCCGGACTCAGGTCTGGGAGACGGCAACGGGCAAAAAACTGCGGATTCGAATCGAGCGGTTTGCCTCGTTTGCCCGCAAGCATTTGGCCGCGATCCGGTATGAAGTGACGCCGTTGAATTTCTCGGGGGAGATCCTGCTCGCGTCGTCGGTCGATGGGCGAGTGGCGAATCAGGCTGGGGGAGGCGACCCGCGAGCGGGTTCCGCCTTCAACGGGCAAGTGCTGCAAACGAAGGAAGCGTATGAGCATCGGACGTTCGGCGCTTTGCTCCAATCGACGAGCATGACGAATTTCGCTCTGCTCTGCGGCGTCGAACACGCCCTCAGCCACGCTTACGAGTTGGAAACGGCTGCGGGGGACCAGTGGATCGAGAAGCGTTTTCGCGTGCAGGCGGAGGAGAACGGCACCGTTGTCCTCGATAAATTCATCGCGTATTATACCTCTAGGGATAACCCGGAGGAGAAGCTGCTGCAGCTGGCCACGGATGAGCTGGAAGCCGCTCTTACGGCGGGCTATGCCGAGTTGGCGGCCGCGCAGCAGGCCTTTCTGGACGAATACTGGAAGTCTGCGGACATCTTGGTGCAAGGGGATGCCGAGCTGCAGCAGGCGTTGCGCTTTAACGCCTATCATCTGCTGCAGTCTGTCGGCCGGGACGGCCGGACCAACATCGGGGCGAAAGGAATCACGGGGGAAGGCTATGATGGCCATTATTTCTGGGATACCGAAACCTATATGCTCCCTTATTTTCTGTACGTTCAACCGGACATCGCCAAGCAGTTACTAAAATTCCGGCATTACATTCTCCCGAAGGCCAGGGAACGGGCACGGGAAATGGGCGAGGTCGGGGCGCTTTACGCCTGGCGAACGATCGGCGGGGAGGAAACCTCGGCGTATCCGTCCGCCAGCACGGCCCAAATCCATATCAATGCGGACATTTGCTACGCGTTGAAGAAGTACGTGGAAGCAACGGGAGACAAGCCCTTTTTGTATGAGGAGGGGGCGGAAATCCTGTTCGAAACGTCGCGTTATTTCGCCGGCGCGGGGGCGTGGATCGAAGGCCGCGGCTTCTGCTTTACCGGCGTGACCGGGCCGGACGAATACACGACCGTCGTCGATAACAATGCCTACACGAACCTGATGATCAAGGACCAGCTCGAGTATGCGGCGCAGGTTGCGGCTGCTTTGCGGGAGGAGCGTCCGGAACGCTGGGCGGAGCTTGTCGCCGCCATGGGGATTAGCGAGGAGGAGGTTGCCCGGTGGAGCGAAGCGGCGGCCGGCATTTACATTCATCGGCAGAACGGGCTGATCGGCCAGGACGATTCCTTCTTGAACAAGCCGGTATGGGACTTCACGGCGACGCCCGAAGAGAACTACCCGCTGATGATGCATTATCATAGCTTGCGGATCAACCGCCATCAGGTACTGAAGCAAGCCGACTTGGTCATGGCGATGTATACGCAAAGCCCGCGGTTTGCGACGTGGGAGAAGCAGCGGAACTATAACTACTACGAGCCGCTGACGACGCATGATTCCTCCCTGTCCACCTGCATTCACGGGATCGTCGGCGCCGAACTTGGCTATATGGACAAAGCTTACGGCTTCTTCCAGCAAACGGCCCGGGTCGATCTGGACGATTACCACCTCAACGTCAAAGACGGGATTCATACCGCCTCGATGGCCGGCAGCCGGTTGATGATCGTCGACGGGTTCGCCGGAATGCGGCAGGTGGATGGAGAACTGCAATTCGCGCCGGATATCCCTGCCCAATGGACGAGCTATGCGTTTAATTTGCGGTTTGCGGGCAGCATGCTGTCCGTTCAGGTCACGAAGGATCACACCATCTACCGGCTGGTGGAAGGCGAACCGCTTACCATCCGCCATTTGGGCAACCGAGTCGAAATCGAAGGAGAAGTTACCCTGCCGAACCGGGCCCTGGAGGCCGTCATCTTCGATTTGGACGGTGTCTTGACCGATACGGCCGAATTCCATTACGAGGCCTGGCTGGAGTTGGCGAACGAACTCGGTATCCCCTTCGATAAGGCGTATAACGAAAACCTGAAAGGTGTCGACCGCCGAACCTCGCTCGAATTACTGCTGCAACGTTCGGACCGCCGCTATTCGGAAGCCGAAAAAGAACGGTTCATGCAGCGCAAGAACGAACGATACCGGGAGTTGATCCGCCGCATCCGTCCGGAGCATCTGCTGCCGGGTATCGGGGAGCTGCTGGAAGGGCTGAAGGCTCGCGGGATCCGCATGGCTGTCGCTTCAGCAAGCCGTAACGCCCCGGCCATCCTGGTTTCGCTGGGGATTACCGGCTACTTCGACGAGATCGTGGATGCTGGCATGCTGGAACGGGGCAAACCCGATCCGGAAATTTTCCTGCGGGCGGCCGAAGCGCTTGGCGTTCCACCGAGAAATTGCCTCGGCATCGAGGATGCATCCTCCGGCGTGGACGCGATCCGCGGCGCCAATATGGTGGCCATTGGCATCGGCGACCCCGGGACCTTGGGTAACGCCCATCGAGTGTTTCCTTCCACAGGGATGCTGAACCTGGCTTTATTGTCGGATACGTACCGATCAGCCGCTAATTAACGTAACCGGCACCCGAATAGGGTGCCGGTTTTTTGCATAAAACCCGACACGCCGCGGCACCTTATAGGAAAATCATTGAAATCGAGGAAGATGTTTGTGGACCTTTCCGGCGAAAAGGGGCGGCAACACGCAGGTCGGTTAACCCTGACCTTGGCTCAAAAATCCAGCGATTTTCATGAATTCTCTCCCTTTGAGGACGATGAAGGGTTGATTCGAATCGCCTATTTTCGCTCCTTGGTGTCGGCGGAGAAAGTCACGCATTTCCTGCTGCCGGCGATTCAGAAGCATCGAGATCAACTCGTACGCCCGGATGATATACGAGGCTTGCTGCCGTTCGCCGAGGTAAACCAAACGGAACAGGAGCCGGAGGCCGTCGCGAAAATCATGGAGGGGTGCGTGCTCCTCCGGATGAGTTCGGCGGAAGGTACGTATATCCTGGCGAACCTGGATAACGGTCAATTGGGGCAGCGGCAGAACAACGATACCGAGAACGAGTTCAGCGTGGTTGGACCCAAGGCCGGATTCGTGGAGAACTTGGATACGAACCTGCATCTCTTACGGCAGAAGCTTCCAACCCCCGGGTTGATCATTGAAACGCTGACGGTCGGTTCGCGTTCGAAGACGAAAATCGCCGTCGTATATCTGGAGGACGTCACCAATCCGGAGTACGTTCATGCGGTGAAACAACGTCTCACAGACTTTGATTTCGAGGTGTTATACGATACCTCCCAACTGGAGGAGATCCTCGCGGATAACTCGAACACGTTGTTTCCGTTGTTCTTGTCTTCCGAACGGATCGACCGAATCGCGTATGCGATTACCTCCGGGCAGGTCGCTGTTTTTTCCAACGGTTCTCCTTACGCAATGGCGGCCCCAGCCAACTTTCTGGGGTTTTTCGTGTCGCCGGAGGATTATTACTTGCCTTGGGTATTAGGATCTTTCTTTCGCTTTATTCGCTTGCTGAGCGTGATGTTCTCCATCTTTGCCACCCCGATTTACGTGGCGGTCATGACATTTCATTACGAGGTAATCCCCGAAAGCATGCTGGGTCCGTTGATTGAGTCACGTATTCATGTGCCGTTTCCGCCGGTGGTCGAGGTCATCTTTCTGGAGATTACGATCGATCTGCTCCGGGAAGCGGGAGCGCGCCTGCCCTCCAAGATCGGACAAACCCTCGGGATTGTCGGCGGGATTGTGATTGGCGAAGCTTCGGTGCAAGCGGCATTGACCAGTAATATTTTGCTGATTATCGTTGCCCTTTCCGCATTAGCGTCTTTTACAACTCCGATTTTTAAGATGGCCAATACGATTCGGCTGCTGCGTTTCCCGTTTGTCTTATTGGCAGCTTTCTTGGGAGGGCTTGGCATCACGACAGGTTTTCTTGTGCTGATGGGCCATTTAATCCGTCTCAAGTCGCTGGGGATGCCATATTTCGTACCGCTTTATCCGTTCCGGAAGGGGAATCTGGATGACAGCGTCATTCGGGCCTCCTACCAGTACATGGCTCATCGCAGCTTATTCCTCCGCCCCTTGTCGGCGTTTCGTTACCGTCCTCGTTCCCGGAAGGAGAATAACGATGCAGAATAGGCTGCTGCGGTATCGAATGCCTGTCGTTTCGGGTCTCCTTGCACTGGTGTTGCTGCTGGCCGGTTGCAGCCAAACCCGGATCGTGGACAATATCAAAATTCTGTCCGTACTTGGGGTGAACCGAGACAAGGAGGAGTACCAGGCGGTCGGATTGTACGTGGACCATTTGCGTGGCGACAAGATTATGCCCCTTCAGGGAAAAGGAGAGAATATGGAGCTACTGCTCAGTGAGATGAACATGCAGTCGCCCCATCCGATCCATTTGGGGAAACTGCGGCTGCTGGTGTTTGACCGGCGGATGGCGGAACAAGGGGTGGCCCATTTCATCCACACCTTTTGCCGGAATCCGCTGATCAGTACAAGTATGATCGTGGCTATATCGGAGCAACCGCCGGAGCGGTTATTCCGGAATCTGGAGGGCGAACACCGGGAGGCGCTGCCCTATTATTTGATCGAACAGAACGTCATTTCCGATAACGTGCCGCTGAATAACTTGCAGATCTTCCTGTTCAATTATTATGGGGAGGGAAGAGATCCGTTTGCCCCTTACTTGAGCGAGAATCAGGATGGCAAAATCGAACTTACGGGTCTCGGCATCTTTCATGATGACCGTCTCAAATTGGTGCTTGGCGCCAAGGAGACGCTGCTTCTCAAAATGTTGAAAGGCCGGGGGACGGGCGGGATTCTTCCGGTCACCGTTTCGGCGGAGCCGGGAAATCGTACAGCGGCCTTTAACGTGTCCAAGGGAAGGCCGGTTATGCGATTGTCCCGGGATGGCGACGCATCCAAATTGATGATCGACTTGCATCTGGTTGGCATGTTGAAGGAGCCACCTAGTGGCATTAACATGCGGGACCAGGAGGCATACAGGAATATTGTGTCTATGCTGGAGCGGCAAATCGATTTAGGTGCGGTGAAACTGCTGAACAAGCTGCGGGACAAGGGGGTGGACCCGGTTGGCGTCGGTGACTTCGTCCGGGCTCATCGCCGATCGTGGGATGAAGAGGTTTTTTACAAGAGGGAATACACGAATATGCGCTTTGAAATTCATACCCAAATCACCCTGAAAGAATCGGGAATCGGAAATTAGAAGAAGGCGGGGAGTCGGATGGGCGGTACCGTCAAGGAAAGCAACCAAGTCTCGGGTTACCTCGTCTGGTTCCTCATTCATGGTGTCCAGACGGGGATAGGCATGCTAAATTTTCAGGAAAAGATTGCACATGGCGCGGAGCAGGATGCCTGGGTATCCCTCCTGTTTGTCGGCGCATGTATGCATTTGCTGATTTGGATGTTATTCCGTTTGATGCGGATGGCCGAAGGTGGAGATATCTTCTCCCTTCACCGTCAACTGTTTGGTCCCATCGTAGGGAACGGTTTATCCGGGATCCTGTTCTTCTATTGCGTCTTGATCTGCACAGGGCAAATCCGTCCCTATGGGGAAATAATTCATGTGTGGGTATTCCCCGATGCGCCGCTTTGGCAAATTTCGATCATCCTATTAGCGGTGGCCGGGTATATCGTATCCGGAGGGTTTCGCGTCGTCGCCGGGATCTGCCTGCTTTGTGTCGTGATCCCCAGTCTGGTCCTGCCGTCGTTGTACTTCCCTCTGAAAATTGCCCACTGGCTCAATTTCCTTCCCCTATGGAACCATGAGCTGGGGGATTATGCTAAATCGGCGGTCCAATCCGTTTACATCTATCTGGGGCCCGAGTTCCTCTTGTTCTATTATCCGTTTATCAAAAATAACACCAAAGCGCAGAGATGGGCTCATCTCGCGGTTGCTCACACTACTCTGCTCTACATGACGATCCTTGTGACTACTCTCAGCTATTTTAATATCCGGCAATTGAAGCACACCCTCTGGCCGACGCTGATTCTCTCGAAAATCATCCGTTTCGCTTTCCTGGAGCGTTTTGACTATATCTATATTTTCAACTGGCTGCTTATTATCTTTCCCATCTGCTGTATGTCGATCTGGGCGGCCGTGCGTATCTTGACCCAGACGCTGAAGATCTCGAGGAAATGGGCATTAGGGACGACCACACTTGTCATTATCGGAATGGTGCTCTCGCTGCGGACTCCCGTGAGTATTGAGCGAATGGAACATGTCATCTCGCTGGTTGGCGGCGCCTTCACCTTTGGTTACCTTCCGCTGCTGTTCCTCGTTGCTCTTGGGCGACAAGCAACGAAACGGAGACGCTCGGCCCGAAGTAGTTGACGACAGGCGGGGCATTTTTTTTATTGCAATATACAGTTGAACTATATATAGTGTAACTATGCAGTTGTACGATATATTGGGGAGTGCGTAGAGGGAGGGACGAAACAGATGAGCAGGGACAACAAGCATTTGCCCTTAACGGAAACGGTGTACTATATTTTGCTCGCGTTGGCGGAACCGGCGCATGGCTACTTGATAATGCAGAAGGTAGAGGAGCTCAGCCGTGGGCAGGTACGGATGGCAGCCGGCACCTTGTATGGAGCAATCGACAATCTGGTGAAGCTGAAGTGGATTGAGCCCGTGGCCACGGCGGACAGCCGCCGTAAGGTATACGCGATCACGGGTCAGGGCCGAGAGATTTTATGGCTGGATTACGAGCGAATGAACCATATGAGGAACGTCACGAAGGAAATCATGTCTTGGGAATAAGGGGGACAATGGTGTGCAACAACTTAAATTTTTCATCGATTTTGAAAAAGAGGAGCAATGGCTGAACGAGATGGCCAAACGGGGATTCACATTGGCGGGGAAGTCGATCGCCTATACCTTTGAACGGACCGAGCGGGAGGATGCGGTGATCAAAATCGATTTCCGTCAATTTAGAAGCCGGGCCGATTTCGAGGACTATCTGGCCTTGTTTGAGGACAGCGGCTGGAAGCATGTGGCCGGCAGCAAATCGTCCGGGTCGCAGTATTTCCGCAAGGTTGACGAGGCGGCAGGCGATGATATTTTCTCGGACGCCGATTCCCGTGCGGGGCGCTACCAGCGCTTGTCCCGGATGTGGTTTTCGCTCGCCTGCTGCTATATCCCGATTTTTGCGGCGATGGTCTCAACGGGACTGGTGGATGCCACAGCGTTCACCGATCCGAAGGCTTTATATTACACCCCGGGTTTATGGGAGAAAACGGGCATTTCGTTTTGGCAGGCGTTTCTGTTCGAAACCCCATTTGCGTTGGGGCGTGGTTTCGCGTGGTTGTTGTTCCCGCTGCTGATTGGGCTTTATTTCATCTTCTTTGCCCTGGCCAAAAGCCGGTACCGGCAGGTGAAATCGTAGGAGTAGGCTGCGTGGGGCAACAAAACAAAAAACCTGCAAAAGTGCAGGTTTTTCGGAGAAAACTTGATAAACAAAAGGAAATACCTGCAAAAGTGCAGACATTTCTTTGGAATATCCTGATATGGGCCAACTCTGGCCCAAATAACTGTATTTTTGCAGTTATCTTGAGCCTAAAGGCAGTTTGGTAGATAAATTACTGCATATTTGCAGTAATTTCACGTGCAGGGGCGCCTGCACGAGGTGTTGGGTCGGTGAACCGCCGCTCAGCGCATCATGGCGTGCGACGCAGCCGAGCGTATGCCTCCGCACATCTTTCCCGCGCATCAGCGCAGCACCCGTCTCCTTCTAGACCTTGTACCCGCCGGTTAAATGCTTCTCCGTCAGGATGGCCAGCATTTGAATGCCGATTTCGTTATGCCCGCCTTCGGGGATAATGAGGTCGGCGTATTTTTTGGACGGCTCAATAAACGCTTCATGCATCGGCTTCACCGTTGCGAGGTACTGCTGATGGATGGAATGGATCGAGCGCCCCCGTTCTTCCATGTCACGCAACACGCGACGGAGGATACGTACATCGGAATCGGTATCCACGAACACCTTGATGTCGAGCATCTCTCGCAGTTTCTCATCGTACAGGACAAACAATCCCTCTACGATAATGATGTTGTTCGGCAGTAGCTTGACCGTCTTCTCGGAACGGGTGTGGATCGTGAAATCATACACCGGCGCATAGGCGGCTTGTCCTTTCTTGAGTTGGGCAAGGTGTTCCACCATTAGCTCGTTGTCGAAGGCAAAGGGATGGTCGTAGTTCGTCTTCTCCCGTTCGGCCATGCTGAGTTGCGACTGGTCTTTATAGTAGTTGTCCTGCGAGATAAACGTGACTTTATCCGTGTCCAGCTGACTGATGACCGAGCGGGCGACCGTCGTTTTCCCGGACCCGGTGCCGCCGGCAATACCTATGATTAACATGAAATTTAATACCCTCCTAGAAATACATCCCTCTAAACGTTCCCGTTTAACATTTCAGTATTGTAGCATAGCCCGGGCTTTTTTTCATCTTGATATGGCTTAATCGGGATCCTTCATATTATGGCAAATTTGTGGCGGGATATCGAGGTGCGAGAAGTTGACTTTTTCTCATAATTTCTAGTGGATGTGGTTTACAATAATGGTAAGTCATTGACTGTCAAATTTGAGTAAAGAGGTGCTGCTGCATGTGGCATACCAAAACCCGGGAAGCTGTCCTGCAAGAGCTGCAAGTGGATAGGGCTGCCGGACTTTCCACGGAAGAAGCCGGAAAGCGGCTGTCAGAGTACGGGCCGAACCAAATCAAAGGGAAGCCGAAACCAAGCTTATGGTCGCTGTTTTTTGCCCAACTCAAGGATATGCTGATTTACGTGCTGCTCGGTGCCGCCGTCGTTACGCTCATCGTCGGGGAGTACATGGATGCCGTCATCATTTTGGCCGTTGTCCTGTTGAATGCGATCATCGGCGTCATCCAGGAGCAGAAAGCGGAGAAAGCGATCGAGGCGCTTCAGCAAATGACCACCCCCAAAACGCTGGTGCGGCGCGATAGCGAGGTGAAGGAGATTGATTCCGGAGAGATCGTTCCCGGAGATATCGTCATTTTGGATGCCGGGCGGTTCATCCCGGCCGACTTGCGTCTGTTTGAAAGTGCTAACCTGCAAATCGAGGAATCTGCGCTGACCGGAGAGTCCGTGCCCTCAGACAAAAACGCCGAAGACCTGCACGAAGAAGCTCAGACCCCAATTGGGGACCAGAGCAACATGGCGTTCATGTCGACGCTCGTGACCTACGGGCGTGGTGAAGGGGTCGTCGTTGGAACGGCCATGAACACCGAAATGGGCAAAATCGCCAAAATATTGGACGAAGACACGCATGAGTTGACCCCGCTGCAAAAAAAGCTTGAAGAGCTCGGCAAAATGCTCGGCTATATCGCCATCGGAATTTGCGTCGTGATCTTCGTGATCGGTCTGATTCAAGGGCGTGATCTGTTTGAGCTGTTCCTGACCGCGATCAGTCTTGCAGTAGCGGCCATTCCGGAAGGGCTACCGGCCATCGTGGCCATCGTATTGGCGCTTGGCGTGACCCGCATGTCCCGCATCAACGCGATCGTCAAGAAGCTGCCGGCCGTCGAGACGCTTGGTTCGGTCAACATTATCTGTTCCGATAAGACCGGGACCCTGACCCAGAACAAAATGACGGTTGTGAAGCATTTTACCGCGCAGCCGCTGGGGGATGAGGCGCCGATCGAAATGATCAAGACGTTTGTGCTTTGCTCCGATGCGACCTACGAGAACGGTCAGGGCACCGGCGATCCAACCGAGATCGCCCTAGTCGCTTACGGCGAGCAGCAGGATATTTCGAAGAAGTCGCTGGAAGCCGAATACAAGCGGGTGTCCGAGAAGCCGTTCGATTCCGACCGCAAGCTGATGTCCACGCTGAACCAGACACGGGAGGGATACCGGGTTCATACCAAAGGGGCGATCGATCAACTGCTGCGAATATCGAACTCCGCCGTGGTTAACGGGAAGGCTGTACCGTTGACCGAGGAGCTGAAGCAGCGCTACATAGAGGCGGCAGAGGCGATGTCGGACGATGCGCTCCGGGTGCTGGGGGCCGCCTATAAGGATGCGGACCGTATCCTGTCCCCGGAGGAAATGGAGCAGGATCTAACGATCCTTGGCTTCGTCGGTATGATCGATCCGCCGCGGACGGAGGTGAAGGACTCGATCCGCGAAGCGAAAGCGGCGGGGATTACGCCGGTCATGATTACAGGCGACCATCGGAACACCGCGGTAGCGATCGCTAAACAGCTGGAAATCGCCAGCTCCCTGGAGCAAAGTATGACCGGGGCGGAAATCGACGAGCTTTCGGACGAGGCGTTTGCCGAGAAAATCAACAACATCCGCGTATTCGCCCGCGTCTCGCCGGAGCATAAGGTGAAGATCGTCAAAGCCTTCAAGGCGAAGGGCAACATCGTTTCCATGACCGGGGACGGCGTCAATGACGCGCCTTCGCTTAAGACGGCGGACATCGGCGTGGCGATGGGGATTACCGGCACCGACGTATCGAAGGGCGCCAGCGATATGATTTTGACGGACGACAATTTTACGACGATCGTCCAGGCAATCCGGGAAGGGCGGAACATCTACGCCAATATCCGCAAGACCGTGACGTTCCTGCTGGCCTGCAATTTTGGCGAGATCGTGGCGATCCTCGCTTCGATTTTGTTCTTTTGGCCGCTGCCGCTCCTGGCGACTCAGATTCTCTGGATTAACCTGGTCACCGACACGCTTCCAGCGATTGCGCTGGGGGTTGACCCCGGCGAGAAGGACGTGATGAAACGCAAACCGCGCAACCCGAAGGAGAGCTTCTTTGCCGGGGGGGCGGCCATGCAGGCGGTCTTGGGCGGGTTGTTGATCGGGGCGCTGACGTTGGTTGCTTTTTACGTGGGGCTTCGCGAGCATGGATATGGTTTACGCTCCGCGGATATTCCCGAAGAGGTGATGACCTATGCGCGGACGATGGCGTTCGTCGTGCTGGCGGCATCGCAGTTGTTTTATTCGTTTGCCAAGCGCAGTGCGACCAAATCGATTTTTGCCATCGGTTTGTTCTCCAACCTGATCCTCGTCGGAGCGGTCGTTGCCGGATTGCTGCTGCAGTTTCTTTCGATCTCCATCCCGTTTCTGGCTGCGGCGTTTAAGGTGGAAAATCTCAGCTTGGCCGATTGGGGGCTCGTCATCCTGCTGGCGCTGATTCCGTTGCTGCTAAATGAGATCGTCAAGATATTCATGCGGGCCGGGAAGGCGAAAGAGGCGGCGTAAGCCATAAATATGAGAATTTTGATAGAACAGAGGAGAATTTTGAATTCCCCTCCTACCATGGTTTGGTAGATGATACAAGTGAATATACAGAAGGAGCATAGGCCGCAGATGACAAGTCTGGCGGCCCTTGTTCGTTAAAGCAAACCAAGGGGGGACAAGGGATGAAGGATAAGGGGAATTCTCCTATGAATCGAAACGGGAGGCTGGCGTTCTCGCTGGGACGGAAGCTGACGGCGGCTTTTATTACAGTATCGCTGCTGGTTGGAGTCATTGCCGGAGTCGCTTACGTATTCTTGAACCGGCTGGACCATAACTATTCCGAATTGCTTCGGCAAAATACGGCGGCTCTGGATCAAGTGGCTAAGTTGGAGATCGAGACGCAGCGTCAAAACAGCCTCCTGTTCGGGTATATCGTAGAGCCGTCGCCTGAGAAGGAGCAAGCACTGACGGAGGTAAATAAGCAGCTGAGCGCGTTGATCGATGAAATCGTAAGCGCTTCCGCGAGTGAGGAGCAGGGGGCGGTTGCTACCTCGTTGTCGGAGTCCAACGCTACGTTTGCCCGACTGCTGGTGAAGGTCCGGGATTACGTCCAATCGGGCAAGCCGGATTTGGCGAAAGCGGAAGCTCTGATGTGGGCGATCCCGACGTCGGATACGATGATTCAGGGGGCGGGTGAACTGCGGATGCTGCAGGAGAACCAACTCCAGGATAAATTAAGGGAGTTCCAGAGGGAATCGACGTTGACGATGTGGATACTGGCGCTGTGCGGTACCGTAGCCATCCTGTTCGCGATCTTGACCGGCGTGATGTTGTCCCGGCAGATCGTAAAACCGATGCGGGTGATGGTGAGTGGCGCGCGTGAACTAGCGGAAGGCAATTTGACCCTTACGGAGACGGTCGTGAGAAACCGCGACGAAATTGGCGAACTGGCGGCTGCATTTAACCACATGAGACGCAGTTGGCAGGACATGATCGGCAATTTGGGACGGCATGCTGGCCGAGTCGCCGATTCTGCCGATCAGTTGCGAAGCCAGTCGGAGCAGTTCCGTGCCTCCTCCGGGGAGATTTCGGGAATTATGGGCCAAATCTCGGCCGGGAGCGAGGAGCAGGTGCAAAGCGTGGAGCTTGGCGTGGCCCAAGTGACGAATGTGGCTGCCGGAGCTCGGGAAATGGCCGAACTGGCGGATGATGCCCGTCAACAATCGGCGGCTGCCGTAAATGAAACTCGGGCCGGCGAGGAGATCGTTGCTTCGGCAGCGGCTCAAATGGCTACGATTCGGCGGCAGATGGACGAGCTGCGCGCGTTCATCGAGCGCCTTGGCGTCCGCTCCGGCCAAATCGCGGAAGCGGCCGAGCTGATTGCCGGCATCGCCAAACAGACGCAGATGCTGTCGCTGAACGCCTCGATAGAAGCCGCGCGAGCCGGGGAAGCCGGCAAAGGGTTTGCCGTAGTCGCCGGTGAGGTGCGGAAGCTGTCGGCGGAGGCGGGGGCAGCGGCGGCGGACGTGGCCGAGATGGTCGAAGGGGTGCGTAGTGAGATGGAGATGGTGATCGAAGCGGCGCAAGCCGGGTCGCACGAGATTGCTTCCGGTATTGCCACCGTCCAACAGGCCGGCGAGGTGTTTACCAGCATCCGGCAGGCCGTCGAGCAGGTGGCTGGCGGGATCGGCCGGGTGGCCGGTCAGGTAGAGCAGTTGTCTTCCCAATCGGAGGCTGTGGTTCAAGCGATTACCACGATCGATCGGGTGGCGCAGCAGACGGCCGGCGGCTCGCGCGAGGTATATGCGCATACGGAGGAGCAATATGCCGGGGTACAGGAAATGATGGCTTCCATGGAAGGACTCAGTCAGTTGTCCGAGGAATTGCAGGCGCTGATCGGAAAATTTAAAGTATAAGCGATATCCAGGTCCCGACTGACAACAGTAATGACGTGATCAGCATCGCGATCAGAGGCCGAAGCGCTTTGGATCGGAGCTCGCGCAGGTTGACGTTCAGTCCCAGACCCACCATGGCCATCGTCAGGAGAAATCCGGTCAGAGTGGAGATATCGCCAAGAAAAGCATCCTTCACAGGGATCCAGGTACCCAACGCATAGGTGCCAATCACGCTGGCCGAGATGAAACCCAGCAAGAACCAGGGGAACGGGATGGCGGCCTTCGGTTTAGGTCCGAATCCGGCAGCCGGTTTTGCTGCGCTTGGGTTCAGCGACAATGTCCCAGCGGTACGCTTCATGCCATACATCAGCAGGAAGCTAAGCGGAATGAGCAGAAATACACGGCCCAATTTGGCTAATATAGCGACGGCCAGAGCGTCTGGCCCGGCCGGCTCAGCGGCTAGCACCACATGGGCGATTTCGTGCAGGCTGACACCGCTCCAAACTCCATATTGAAGCTCGGACATCGGAAGCAACGGTCGAAGCAGCGTATATCCCACGGAGAATAGCGTGCCGACGAAAGCCACCAATCCTGCACCGATGGCGGTATCGTCTTCCTTGGCTTTGAGAATCGGTGAAACGGCGGCGATCGCTGCCGCTCCGCACACCCCGGTGCCGATCCCCAGCAGCAAGGAGAGGGAGAGATCCGCCTTTAGCCATTTGCCGATCAGCAGAGTGGCGATCATGCTAAAGGCGATGGTTACGGCATCTCGAGCCAGAAGAGGCAGGCCCTGTTGCAACACGACGTCCAGGTTCAGTTTCAGCCCAAACAAAACGATTGCTAAACGGAGCAGCTGCTGGGAAGCAAACCGGATGCCTGGACGCAAGGATTCCGGGTATCCGACGAATTGCCGGTAGAGGACGGCTAGCAAGATCGAACAACCAAGCTGTCCGATCCGGTTGAAGCCGGGTAGTTGAGCAAGTCCAAAGCCAAGCATGGCGATCACAAGCGTAAAGCCGATGCCTCCGAACAGGAGCTCGGTTTTTTTTGCGGTTTCGGGCGTTGTCGGCAAGACTGTTTTAGAGGGTAATAAGGAAGTTGACATGTGATTTCACCTCCGTTGATTTGCCCATTTAGCTTAAATCCGCTTTAATAATAAGTAAAATAAATCATGTATATTATTATGATAAGTATTTGATTATGAATGAGATGATTGATCATAAGGAGGAAGCAAAATGGATCCGGCTCTTGAGGTATTTATTACTGTCGCGGAGAAGCAAAGTTTTACCCGAGCGGCCGAAATGTTGCATATGACGCAGCCGGCGGTTAGCCAATATATCCGTTCCCTGGAACAGGCGCTGGGAACCAAGCTGCTTGACCGCAGTAATAAATACGTACGCTTGAACCCGGCGGGACAAATCGTATATCATCATGCCCGGGAAATTTCCGGGTTGTATGCGCGGATGCAGTATCTCATCGACGACATGAAACACGCGGCGCGAGGGGATTTGTCGATCGGTGCCAGCTATACGTATGGGGAGTACGTGCTGCCGCATGTGTTGGCTGTGATGATGGCGGGGTATCCGGAAATCAAACCGACGATCACCATCGGTAATTCCAAGGAAATCGTGGAGTTGGTGGGAAGCCGTCGGCTGGACGTCGGCATCATTGAAGGGGAGGTTCGGGATGAACGCTACCGGATCGTGCCGATTGCCGATGACGCGATGTATGTGGTTGTCCCTGCCGGACACCGTTACGCCGAGCGTAGGGATCTTCGCCTTATCGACTTGCGCGAGGAAACCTGGATCGTCCGGGAAGCTGGCTCGGGGACACGCGAAGCAGTAGATCATCTGTTTGCTCAGCATCGTTTTCACCCGGAGCGATTAATGGAATTCGGCAGTACACAAATCATTAAGGAATCGGTAGAGGCGGGGCTTGGAATTAGCCTGTTGTCCAAAGCGGCGGTGCGAAAGGAAATGGCACTTGGAACACTGAGGCTGTTGGAGATGGAAGGTTTGCCGTATTCCCGTCAATTTTCTCTAGTTACACAGGCCTCTCCCTTTTACACCAAGGCAATGGAAGTGTTTATGGAACTGGCGCAGGAACTGCGGTCATTTTAGAACAATGTATACAGGCATGTGCTGGAGCAGGAAGGCATTAAGTTGGCATATCCATCCCATCGGGTCTTTCTCGAAACGGCGGCGGAAACGTCCGGCGAGATGAACGCCGCCGGTTCTAGGCAATATGAAGCTTGAGCCTGGGTAAACGATAAATGGTCTTTAATTAAGAAACATCCCGCGGGCCGCCGCGGGATGTTCTTGTTATATCGTATAGGGTACCGCTTCGAACGTCTCTGCCTTCGCGATAGCTTCCTCCAGCGACAGACCGGTGAAGCTTTGCGCCGGGAAGTAGCGTCCGCTCTTCTTGTCGTCGACGAAAGCGCCGACCACGATCCCCGGCAGCACGCTTTCCACTGAGTTCGGGGCCTGCGGGCCACCCAAATCGGTCCGGCACCAGCCTGGATCGTTCAAATTGATCATGACGTCGGTGCCTTCGAGGCGAGAGGCCAAATCCTTGGTGAACTTATCGAGCGCTGCTTTGCTAGCCGCGTAACCGGCTTGCTCCGGCTCGTTTTTGATCCCGCTGGTGGTGTTGATGACTCGGCCAAAGCCGCGTTCGACCATCTTGGGGATCAGGCGGTTGCAAATCGTCGTGATGGAAATGAAATTAATTTGAAAGCTTTGTTCGAAATCCGAGACCGGGGTCTGCCAATAATCGGTACGGTAGGCGATTTGGACTGCAGCATTATTGAAGACGATGTCCACCGGCGTGCCGTTGGCTTCGATTTCATCCAGCATCGCCACGACTTCTCGGTGGTTGGCCAGCTCAGCTTGAACGGAGTAGACTTGGACACCGAATGCCCGGATCTCCTGCTCCATCTGCCGGGTATGCTCCTGGTTGCGGCTGTGCAGGATCAGGTTACATCCCTGCTCGGCCATAAACATCGCCGTTTGATAACCTACTCCGCGGCTGGCTCCGGTAATGAGCGCCCATTTTCCTTTCATATTGACCATTCCGATATCCTCCCTGTTTGCGATTCTTCTACGTTGATGTCATAACCCATCTCATTTTACTAGAATTGAAAGCGGTTTACCATCATCCACTCTTATTTGACTGTAGTGATTTGGGACTATATAATGGACAACACATGTAATATTTGGAACTTATGACCTATCTAAATACTAGGAGGAGATCCCTGAATCGCTTCAAATTTTGCTAGAGGAAGTTTAAATTATACCCTACTACGAACAAGACAGGTGATGCTAAGATGAATCGAATTCGTAACATTTCTATCCGTACGCGGATCATGGTGCTCGTCTTTTTGGCGATGTTCGTCTCAAATACCGCTCTAGTCGTAACGTTATCCTATAGCCAACATCATGATTTTTTCAAGCTGATTACGCCATCCTTAGGGTTAAAGGCATTGATCATTTTTATTGTTTTTGAAATTTTCGCGGTAATCATCTCCGAAGTGTTGTTGGTTCGTCCGCTCAAACAAGGGGCGAAGCTGGCTAATTCGATGGCCGAGAACGATTTGTCCGCTGAGATTCGGGTGACCCAGCAAGGAGAAGTGGGCCAGATGATTCAGTCGCTTCAGAAAGCCAGAGATAACTTGAAGCACCTGATTGCAACGATCCAGTCCTCTTCTGAACGGGTGACGTTGTCTTCGGAAGAGCTGAACCAGATTATTGAGCAGGCCAATGGGCAAGTGCATGAAATCAACGAAGGGGTCAAGCTCCTGCTGAACGTGTTTACCCAAAACGCGGAAAGCATGAAGCAAACCGCCGTTGCCATTTCAGAGATTACGAACCATTCGCAGACGACGGCAGAACTGGCCAACCAAATTGCAGAGCGAGCCCAGTTGGTCATAGATTCCGCGGAAGACGGAAAGAATTCGGTGGACTCCATCGTTGAAGCCATTAATGATCTGGCGGCGAATACGAAGCACGTCAGCGGCGAAGTGCTCGGGTTAGAGGAACAGAGCCAGAAAATTACCGAGGTCGTTAGCATTATTAAGCAAATTTCCGAACAAACGCATCTGTTAGCCCTCAACGCTGCCATCGAGGCAGCCCGGGCCGGGGAAGAGGGGAGAGGATTTGCGGTCGTCGCCGGACAAATTCGAAAGCTGGCGGAGGATACGAATCAATCCTTACAGGAAATCGGCAGCTTGGTCGAAGATATGACCGTTCGAACCGGCAGCGTCGTGGTTGCAGTCGCCCAGACCGAGGAGAAGGTCCAACAGGGCGTAACGCAATCAGGAAACGTCAAGACGATGATCAAACAGATCTTGGACAACATGGAGAACACCTTTGCCATGCTGACCGAGATTTCCGATGGAGTGACCACCCAGGCGGCTTCGCTCGAGGAAATGAGCGCAACGTTGGAGGATGTGAATGGCACCATCGAGTCGGGGCTAGAGGTATCCGGCGAGATTCAAGGGCAGCTGGGTACACAGGAGAAGATCTTCGGCGATATCGGGAAAACCTCCGGTAAGCTGGTAGAATTGTCCGAGAATATGAACGGATTAACGAACGTGTTTAAGCTTTAATATTTAACAACCATATGAAAAGAACGCTTGTAGATGACAGGCGTTCTTTTTTATATGCAAAATGTCGAATAGTGTCAGAAAATAGCGGAGATAAAATGAATTTTATGTCGAAATAAGGCGTTTTGTGTCTATATTGTCTCGGGATTTTAGCCGATATAGTAATCAACCTACTTGATTTTACAGAAAATAAATAATAGGAGGGGTTATATTGAGCGCCTGGATCCATCGATTAAGAAACATCAAGATCGTGCATAGCGTCGTGATGTTGTGGGTGTTGTCTCTGCTAGCCACTACGGCAATTGGGGTTGTAGGGATCAACTCGATTTTTCAAATGAATTCCACGACGGAGGAGATTACCTCTGAGATTATTCCCAAGCTGAAGGATTGGGAGGACGTGAACGGTCACATGGGCAACTTGCGCAATACGGTGACGAAAATCATCGACCGCGATTACGATGAGGCCATGATCCAAACGTATGAGGATTTGAACGGTCAAATCTCGGCTATCCTGGATCGGAATGTGGCGGCTTCCCAAGATAACCCGGAAGAAGGAGAGTTGGCGAAGAAAGCCGCTCAAAGTTATGAAAAATACGTATCCTATCTTCCTACCTTGATCGAACAACGAAAGCAAGGTCTTGTCGCCGATCGGAACTTGACGAACGTGGAAATGGCCGAGGCAGGCAATCAATTGACCCAGGACATTCTAAACATCGTCGATTACCAGAAACGCGTGGCTGAAGAGAAAAGCGAGGCTTCGAAACAGCTCTATGAAGCGAGTATCCGGTTTTTTGTCGTGATTTTCGGCGTGGCACTTCTACTCGTTAGCGCCATCTCCATTCTCGTCGTCCTGATGATCCGCTCCTCCATGAAGGACTTCATCTCCAGGGTCGAACGGGTTGCGGAAGGCGATGTAACCATACAATTTAACGGCAAACTCAGCAATGAATTCGGGATGATGAACCGGGCTTTAAACAAGACGATTAGCTCGATTCGCACGATTTTGCAAATCATTGGGCAAGATTCACAGAAGTTAACCCAGCAAACCATTGCGCTGACCGCCTCCTCCGAGGCGATGAAAACGAGCGTTGGCGAAGTCTCGACGGCCATCCAGGAGGTTTCTCTCGGCTCCGTCAATCAAGCGGAGGAATTGGCTTCGATGACAGAGTCCTTCCAGGCATTCGGAGACCGATTGGACGAAATCACCCGCTCCTTGGAGACGGTAGATGGGGCAGCAAAGCAAGTGAACGATAAAGCACAGAACAGCAGTGGCAAACTGGCCGAGTTGGTCACCTCCGTGAGGGGGATTGCCGATTCGTTCGAGGAGACGCAAAGCAAGGTTCATAACTTGACGGGGAGCCTGACTCGCGTGACGGAAATTACTCGATTGATTAGCGACATCTCCACGCAAACCAATCTGTTATCGCTGAATGCGTCTATCGAAGCTGCGCGCGCAGGTGAGGCGGGCCGGGGGTTTGCCGTGGTAGCTGGAGAAATTCGCAAATTAGCGGAACAAACGCAGCATTCTTCACAAGGAATCGACGAGCTGCTGCAGGAGATCGGATTGGAAATGGACGGAGTATCGGCAACTTCGGCCAGAACGGGCGAAGTACTGGCTCGGCAGTCAGAGGTCGTCATGACGACGATGGAGGTTATTCAGGAGATTATCCGTTCCATTCGGGAAATGATGCCGCAGATCGAAGATATCACCGGTTCTGTGGTCACCGTCAACGAGGATAAGAACCGGGTTCTTCTGACCGTGAGCTCGGCTTCTGCCGTAGCAGAACAAAACTCAGCCTCTTCAGAGGAAATCTCCGCCTCGGCCATCGAGTTGAACGGCACCACCCAGGATATTGCCCAGGCGATTAAAGAGCTTGAATCGCTTTCGATTGAAATGATTCAAGAAGTGGAGAAATTTAAATTGGTGTAAAGAAGAGACAAGTCCTACCGGGCGATCATCGATTCCTGCTCCGAATCGAGCTATAATAAGCATGAATTCACAGTTTATGCAGACAGCTTGGAGAGAGGAGCGGCGAAGAACGATGTATGGAAACGAAGGATCATCGGACAAGAAATCGTTAAAGGCGGCTTTCGACCGGACGGTCTATCAAGTGGTGGGCCACGGTAAACGAAATGTGGGGGTGCTGCAGCAGGCTTTTTCCGGGATCGATGGTGAGCTGGACAGCGACATGTACGGTATGGGACCGTCCCTGGAAGCATTCGAAGCAAATATGGCCGGGGTGCTGGGCAAAGCCTCGGCGGTGTTCTTTCCCAGCGGTACGATGGCCCAGCAAATCGCCTTGCGAATCTGGTGCGATCGCAAGGGGACGAAACGCGTAGCCTATCACCCCTTATGCCATTTGGAGATTCATGAGGAAGACGGCTTGAAGGAACTGCACGGAATCGAACCGATTCTTCTGGCGGACAAGGACCGGCTTATTGGATTGGAGGACGTACAGCAACTTGGCGAGGACGTCTCGTGCCTGTTGTTGGAACTGCCCCAGCGCGAGATCGGCGGCCAGTTGCCGCCGTTCGAGGAGCTCGTGGCGATTTCCGAGTTCTGCCGGGAGAAAGACATCAAGCTCCATCTGGACGGAGCCCGGCTGTTCGAAGTTCTTCCCTACTATCAAAAAACCGCGGCGGAAGTGTGCGTCCTGTTCGACAGCGTCTACATCTCCTTCTACAAGGGCATCGGCGGAATCGCCGGAGCCATATTGGCCGGAGAGCCGGAGTTCACAAAGGCATCCAAGGTGTGGAAGAGACGTCACGGCGGTGACCTGATCAGCTTGTATCCGTATTATCTCAGCGCAGATTACTATTATGAGCAGCGCGTTGGGAAAATGGATTTGTATTATCGGCAGGCGCAAGAGCTGGCAGAGTGGTATAACCGATGCCATCAGATGAAGACGGTCCCGGCCGTTCCGGTTTCGAACATGTTCCACGTCCATGCGGATGTCCCCAAGGAACGGCTGGAGCATAGCCTTGTTGAAGTGTACCGGGAAACCGGCGTTGGGTTAACCGCCGTCCTCAAGGAGAAGGCGGATGGAGGCTGTTCCTTCGAGGTGAGTCTCGGAGACCGTTATGGCGAGGTGCCGAAAGACCGGATGCAGTTGACGTTTGAACTGCTCGATCAGAAGCTGAGAGGAGAATCGCTTTGAACCGAAAAGTTATTTTTCTAACGACCGACAGCTTCGGGGACGGTGACCGGGAACTGGGGATGCAGCTGTTGGAAACGTTCCTAACGTTGTTGAAGCAGCGGGAACAGGAGCAGCTTCCGGCGGCAGTATTTTGTGTAAATCGGGGTGTTCTTGCCCTAACGGAGCAGTCGTTTGCTTCGTTGCACCTGAAGGAGCTGGCGAGTCGCGGTGTGCCGGTATTGGCTTGTGGGACCTGCGTTAACTATTACGGCATCCAGGATCAACTCGCAGCTGGCGAGGTGTCCAGTATGGGGCGTTTTATGGAACTGGCTGCGCAATATGAGGTCTTGACGCTGGCTTGATCTCGGCCGAAGAAATCATCAAAGAAACACCGTAAGAATTACGGCATTTGCCGTTTTCTTACGGTGTTTTTTGTTGATCCGGGCTTTGAATTTCCTGTAAGTATTCGTCAAGCCGGTTAAACCGCTCTTCCCATAAGTTTCGGAACGAGGCGATCCACTCGTCCAGCTCCTGCAGGGGTTCCGGCCGAAGCCGGTAAATCCGGCGATTCGCAACAGGTTGAACCTCGACGATGCGGGCTTCATTCAGCACCTTGAGATGCTTCGATACCTGCGGCTGCCGGACTTGGAGCCGATCCGCGATTTCTCCTACGGTTAGTGGACCGTATCGCAGCAGTTCAACCATTTTCAGTCGATGGGGTTCGGCAAGCGCGCTCAAAGTTGCAGTATTCATCGGTCTCACTTCCTTATTTCGAGTATACCTTATTTGGTCGCAAATATTCCAGTAGGGGAATATGAATAATTCACATCACTGTCGACCATCGTCTTATTTCCTCGTAAATTCAAGTCCGTACGAAATAATTAGCGTAGAAGAGCGATGTATACGCGTACCTCGACAATGCGGATCGCATTTCGTTGCCAATCCGCCTTAAACTCATCTTTACACTTTTTAGGGCGGGGAGTATGATTCATCAGTGGTAATTTTTATATGGCAAATACCTGATCGCTGAATTCTTTATTCAGTAAGAAACGGGGGAACCAACCGAAACGGGTCGTGAGGCTTCGTTTCTGGGGTGAATCGCTTGTTTTGGCTATCCTGGCCATGAGCGTAGGGCTGCTTTCGTGCCCGAATCCGTCAGCTAACTCCGTAAGCGTCCGAAAGAGGGAATTGTCGCGGATATTCGCTTGAGTTTCAAATAAAGCGGCCGCGGGAAGGTCCAACTTTCCTGCGGCCTTTTTGTGTTGTTCTCTGCGGGAATGGGGAGCCTATAGAACCACGAATGGTTAGAGATATAAGGTTATTTAAGGGATGAAGAGAGGAAATCACCATGGTGAACAAAATTAAGCGAGTACTGATCGGCAGACCGATGAAAAGTACCGAAATTGAAGGGGAGAAACTGAGCAAGCTCAAGGCGTTGGCAGTACTGTCCTCGGACGCTTTATCGTCTGTGGCTTACGGGACGGAGCAAATTCTGATCGTCTTGATGGCGGCGGGATTTTCGGCCGTCTGGTATTCCATCCCGATCTCGTTTGCGGTTCTGGGGCTTTTACTTATTCTGATTTTGTCGTATCGGCAAACGATTTACTCCTACCCCGCCGGGGGCGGGGCGTATATCGTGGCGATGGATAACCTTGGGCGATCGACAGGTTTGCTGGCCGGCGGCTCGCTCCTGGTCGATTATGTTCTGACGGTGGCGGTCAGCTCGTCGGCGGGAACGGATGCCATTACATCCGCTTTCCCGGCGCTGCATGATCAACGGGTGTTGATTGCGCTGCTAATGATCACCTTGTTAACGCTGATGAATCTTCGAGGGGTAACGGAGTCAGCATCCGTATTGGCTATTCCGGTATATCTGTTTGTCGCGTCCATCTTTGTTCTGATCCTGTCGGGGTTGTTTAAATATTTGACCGGTGGAATTCACGCGAGCGTGCCAGAGATGGGGACGGCGGTTTCCGATATAAGTCTGTTCCTGCTGCTCAAGGCGTTCAGTTCCGGCTGTTCGGCCTTAACCGGGGTAGAGGCGGTATCCAACGCCATCCCGAACTTCAAGCAGCCGGCGGAACGTAATGCTGCAGCTACGCTGGTGATGATGGGTGTCATTCTCTGCACCATGTTTATCGGAATCAGTGCGCTGGCCTATTGGTACGGTATCGCTCCTGATCCGAAAGCAACCGTTGTCTCACAGATTGCCGAGTCGACCTTCGGCCGGGGCGCGTTATACTACGTCATCCAGGCGATTACAGCGCTGATCCTGTTCCTGGCCGCCAACACGGCTTACTCAGCCTTTCCCTTGCTGGCGTTTATGCTGGCCAAAGACAAGTACATGCCGCATGCGTTTATGGTGCGCGGGGACCGGCTCGGTTTTTCGAACGGAATTATTTTCCTTGGCGTGGCTTCGGCGTTGCTGGTTCTCGGGTTCCATGGCAACACGGAGAGCTTGATTCCGTTATACGCGGTTGGCGTATTTATTCCGTTCACCTTGTCGCAGCTCGGGATGATGATTCGATGGCTAAAGCTGAAGCCGCAAGGATGGGTGTTCCGGTTTGTCATCAATACGATTGGGATGCTGACAACGCTGGGGATTACGCTGATCTTCATCATCACCAAATTTTCGCATATATGGGTCGTATTTATCTTCTTACCGCTGGTGATGTTTATCTTTTACCAAATTCATCGTCATTATTTAAATATTGCCGACCAGCTTCGAATCCAGATGGATACGGAAAAACCTTGCATCAAAGGCAGCACTATCGTCGTGCCGGTTGCGGGCGTTACTCGCGTCGTGATGAACTCGTTGAGCTACGCCAAATCGCTGACGGACAACGTTGTCGCCGTGTATGTCGGGTTTGATGACGAAGAAATTGACCGCATGGAGAAGAAGTGGAAGGAATGGAACCCCGGGGTTCGGTTAATCACGCTCCGTTCCAGCTTCCGCAGCATCATCCGGCCCATCATGAAGTTCATCGATACGGTGGAATGGAAAACTGCAGAGACCGACCATATTACCGTCCTAATTCCGCAGTTTATTACCCGGCACTGGTGGCAGAATATTTTGCATAACCAATCGAGCCTTTTGCTTCGGGCCTATTTATTCAATAAAAAGGACATTGTCATTGCAACCGTTCCTTACCATCTGCAAAAATAATTCGTTTCGCCGGCTTGACGCATACTAACCTAAACGTTACCTAAGGAGGTTTCAAGGTGCTGCGGACAAAAATCATTTGCACGTTAGGCCCCGCCTGCGACTCGGTTTCCGTGCTGAAGGAAATGATTCAGGGCGGGATGACGGTCGGCCGACTGAATATGGCCCACGGGGAGCTGGAGGAGCATGTGGCCCGCATACAGCGGGTGCGGCAAGCCGCGCAAGAACTGCATAGCTTTGTACCGATTATGATGGATATCAAGGGGCCAGAGGTGCGCATCGGGAAATTGCGGGAACCATTCTGCGAGCTGATTGCCGGAGAAGAGATGGTGCTTACAACAGAGCCGCTAGACGGAGACGCCGCGAAAATCTCGGTCAACTATCCCGAAATGCCGCAGGTTGTGCAAGCGAATGATCGAATCCTGATCGATGACGGGTTGATCGAGCTGCGCGTCATATCGGCCGAGGGGGCTGAAGTCCGTTGCCGCATCATCAGCGGCGGGAAGCTCAAGCCGAACAAAGGCGTCAATCTGCCTGGGATCAAAACTACGCTGCCTGGCGTGACAGAGCGAGACATTCGGCATATTCATTTTGGCCTGGAGAACGGGGTGGAGATGATCGCCGTATCGTTTGTTCGCAAAGGTGACGATATCCGTGAAGTTCGGCGGATTTTGCAGGAGAATAATGGAGGACACGTCCAGATCATCTCCAAAATCGAAAATGAGGAAGGCGTGCAAGATCTGGAGGATATCATCGAGGCTTCGGATGGAATCATGATTGCGCGCGGCGATCTTGGGGTAGAAATTCCGGTTGAGGAAGTGCCGATGCTGCAGAAAGAAATGATCGACAAGTGTAATCTGGCAGGCAAACCGGTTATCGTCGCCACGCATATGCTGGAGTCGATGCAGGTGAATCCAAGGCCGACGCGCGCGGAAGTCAGTGATGTTTACAACGCCGTGATGCAGGGAGCCGACGTCGTCATGTTGTCTGGCGAGTCTGCCGCAGGGAAATATCCGGTAGAAGCGGTGCGAACCATGGCTGCCGTCGCGCGCAAGGCCGAATCGATGATCGACTATCGGGAAGCATTCAATCGGAGAAGAAAGCTGCACGGCACCAATATCACGGAGGTGATCAGCCAAGGCGCGGTTAGCGCCTCGCTGGAGCTGAGCGCTAAAGTGATCATCACGTCCACCGAAAGCGGCTTTACTGCCAGGATGGTCTCGAAATATCGACCCGAGGCGCCGATTCTGGCGATTGCCCATCACCCGCATGTCTTGACCAAGTTGATTCTGTTGTCCGGGGTGTACCCTTATTTAGGGGGGCCGGTAACGACAACGGATGAGATGTTAACCTCAGCGATCGACAGCGCCCGCCGAGCGGGTTATGTCCAGGACGGCGACACCGTGGTCTTCTCGGCAGGATTACCGTTAGGCCAGGCGGGAACAACGAATCTGATCCAAATTCAACAGGTATAACAAAAATCCCCCGGACCGCCTTGGCGGCTCGGGGGATTTTCTTTGTTAGTGGACTTGATCCAGGAGCTCATAGGCTTCCTGTTTGGATTTTACTTGCAGCAATTGCTCGCGGAACCCGTCGTCCATTAGCTTGCGGGACAGCATTTGCAGAATTTTTAGATGCTCATTGCCTTTGTTCTCGGCGGGGACGGCGATCATGAAAATCAGCTTCGCGGGCGAACCGTCCGCGCTGCTCCAATCGACGCCTTCGGGCTTTATCCCGAATACGACCTGGGGTTTTCGCACCGCTGCCGATTTCCCGTGCGGCACCGCGACGTTCATTCCGATTCCGGTGGAACTCTCCTCCTCGCGCTTCAGGATGGCCTGTTTAAACTCAGCCGGGGAGGTCAGTACGCCTTCAACGTTCAGCTTGGCGATCATCTCGTCGATGACCCCGTCCCGCGTTGAAGCCGACAGGGAAGGCTCAATTAAATCCAAGCTGATGATATCGGTTAGTTTACTCACCGGGCGATGGACTTCGGAAACCGGCGTGCTCGCCGGGCGGACGGCTTCCGGACGCGGTGTTTCTATAGCCGGAGCAGCCTCCTCCACAGCGCTTGCCCCAACCAATTGAGGTTCAACCTGGTCTTTCTTCAGCAGCTTGATCATCAAGGCGGTGACAATGGAGCCAACGATGACGGCTACGAAGAACATGAGGATGTTATCGACAGCCCCAAGCACGGCAACGATCGGTCCGCCATGGGCGACACGGTCACCGACGCCGCCCAGCATGGCGATCACGGAACCGGCCATCGAGCCGACCATGATGCTGGGAATGACGCGCAGCGGATCTTGCGAAGCGAACGGAATCGCCCCTTCGGTAATCCCAAACAGGCCCATCGTAAAGGCGGCCTTCCCCGATTCCCGTTCTGCATCATGGAACTTGCGCTTGAATAAGAACGTGGCCAGACCCAGTCCGATCGGCGGAATACAGATCGCGACGGCGATCGGACCCATGATTTGATAATTGCCCTCCGCGATCATCGCGGAGCCGAACATGAACGCAACCTTGTTGACCGGGCCACCCATGTCGAAGGAGATCATAGCGCCGAGGATCAATGCCAGCAGAATCGAGCTGGCTCCTTGCATGCTGGCAAGCCAGCTCGTCAGCGATTCGAATACCTGAGCGATCGGACCGCCGAGCAAGTAAATGAAAGCCAAACCGACGATTAACGAAGAGAGGACCGGGATGATGATAATCGGCATGATCGGATTGATGGCCTTCGGCACCTTCCACTTCTTGATCCATAGCGCGACGTAACCGGCCAGGAAACCGGCGATGATCCCGCCGATGAACCCGGCTCCGGCTTCACTGCCGTAGAAACTGCCGTTTGCGGCGATATAACCGCCAATGATCCCGGGAGCTAAGCCGGGCCGGTCGGCGATACTAAAGGCGATGAACCCGGCTAATACCGGAACCATGAACGTAAAAGAGGCGGCTCCGAGCTTCTCAATCGTCTTCCAGAACGAGTCCTCAGGAATTTGCAGGCCGCCCGGTGTGGGCACGCCACCGATTGAAAGAGCGATGGCGATCAAGAGACCGCCTACGACGATAAACGGAATCATGTACGAAACGCCGCTCATCAGGTGGCGATAGAAGGCATTTTGCTGCTTGGCGCCGGTCTGCTTCGCCGGTGTGCCTTCGCTGCCGCCTTGGCCTTGGTATACCGGTGCTTCGCCGCGAACCATCTGCTTGATCAGCGTTTCCGGATTGCGGATGCCTTCCTGCACGCCAACGGCAATCAGCTTCTTGCCGACGAATCGGCTTTTGTCTACCGATTTGTCGGCGGCGATGATAATGCCGTCCGCTTGGCGGATATCTTCATCGGTGAACTGGTTCTCCACCCCGATCGAGCCCTGAGTCTCGACCTTCATCTCGATGCCTAGCTTGTCGGCGGCTTTTTGTAGATTTTCCGCCGCCATGTACGTATGGGCAATCCCGTTGGGACATGAGGTAATCGCCAATAATTTCATGGATGTTTCCTCCTGTATTCAAAGATCGAAATCGTTTACATCACCCATCTTATCGTAAAAAGAACGGCGGAAAAGAACTTTAGATTACCGCAAGTTCCGGAAAAACCGGATTATATCCTGCATGAGTTGTTTGAAGATGCACTACAAGCTGCCAAGGAGTTCCTCGGGCGTTTCCGCACGCACCATTCGCTCGATCGTCGAGGGTTGTTCGCTAAGAAGGGACAAGCGTTGAAACAGCTTCTTCATCATCTCTTGCTCCTGCGGGGCAAGCGCCAGCATGAACACAATGGACACCTTCTCCTCCTGCCAATCCAGCGGCTCTTCCAGGGTAGCAACGGCAATCCGTGATGTCCGAATCAACTTAGGATCGCCATGCGGGATTGCGATCCCGCCGCCGATGGTCGTGGACGAGAGCCGCTCCCGCAGTAACGCCTGATGTGCATAATCCTGTTCGACGAACCCCTGCTCTGCCAGCCGATTGGCCAACAGCTCGATCAATTCAAATCGATGGTTGATCGCAAGTCGCGGAAAGACGAGCGAGGGCTGAGTATACGAACTTATAATCGAACCGGCGTGATCGGTATGACCGGATCCATGATCGAGCTTGCCGATGAAGTCGGTAATCTTCTGCACTTCGCCGGCCTCCAGCAACGGGGACACCGTGATGGAGGGGGTGTTCACATGTTCCAGCGGAATCGTGGAGATGATAAAGTCGACCGTATGGTTCGCCAAATACCCAACAAGGTCCGCCTTCCGAACGGAATCCAGTACTTGCAGCTCGGGGAATTTTCGCTCCAACTTGGAGCGAAGAATTTGTGACATGCCTACCCCCATGTGACAGACGGTCACGACTGTTTTCATTTCTTCGGCGGGCTGGCTGAGTCGCTCCACCGCGGCTTGGAAATGCAGTGTCAGATAAGCCGCTTCCTCTTCGGGAATGGCAAAGGGATACCCTACGCTTAACTCCTTTGTTGCAGAAATGACCATGTCGAACATGTACGGATACATTTTCTTAATGTCCTGCAGCATCGGGTTCGAGACGGTGAGTCCATAGCTTAACCGATTTAACGTGGAATATAAATGAATACGCAGCCCTTCCATCAAGACTTCATCTTTGCCAAAATCCACCCAGGTTAAGGCAGACATTTTCCGGATTAACGTTTCCGCCAAACCGCGGGCTTCGGCCGTTTCCGCCGCCGTGTCCGTTCCGGGCTCCGCCGTTTCGATCCGCGCCCGGGAGCGGATTTTCCCTCCGAGAATATGGGCGGTCAAATAAGCCGCCTCGTTCTCCGGAAACCGTACGGCAAAGAGGCGTTCCAGTTTTCGGATAAAAACTTCGATCCTGCGGAATTCCGGTTTCTCACGGACAATGATCTTCTCCTGTTCAGAGAACTTAATCGGCTGCTTCAGCTTCGTCCGTCGAATCATTAGCAGCGTATGGATCAGCAAATTGTCCAACGCCTCGTCCGTAAACGCAAGCTGCGCATCAAGCTCAAGCTGCTTCAGCTCCCGGGTGACGATATCGAGCTCGTGGGCGGCAAATCGATCCTTGATGAAGGCCTGGCCGGCTTCTCCGGTCAGTTGGGATAACTTGGACAATGCCGAGCGCTTGTCGCGCTCTTTCCCCTCGATCAGGACACCAACCTTCTGTTTGGAAACGACGGACAAGTCTCGTTTATCCAACCATTCACGTAAGGAGTCCAAATCCTTTTTGATGACCGATTTACTCGTATAGTGCTTGTCGGCCAGCTCCTGAATCGTTATCGGTTTCGTCTCCATAAGCAGTTGATACGCTACAGCGATCAGCCGTTCCTCGCCCGTTTCCTGTTCTTTGCTCTTGGTGGACTGAAGAAGCCAGGCGGCGATTTCGGACTTGTCTTGCTCGGTCATATCCAGCGTAACCCCGAATCCGGGTTTGCGGACTAGCCGGGCGTTGGATACCTGGGCCAAATCTCGGTTGATTTCATCTAAATCGTTGCGAATGGTTTTCTCGGAGCAATTGAAATGCAGGGCGATATCCCGGACCACCAAGTGAGGCCGAGTATCGTTGAGCAGCATATGTATAATCTCTTTCTGACGGTTGTTCATCGTTTGCGTCACCCCTTGGATATGGGAGTTAAGTGCCTTTTTAGGCTATAACGCGCTTCGTCTAGCTTTTCTGGAAAAGGCAGATTCGATACGGGTGGGCACCAAACCGGGCATCTCCACGTACACTAACCTAGATTCACCTGAAAATTGACAAGGAGGGGAATAGGTTTGATCCTTCTGCCGCCAAAAGATAAAAGGCAACTATCCGAAATGATGTTGCCTGCGTTTCAACGGGAAATTGTGCAGGCCCAAGAAAGAAGCCCGGTACCCTATCGTTACGGTTCTTTGGACGAACTGCTGTTTGAACTGAATCTGCGGAACTCGATCGTCGATTCGGCCCTTGCGCTGAATGAGAGCGGTGCCCAATTTGCCGTATACCGTAAGTCCCGATGCAATGAAATGTATTGGAACCGTACGGAGGAAGGGGGGTTCCGGTTAAGAAACGGAGCGGCGCCTGCCGATGCGATTTACGATATTTACCGGAACGGACCGCTATATGGCTTCGAATGCTCGATGGCGATGATGATTGTGATGTATAAAGCCGTATTGGATCAAATCGGCAGCCGGGCGTTTAATACGTATTTTACCAATCTGCTCCTTTACGATTGGCAGTATGACAGCGATCTGGGTTTTCGTCAAGGAAGTCTAAGGCTTGGCCCGTATCCGGGGGATATCCTCTATTTCAAAAACCCGGACCATCATCCCGAGACCCCGGAATGGCAAGGGGAGAACGTGATTATGCTGGGGGAAGATCGCTTCTATGGTCATGGGATCGGCATCCGCTCATCTTCCGGGATCATCGAGGCGCTGAACCGGCGAAGAAAACCCGGCAGCCGGAAATCGGCCTACCTGCTCGATACGATTATTTATCCCAATTACGAGCATATCCGAAGTCTGCGGGGCGTTTATGCCCGGATTGGCCAGACCGTGTACCGACGCCGCAACTCTCAAAGCCAGGCTTAAACAATAACAAGGCCTCCTGTTTCGGCAGGAGGCCTTGTTATTAGCAAACCTTTCTCTTAAAAGAAAAACGGAAAGAACAATCTTCTGAAGAAGAAGAACGGGTAAGGCCGGCGAATAAAGCGGCGGAAGCGACGCGGATAACCGAAGCCGCCGTAACCAAAGCCTCCACCATAAGGGAAGCCGCCGTATGGATAACCAAACCCCCGGTCCTCCATTTCCCCGACGGGAACGAGCAGGTAGACATGTTCGTCGTCCATGCCGTCGATAATCCCTTCGTACATTTGGCCGTCGCTGCCTTCCATTTGCATTAAATGGTGATGATATTTTTTACACATTTCCATCATCTGTTTTTTGTGGTCGTACCCCATCGGTTCTTGGCTCATCGGGCTAACTTGGCTTGGAGCACCGCCATAAGGCGTATACATATTAGGCATTCGAATCCATTCCTCCTTTTTTCTTGGTGCAGTATATTCGCGGTTATGGGCATTTGTGCAGTAGGTTCTTGTACCTGTTTTGCCACGATCGGTTTGTACCAGAAGATGCTCGAATATGCTAAGATGGGGATGCATTGGGCCATGGCCTCATCAAATCACATATTTGGGAAAAGAGGAGCGACCACACATGGACAAACAACCATTGGGCACCAAGATCATTACGCAAATTGGAGTCATCGTTAGGGATATCGAAGCCGTTTCGCAGGCCTACGCGGATTTTCTAGGCGTGGAGAAGCCGGCTTGGTTTTGGACAGACGCCGTGGACGTGGCAAAGACGGAATATCTGGGAGCCCCCTCTCCGGCTCGTGCCAAACTGGCGTTTTTTGATTGCGGTCAGCTGCAGTTGGAACTCATCGAACCGGACGAACATCCGAGCACTTGGCGGGATTTCTTGGAGGAGAAGGGGGAAGGTATGCACCATATTGCCTTCGTAATCGAAGGGATGAAGGAGAAGATTCAACTGCTTGAAGGACGCGGCATGCCGTTGGCACAAAAGGGAGAGTACACCGGCGGACGATACGCCTATATGGATGCAACGCGCGATCTGAAGCTGTGGATCGAGCTGCTGGAGAACGATAAATAGAAATTGCATCTTCATAAATGTAAACGGATTCATATCAACCGAAGAAAGCAGGGTTGGATTGTATGAGACTGATCGTAACGGGAGCAGGCAAGGGACTCGGTTTTGAAATCGTGGGGGAAGCGCTGCGCCGCGGCCATGAAGTGGCCGCCGGCATTCGTTCGTTGGAAACGAACGTGGAGGCATTGGAAGATCTACAGGAAGGAGCGCCAGGTAAAC
This sequence comes from Paenibacillus rhizolycopersici, assembly GCF_014947195.2. Classification (NCBI taxonomy): domain Bacteria; kingdom Bacillati; phylum Bacillota; class Bacilli; order Caryophanales; family Paenibacillaceae; genus Paenibacillus; species Paenibacillus rhizolycopersici. The sequence goes on along the minus strand of NZ_JADCNN020000002.1, from coordinate 326,585 downwards.
TGACGTTGCTTGAGCTTGATGTGGACGAAGAGGAGTCGGTCGCCAAGGCGAAGGAGGCTATGGCCGGCAGATGGGACGCCGTTGATGCGTTGATCAACAACGCCGGGATTTTGCTTGCGCGGGAGCAGCCGATTGAGCGATTGGAATTCGCTGCGGTGGAGAATACGTTTCGCACGAATCTGTACGGCCCGATGAAAATGGTGAAGCATTTCCTGCCACTGCTAAAGGCCGGAAACCGGCCGTTCATCCTGAACGTGTCCTCGGAGGCAGGGTGCCTGGCCGGGGCTTACGGCGGTGACTATCCGTACGCGTTGTCCAAGGCGGCGCTTAACCATTTTACCGCCCAGCTGCGCAAGGAGCTGGTGCCGCTGGGGTTCGGGGTGTTCGCCATGCATCCGGGGTGGATGCGTACCCCGATGGGGGGCAACCAGGCGCCCGGCGACCCCTTGGACACCGCGCGGGCGATCCTCGATTTGGCCGAGGGCAAGCTGGAGGCGGATACCGGCGCGGTAATGATCGGCATCGACGGGATGGCGATGCCGCTGTAGGCTCGGCGGATGGTGGAATGCGGGTTAAGGTGGCGCCTATACCGTAGGGATTTGGCGTCACGGTTGGGCACCGTTGCGGCAGTAGCTGTTGTCCCGGCGTGGTACCCTTGTTGGAAGAGGCACAACGTCCCGGCGAGGAAGGCCAGCGACTTCCTGCGATAACGGGTTTTATGTCCTTATTTCGGTTGCGATGGCTGTTTTCGGTCAAATAGGGGAACTTTTTTCCGTTATCGACTCGCAGGAACCCCATTTTAGCTTGTTTTGCCTAGATTTCCTATAAATAAGGCCCTTTTTGGGCCTTATTTGTGTTGAATCCGTCTTAAGGGGAGAAATAAGGCCATTTTTTACCGCTATGCTCATCACACGCTTGTACGCCGTACTCTCAACACCGCATTCGTAACTTTGAACAGTTCTTCCCTCGCCGAACGATTCTGCAAACCCGCGCCAATGCGCGGTTTCACTGCGGACAAGCCGGGAAAAATGTACGCCTTCCTACCCAGGAGTACCTATCCAAGCGGGGCAAACCTCGATATGCTTTGACTAATGGGGCGCTTATTTCTCGCTAGACAGAATAAAACGGAACTAGATATAATGATGAAACCAAAAAGGCGGGCGGCTCGGCCTGAAATGACAGCGCTACCAATAAAGATGGGGGGTCATCCCATGCTTCGGCATTCCCGGGTTTTCCGCAGCTTTCTGATTTCTTACGTTGCCATCTTGCTTATCCCCTGCATCGGCGGGTACATCTCCTATCGAACGTCCATTACCGTTACAGAGTCGATCTCGATTGAGAACAGCGTCATCCAGCTGGAAAAAAGCCAGGAGTTGCTTGAGCACCGGATGGCGGAAGTGGAGGGCATGACCCGGCAATTGGCGATCAGCCAGGAGATTAACGCCCTGATGAACGATCGCGGTACCGAAAGGGACGTTTACGGCATCTGGAAGGCGATGCGTAACGTGTTGACGTTCGGGCAAACCAACGATTTTTTGCGAAATTATTTTATTTATCTAGCCAACTACAATTTGATCGTGACCTCCGGATCCTCATTCCGACCGGAGCACTATTACGATTACTTTCATTACGACAATTTGTCGTTCGAGGAGTGGGAGCAGCAGGTACTCGGCAAAACCCATCGCAGCGAAATCAAGCCGCTGACCCCGTTCAGCGAGCGGGATGTGAAGACCTCGGTCATCACCTACATGCAATCGCTGCCGCTCGACAGCTTTAATGATACGTCGCCGGCGATCGTCGTCGTCCTGATCGACCAGAAGACAATCGCAGGGTTATTGTCCGGCTTAACCGAACAAAGCGGCGGGTGGGTCCACATTTATGACGCGGAGGGAAACACGATCTTCCTGCAAGGGGAAGCGGCGCAGGATATCACTAGGCTGCAGGCGGATCCCCAATTTGACAAGAAGAAGACGAGCCAATTTTACGGCGGCGATCTCGTGATTACCACGCGTTCGGACAAGAATGGCTGGGTTTACCAAGCGGGTATTCCTCGAAGCACGTTGATGGAGAAGCCAAACCAGATCAAGCAGATTTCCTGGATGATTACCGGTGGCGCGATGTTTATCGGTTTGCTGGTGGGCTTGTTCCTTGCGTATCGCAACAGCCTTCCGATCAACCACTTGATCGGGGTCATGAAGGAGCAGTTCGGGAAGGACGAAGACGCAGGGCGTAACGAGTTCGACTTCTTGAGCGGAAATATCGCCGGGATGATCACGAAAAACAAATTGCTGGAGTCGGAGCTTCACCGCCAGCTTCCGCTGGTGCGAGACGCTTTCCTAAAGCGGTTGATCGCCGGCGAATTCGAATCGCGGGATGAAATCGTCTCGGCAGCGGCCCAGGCCGACATCGCGTTACGGCAAGGTGAAGGTTACGTTGGGATCCTGCAAATCAACGGATATGCGGGCATGGATACCGTGGAGGTGCTGAACGAGCTGAACGCCGCAAGGCTGCTCATGAAGCAAGCCGTTACGGAGCTCGCCGGACCTGTACCGATGACCGATTCGGGTTCGGACAAAATCGTTCTGCTATTCTTCTCCGAGGCCGACCGGCTCCCGGGACCCGCGGAGGAGGAGCGAATCTCGGCACTGATGGAGAAGCTCGTCCAGCATGTGTTTGCCGAATACAAAATCTCGATGCAAGCCGGATTCGGTGAACCGTTTGCCGGCGTTACGGAGGTCGGCCAATCTTTCGACCAGGCGAAACAGGCGCTGGAATATGCCGTGTACCTGAACAAAAAAGGCATCATGTGGAGCCATGAGACGCAAATCGAAAACACGACCTATTATTATCCGCTGGATACCGAGCATCGTCTCATCAGCACGATTCGCGCCGGGGAGCTGAAGGAGGCACGAAAGATCGTCGACTCGATCTTCGCGCAGAATCTGGATCAACGCGAGTTGTCCGTCGAAATGAAACACCAACTGGTCGGGGAAATGAAGGGCACGTTCCTCAAGCTGCTGGATCAGAAAATTTTTCTGGAATCCCCGCTGTTCGAGAGCGTCAAGAAGCGAATCATCGAGATCGCATTTACCGGGCCGCTTGAAGCGATCCAGCAGGAAATCCACGTGATCATTCAGGAGTTGTGCGGTTATATCGCCAACAAGAAGAAGGATTCGCATGCCCAGCTGATCAAACAGATCTATCAGTACACGGCTGAGGCTTACGCAGACCCCGACCTGACGCTGTACCGGGTTGCAGAACACGTAGAGCGACCGGAGAAATACATTTCCCAGCTGTTTAAAGAAGTCACCGGAGTGAACTATTCTGACCATTTGATCAAAGTGAGGATGGACCAGGCTGCGGTGCTACTGAAAGAGAGCGGCTATACCGTGGACGAGATTGCTGCCCGGGTGGGGTACAACAGCTCGCATTCGTTCCGTCGGGCATTCAAACGATTGACGGGGATATCGCCGAGCGCTTATCGGCAGTCTTGCCAGGATTAACGGAACGCATCCTCCCCATGGGCTTATCTATATCGCTCCGCCATTGCAGTGGCCGTACCTTCCGATTCAGGGAGGCGCGGCCGCTGTTTTCTTTTTGCGGAAAAATGGCTCCAGACCCGAAGGATGACCCCCGAAAAACGGGAGATCTGTACGTCAAAAGACGGAAGTGTACCTGTTCAATCCCGCCAAACATGCCCTATGATCGACTCGTAAAGAAAACGCTACCAACCACGATGACTTCACGTTTAGGGGGAATTGTTCTGGATAAACAAATTGCTCTTCAACCGGATTACGTGCCGGACGTCACGCGCAAGGCCAGTTATTGGCGGGTTGCGCGCCGCAACATCAAGAAGCACTGGCAACTGCATTTGCTCGTGATTCCTCCGGTGCTATTCTTTCTTATTTTCAAATATTACCCGATGTTGAATGCGGCGCTCGCGTTTAAGGACTACAACGTCATCAAGGGCATTTGGGGCAGCCCGTGGGTGGGCTTCAAACACTTTCAATTGTTCTTTGAGAACCCGCAATTTTGGACGCTGGTGAAGAATACGGTGCTCCTCAGCGGTTACTTGATTCTGGCCGGATTCCCGATTCCGATTGTTCTGGCGCTGATGATCAACGAAATTCGCGGCGGCCGCTTCAAGAAGTTCGTGCAGTTGGTCTCCTTTGCCCCATATTTCATTTCAACCGTCGTCATGGTGTCAATCATTATGCTATTTCTGGCGCCCCGACTTGGTTTTGCGAATATTGCGCTCAATTACTTCGGGTTGGAGTCGATTAACTTTCTGGGCGAACCGGGGATGTTCCGTTCGATTTACGTCTGGTCCGATATTTGGCAGACCGCGGGCTATAATGCCGTGATTTATTTGGCGGCTTTGGCGGGGGTCGATCCGACTTTGTATGAAGCGGCCAAGGTGGACGGGGCTTCGCGGTTCCAGAAGATTCGCCACGTCGACTTGCCGGGTATCGTACCGACCATTGTGATCATCTTGATCCTGAACGTCGGCAATGTTATGGCGCTGGGCTTCGAGAAGGTGTATCTGCTGCAAAATCCGCTGAACCTGGTTAATTCCGAAATTATCGCGACTTATGTTTACCGCATCGGTTTACTGAACGCCAACTACAGCTTCGCAACCGCGGTCGGCTTGTTTAATTCCGTCATCAATCTCGTTTTGCTGCTGACCGTCAACGGTCTGGCCAAGCGGCTTACGAAGAACAGCATCTGGTAGGAGAGGAGTTAGGATATGGCAGCTACAGCAATCCCCAAGAAAAGAATCAAGGAATCGGCGGGAGACCGGATCTTTATCGGTGTCATCTATGTCATCCTGACCCTGCTCGTCATCGTTGTGCTCTATCCGTTGATTTATATCGTGAGCAGCTCGATCAGCAGCCCGGCGGCCGTCACCTCTGGGCAGGTCTGGTTATGGCCGGTGGAGCTATCTTTTAAAGGCTTCGAAGAGTTATTCCGCAGAGGAGAGGTGATGACCGGTTATCTCAACTCGATCTTCTATACGACGGTCGGTACCCTGATCAGCGTCACGTTGACCATCATGATCGCTTATCCGCTGTCGCGCCGGGCGTTCTTCGGACGGAACGCGCTGATGATGGTCATCACCTTCACGATGATCTTCAGCGGCGGCTTGATTCCGACCTATATGGTCGTGAAGGGGCTAGACCTGATCGATACGCGCTGGGCGCTGTTGATCCCCAATGCAATATGGGTCTGGCAGGTGATCATCGCCCGCTCGTTCTTCCAATCCTCCATTCCCGAGGAGCTTCTGGAGGCAAGCGAAATCGACGGCTGCAGCGATTTAAGGTTCATATGGAGCGTTGTGCTGCCGCTGTCCAAACCGATCATTGCCGTGCTTGTACTGATGTATGCGGTTGGCCAGTGGAACGCTTATTTCGATGCTTTGATTTACTTGAAGACCGCAGACCTGTTCCCGTTGCAGCTCATCTTGCGGAGCATCATTATCCAGAACAACAGCGGGAGCAACATGGATGCGATGGCCATCGTCGAGAAGCAGCAGCTTGCCGAGCTGCTCAAGTATTCACTCATTGTGGTCGCCACGCTGCCGGTACTGGTCATTTATCCGTTTGTGCAGCGCTATTTTGTTCAAGGTATGTTGGTCGGTTCGGTTAAAGGCTGAGAGGGAAGTACACCTCGAAATGACGGTTGCGCCTGGGGGGTTCTGACTTCATTATAGAAGGAGGTGATGCTCTCGATTTGCACCAAGAGAGTTGCGGAAGGGAAGCGAATGACATCTATTAAAAAGGGAGCGATCAAATTTGAAAAAAACCCTGCTTAGCATGTTCATGCTGGTACTGGCGATTACGCTGGTGATCAGCGGCTGTTCGGGAAAAAATACAGAGAGCTCGAACAACGCCCAGGGCAACGGTTCGTCGGGCGCCGAATCGACCAAACCGGTGGAAGTCAGCGTCTTCGCCGTTCAGGAATCGGGCATCGATATTCCGACCAATAAATTTACGAAGTTTTTGGAAGAGAAGTTTAATATCAAGTTTAACTGGCAGATCAACCCGTCCGACGGTGCGAAGGAGAAACGCCAAATCTCGTTGGCGAGCGGCGACTATCCGGAAGCCTACCTGCTGACCGCTTACATCGACGAATTCTCCCAAGCCGACGTGCTCAAATACGGGCAACAAGGCGTATTGATCCCGCTGAACGACCTGATTGACAAGTATGGACCGAATATCAAAAAAGCGATGGAAGAATCACCGGAAATGAAAGCGCTGTACACCGCCCCGGACGGAAACATCTACGGGCTCGGCGCTTACACGGAATGCTTCCACTGCTCTTATCCGAATAAAATGTGGGTGAACACGGATTGGCTCCAGAAGTTGAACCTGGAGGAGCCCAAAACGACGGAGGAATTCAAAGCAATGCTGCAGGCGTTCAAAACAAAGGACCCGAACGGCAACGGCAAAGCGGACGAGGTACCGCTTAGCGGCTCCACGGAGGATTTCGGCGTACGTATCGTGCCCTATTTAATGAATGCCTTCGTCTATGATGATGACCGCAACTATTTAAACATGGAAAATGGAAAGGTGGTTTCCGCAGCGATCAAGCCGGAGTGGAAGGAGGGCTTGGCTTACATCAAATCGCTGTACGATGAAGGACTGATCGATCCGGGTGCCTTTACGCAAAACGCCGAGGCTTACAAGAAGATCGGCGAAAACGCGGATGCGGAAATCCTTGGCGCCGGCGCAGGCATGCATCCCGCAATTTTCGTAAACATCGATCCGGGCAACACCCGTTCCGCTCACTACAATCCGCTGGCGCCTTTGTCAGGACCGGGAGGGGCTTCGTTCGCCACGCATGATGCTGGCGGCGTGACCTCGGGGGCTAAATTTGTCATTACGAATAAAGCCAGCGAAGAAGTGCAAGTCGCCCTAATCAAAGCGATCGACTACATGTATACGCCGGAAGGGCAAACCAATGCCGGCACAGGGATGAAAGGCATCGACTGGACCGATCCGGAGCCCGGTGACAAAGCCCTTGGCGAAGGGGTAACGCCGATGGTCAAGACGATTCAGATGAAGGAAGGCGAAGCGCCGCACAATGCAGGCTGGAGCGGGATGGGTCACTTCTACATGCCGAAGGAATACCGCGACACTTGGGTTCAAGGTGAAGACATCTATGCTTCGGACGGTTATGAACGCAGATTGTACAACGCCACGCTTCTGTATCAGGGACATGAACCGAAGGAGATTTTCCCGATCTGGTCGATCTGGATTGATCCAAGCGAAATTGACGAAGCCAGCATGCTGCAAACGAACTTGAAAAACTACATCGAGCAAAGCCAGCTGCAGTTCATCACCGGCAACAAGGACTTGAATAAGGATTGGGATGCTTATGTGCAAGGCTTGAAGGACTTGAAGCTGGATCGCTATCTGGAAATTCTGCAGAAGGCGTATGACCAATCGGCGAAATAACTCGAATATTTCGCGTCGCAGCTGCTTTCGGGCTACCGGCGGCGCGGATCACGGAAGCCGGCCTCTTGGGCCGGCATTCTGTTTTTCTTATCGAGATGATGGAGTCGAAGATGGACGTTTTTAGGCATTTTTCTGCCAAAACAGAGATAGATGGAGAGGAGCGGATGTGATATGTTAGGCGAAGATCGTGCGGCCGTAATCTCCTTAGGGGATTATGGAGCCCGGCCGGATACGGAGGAAGATGCACAGCCGGCCATGCGTCTAGCATTGGAGGCGGCCGAACGAGCGGAAGGCCCGGTTGTGCTGGATGTGCCATGCGGACGGTATCATTTCTATTCGCAGGCGGCCATCCGGGCTCCTTACCATGTGACCAACACGGCAAGCGAGGAGGAATTGCCGGATGTTACGAAGACAATCGGGTTGCTGCTAAAAGGACAGCGGCACCTGACCCTCCGGGGGAACGGGGCGATGTTCCTGTTCCATGGCAAGCAGACGATGCTGTTGATCGACAGCTGCGAAGACATCGCCATCCGCGACCTTCACTTCGATTACGCTATACCGACGGTAACGGAGATGACGGTGAAACGGTGCGAGCAAGAGGAGGGCTGGATGGAGGCAGAAGTGCATCCGGATTCGAGCTATGAGGTAAAAGAAGGCAGGCTAGCATGGATCGGCGAAGACTGGCGTTTTCGGACCGGGCCGATGCAGCTCTGCGATCCGGTCGATAATACGACCTGGCGGGTGGATAATTGGCTGGAGCGGACGACTACGCATACGGAGGAGGTCCGCCCTGGACGACTGCGGTTTAATTTTGACGGCGGCTTACCCGAGGGGATGGTCCCCGGGCGCATCGTCCAGATGCGGGACGGCCTCCGCGATCAGGTCGGCGTCCTTGTGAATGAAAGTGAGGACATCGCGTTTTCCGGCTGCGGCCTGCATTTTATGCATGGGCTCGGGATGGTCGGGCAATTCAGCAAGAACCTCGTCTTCGAGCGGTTGGACTTGTCGCCGCGCGCCGAAACCGGCCGGACCGTCGCCGGCTTCGCCGATTTCATCCACCTATCGGGCTGCCGGGGACGGATCACGATTCGGGATTGCCGCTTTGCGGGCGCGCATGACGATGCGATCAATGTCCACGGCACGTATTTGCGGATCGTCGGCCGTCCGGCACCGGATCAATTGGTCGTGCGGTTTATGCATCCGCAGACTTATGGGTTACCGGCTTTCCGCGCGGGCGATGAGATCGGCTTCGTCGATGCGGATACGCTGGTGACGTATGGAACCGGCGAGGTGCGTGAGGTTCGTCGGCTAGATCCACGCGAGCTGCTGCTCACGCTGGAGCGGCCTGCTCCGGAGGAGAGGGGATCGCGGGATGTGATCGAGAATGTTACCTGGTCTCCGGAGGTGGAAATCACGGGTAATCATTTCGCCCGCATTCCGACACGCGGAGTGCTGGCTTCCACACGCGGGTCGACTTTGATCCGTGACAACCTATTTGAACGATTGCGGATGAGCGCCATTCTAGTTGCCGCCGACGCGAATTCCTGGTTCGAATCGGGTGCGGTGGAGGATATGGTGATCGAGGGGAACCGGTTTGTCTCCTGCGGAGGGGAAACTTGCGCGGCGATCATGATTGCGCCGGAAAACCGGGAAGCGCTCCCGGATAAGCCGGTTCATCGTGGAATTGCCGTCGTCAATAATCACTTCGAGTCTGAGGGTTTCCTGTTGTCCGCGCACAGCACGAAGGATTTGATCTTTCGCGGGAACGAAGTTAGGCTGGCATCCTCCGGCGGGTTCGACCTTAGGAAAGCCATACAACTGGAGGCCTGCCCGGATGCGGTGATTGTAGATCATGATGATCATAGCAGTGACGGGTTGAAGAACGAGAAATAAGATTGGGCAGGGGAGGAAGGAACAATGGAGCAAAACACGAAGCTGCAGTATGAAAGACCGGCCGCGGTCTGGACCGAAGCGCTTCCGGTTGGAAACGGGCGTCTCGGCGCGATGGTTTACGGCGGGGTGGAGCGGGAAACGATCAGTCTAAACGAGGATACGTTATGGTCCGGTTATCCGCGCGATTGGAACAATCCTGCCGCTCGGCAGGTATTACCCAAGGTACGGAAGCTCGTCCGGGAAGGCCGCTTTGAAGAGGCGGACCAACTGGGGCGTCAAATGCTGGGGCCGTATACGGAATCTTATTTGCCGCTCGGCGATTTGCAGTTGACGTTCGAGCATGGGTCCGCCTGCCGGAGTTACCGCCGCACGTTGGACTTGGCGAATGCCGTCCATCTGACGGAATACGCTGTCGGTGAGGTGACCTATACACGTGAGATCTTCGCGTCTCACCCGGATCAGGTCATTGTACTGCGGCTGACGTGCAGCCACCCCGGGGCGCTCGCCTTCCACGCCCGGCTAGACAGTCCGCTCCGCCATGCCACCACGACGGAAGAAGGCGTACTGGTGATGCGGGGGACGGCCCCGGAACGGGTGGAGCCGAACTATGTGAGCTCGGATCGTCCAATTCGCTACGGCGACCCGACTGTCTCGCCGGCGATGGCCTTCGAGGGCCGGCTGGCGGTTGTGAATACCGACGGCCGGATCAACGTCGACAGCTCCGGTATTCACGTGTTGGATGCGACGGAGTCGGTGTTGGTTTTCAGCGCGGCAACCAGCTTCGAGCGGTTCGACCGGATCCCGGGGGCGGGCCGGAACGGGCCTGCTCCGGCTGAGATTGCGGCGGCGCGCGCCAAAGCGGACCTGGCCGGCGCATTAACCGGGCGCTATTCGGATCTTCGGGCCCGGCATATCGAAGACTACCAAGCCCTGTTTGGCCGCGTCAGCTTGCGGCTTGGCGAATCGCCTGCACCGGAAGGGTTGGACACGGAGCGGCGGATCGTGGAATATGGCGCCTCCGATCCGGGTTTAGTCGAGCTCTTATTCCATTATGGCCGGTATTTGCTGATCGCAAGCTCTCGTCCCGGTACGCAGGCGGCTAACTTGCAGGGGATCTGGAATGCGATCACCCGGCCGCCTTGGAGCAGCAACTGGACGCTAAACATCAACGCGGAGATGAACTATTGGCCGGCAGAAGTGTGCAACCTGGCGGAATGCCACTGGCCGCTCCTGGAGATGATCGGCAACCTAGCCGAGAACGGGGCCAAAACGGCCGCAATCAATTACGGCACCCGGGGTTGGACCGCCCATCATAACACGGACATCTGGGGACAAACGGCCCCGGTGGGTGATTACGGCGACGGCGATCCGGCGTGGGCATTCTGGCCGATGGGCGGCGTCTGGTTGACGCAGCACTTGTGGGAGCATTACGTCTTTGGCGGGGATGTCGCTTATTTGCATGATTTTGCTTATCCCATCCTGAAGGACGCCGCTTTATTCGCCCTCGACTGGCTCATCGAAGACGAGTTGGGCCGTCTGGTAACTTCGCCTTCAACCTCGCCGGAGCATAAATTCCGCACGGCCGAGGGCGTTGCGGCCATTAGTGAAGGGGCGACGATGGACCTGTCGCTGATTTGGGAGTTGTTCACAAACTGCATCGAAGCAGCCGGGGTGCTTGGTATCGACAAGGCGTTTCGTGAAGAGCTGAGACAGGCCCGCGAACGGTTGCTGCCGCTGCAGGTCGGGAAGTATGGTCAGTTGCAGGAATGGAGTCGGGACTTTGAGGACGAAGACGTCCATCATCGGCATACCTCCCATCTGGTGGGCGTCTATCCCGGCCGCCAGCTGTCGGCGGAAGAGACGCCGGAGCTGTTTGCCGCGGCACGAAAGGTACTGGTGCGTCGGGGTGACGAAAGCACGGGCTGGAGCCTGGGCTGGCGGGTGGCTTTGTGGAGCCGGTTCGGCGATGGAGACCGGGCGCTGCGGTTGCTCGGCAATATGCTGCGGCTGGTAAAGGACGGCGAAACCGAGCGTTATAATCACGGCGGCGTGTACGCCAGCCTGCTGGGCGCGCATCCGCCGTTCCAGATCGACGGCAATTTCGCCGCATCTGCCGGCATCGCCGAGATGCTGCTGCAGTCGCATCTCCCGGCGCTGGCGCTGCTGCCCGCCTTACCGGAGGCTTGGCCGGACGGCGAAGTCCGGGGCCTTCGCGCCCGCGGCGGCTTCGAAGTGAACCTGCGCTGGGCGAACGGGAAATTGGCCGAGGCGGAAATCGCCTCCAGGCTGGGTCATGCCTGCCGCGTTCGAGCGGGGCTCGGCGGAGACACGCCGTTTCTCGTTTACCACGGCGGTGTTGAGGTTGCGGCGGAGCGGACGGTGGAAGGCGAGACGCAATTTGCTACGGAAGCGGGAGAAACGTATCGGCTGGTACCGCAGTACCTCGCGTCCGGGAAGGAGTGAAGGCGGATGAAGGTGGACGTAACAGATCAGGGGGCAACCCGGCTCTGGTATGACAAGCCGGCCATGGGGTGGCCGCAGGGGCTGCCCGTAGGCAACGGGCGGATCGGCGCCGTCGTGATGGCTGCGCCGGACCGCGAGGTCTGGAATCTGACCGAGTTGACGTATTGGTCGGGCCGAGCGGATGAGGGGGCACCCGCCACCGGAGGCAAGGCGGCGCTGGCGGCAATCCGCGAGCGGCTGTTCGCCGGCGATTACGCCGGCGCCGACCGGCTGGCGAAGCAGGCGTTGCAACCGCCCAAGCCGAACTTCGGCACCCATCTGGCGATGTGCGATGTGGTGATCGAGTTTGCCGGGAGTGGCGAGGGAATTCTTAACGGCACCGGCGGTACTTGCGACGGCACCGGCTTCCGGCGCGAGCTGGACTTGGCGACCGCCCTGCTGACGACGACCGCCGGCCCTCCCGGATCGACCCTGGTCCGCGAGCTGTTCGCTTCCCATGCCGACGATGTCCTCGTCTCGCGGATAGGGAGCGAAGCGGCGGGCGGCGTCTCATTTACGCTCGCCATCGCGGGGCTCACGCCCGAGTTCGCGGTTTCGGCGGAGGGGGACGCGGCGCTAGAATTCCGCGGCCGGGCAACGGAGACGGTGCATAGCGACGGCGCTTGCGGCGTCATGTGCCGCGGCCGCATCGAGATCGAGACCCGGGGCGGCAGCATCCGCGTCCAGGACGGCCGGCTGGTTGTCACCGGAGCGGACGAAGCCTGCATTTACCTGGCTGTCGCCACAGACTACCGCAGCGAGTCGCGCGCGTGGGAGCGGGCGGCCCGGCTTCAGACCGCCTTGGCGTTGTCCAAGGGTTACGAGTGCCTGCGGGCGAATCATTTGGCCGACTATAAGCCGCTGTTCCGACGGGTATCCGTTGATCTTGGCCCTTCCGGGGCGGCGGATTTGCCTACGGACCAACGGATGCAGCTGCTGCGGAAGGAAGTCGGCAGCGATCCCCAGCTATTCGCTTTATTTCTGCAGTACGGCCGCTATTTGACTTTGGCCGGCTCGCGGGAGGATTCGCCGCTGCCTTTGCATCTGCAAGGCGTCTGGAACGATGGCGAAGCTTGCCGCATGGGCTGGAGCTGCGACTACCACCTCGACGTGAATACGGAGATGAATTATTATCCGACGGAGGTGGTCCACCTTGGCGAAAGCCAACTGCCTTTGATGCGGTATCTGGAGGATTTGGCCCGGGCGGGCCGGAAGACGGCTCGCGACACCTACGGTTCGCCGGGGTGGGTAGCGCATGTATTCTCCAACGTATGGGGATTTACCGAGCCGGGCTGGGACACCTCGTGGGGATTAAACATCACCGGCGGGTTATGGCTTGCCATGCAAATGATTGAGCATTACCGGTACGGGCTGGACCGCGCGTTCTTGGAGAAGCAGGCGTATCCGGTGCTGCGCGAAGCGGCGTTGTTCTTCCTCGACTACATGACGGTGCATCCGAAATACGGCTGGCTCGTGACCGGTCCGTCGAATTCCCCGGAGAACCATTTCTACCCGGGGCGTCCGGAAGAAGGTCACTGGCAACTGTCGATGGGACCAACGCTGGACCAGGTGCTGGTGCGGGAGTTGTTTACATTTTGTCTCGAGGCCGCGGAGCTGCTGGGGGAGGATGTGGAACTGCGCGAGCGCCTGGTCTCCGCCATCTCCATGCTGCCCCCGTTGCAAGTCGGCCAAAAAGGCCAACTGCAGGAATGGCTCGAGGACTTCGAAGAGGCCCAGCCGGAGCATCGCCACTTATCGCATCTGTTTGCGCTGTATCCCGCCCATCAGATTACGCCGGAGGAAACGCCGGAGCTGGCGGCCGCGGCTCGGGTAACGCTGGAAAACCGCATGCAGCAAGATGAACTCGAGGATATCGAGTTTACGGCCGCGCTGTTCGGATTATTCTTCGCCCGGCTGCAGGACGGCGACCGTGCCTTGAAACATATTTCGCACCTGGTCGGGGAGTTGTGCTTCAACAATTTGCTGAGCTACTCCAAGGCCGGCATCGCCGGCGCGGAGACAAACATCTTCGTCATTGACGGCAATTTCGGCGGTACCGCAGCGATTGCGGAAATGCTGCTGCAAAGCCGTCCGGACGGGGAAATTCACCTACTGCCGGTGCTGCCGGCGGCGTGGCCGACTGGCCGGGTGACGGGTCTAAGGGCCCGCGGAAACGCCGAGGTCAATCTCGCCTGGGAAGCGGGACGATTGACCGACGTAGTCGTGCGCGCCTATTCGCCGGGCACGTTTACGTTATGCTTGGGTGACCGCCGCATCGCCTTCGAGGCCGCTGCCGGTGGGGAATATCGGTTTGACGGCGCGCTTGCGCCGCAAACGTTATAGTTTAGTGGGGCGATCCCGAAGCGGAAGTCGATGACGAACTCCGTGGGATGGCCCCTGTTTGCTATTTTCGGCGGTTGGATGATCATTCGGTCATTCCCAGCGCGAATACCTGATTGAGCGGCGCTATTTTTTCAGAACCTCGCCATCGGCGAGCGAAAATAAAGGCATTCTCGCCGGTTATTTCTCCGCAGGCCCTCTTCGTTGGGAAAATGTACGCCACACACCGCAAAGGTACCTTTACGCTCCCAACTTTACACGGTAACATCATGCCTGGAAAGCGCCTCCAACGGGGAGTGCGCCTTCATCATGGAAAGCAAGACAAGGGGGAGACCTGTGAAAAAACTGCATTTACTCAGCAACGCGCATCTGGATCCGGTATGGCAATGGGAGTGGGAGGAAGGAGCGGCTGCGGCGATTTCGACATTCCGGGCGGCTGCGGATTTTTGCGAGGCGTACGAAGGATATATTTTCAATCATAATGAAGCGATTTTGTATCAATGGGTCGAGGAATACGAGCCGTCGTTGTTCACCCGTATCCAAACGTTGGTCCGAGAAGGCAAGTGGCACATTATGGGCGGTTGGTATTTACAGCCGGATTGCAATATGCCGTCGGGCGAATCGTTCGTGCGGCAGATCCTGCTCGGACGGGAGTATTTCCGCGAGAAATTCGGCGTGCAGCCGACCACCGCGATCAATTTCGATTCGTTTGGCCATACGCGAGGCCTCGTGCAAATGATGCAGCAGGCGGGTTATGATTCATACATTTTCATGCGTCCGGACGAGTTCCCGGCGTTGCCGGCCCGGGATTTTATCTGGGAGGGCTATAACGGCAGCCGGCTGATGGCTCACAAAATCGAAGGCAGCTATAATTCGGCGCTGGGGAAAGCCCATGAGAAGATCGGCGAGTGGTTGGGAAATCACGGCGATGAACCGATCGGCCTGATCCCGTGGGGCGTGGGCAACCATGGAGGCGGACCGTCCCGCTTTGATCTGGACCGGATCGGGGAGATGATGCAGCAGCCCGAGTCCTGCGGCGGGTTCGAATGGGTTCATTCCACACCGGAGGCTTATTTCCGGGAGCTGCCGGAGGCCAAAGCGCTACCTTCCTACGCGGGGGATTTGAATCCCCGCTTCGTCGGTTGCTATACATCAATGATCCGTGTTAAACAACGGCACCGGAAGCTCGAGAACGAGCTGTATCTAACGGAGAAAATGCTGTCCGCCGCCGCGCTGCAGCACGGCCTTCCCTATCCGGCGGAGGAATTGCGTGCTGCTCTGCAGGATCTGATGATGGCGCAGTTTCACGATATCTTGCCGGGGACGTCGATCCAGCCGGCTGAGGAGTCCGCGCTGCATTTGCTCAGCCATGGGTTGGAAACCGCCTCACGCCTGAAGACGCGGGCCTTCTTCGCCCTGGCCGCCGGACAGCCGAAAGCGCAGCCGCAGGAGTATCCGGTGTTGGTTTATAACCCGCACCCCTTCCCGGTCCGGGGCATCTTCGAATGCGAATTTATGTTAGAGGACCCCAATTGGGGCGAAGGATTCTCCAACCCTGTCGTTTACCGAGATGGCGTGCCCGTTCCTTGCCAGGCGGAGAAGGAGGAGAGCAATCTGCCTCTTGATTGGCGGAAGCGAGTCGTGTTTGCGGCGGAGCTGGCGCCGTTGTCGATGAACCGCTTCGACTGCCGGATCGAAATGCGGGATCACAAGCCGCTCCCGACGCTGCGGGAGGAGAACGGGTCCTATCGGTTCCGGAGCGAGGACTTGGAGGTCACGATCAACGCTCGCACGGGTCTGATCGACGAATACCGGATTCGCGGCGGCGAGTCTCTGCTTCAGCCGGGGGCGTTCGCCGTGCTGGCCCTCCAGGATAACGAGGATCCTTGGCGCATGGATACCCATGCATTCCGTGACGTCGTTGGACGGTTCGAGCTGATGGATCCGGCAGAAGGTAGCGCCTTTTCCGGTATCCAGGCGACCCTGCCATCCGTTCGCGTCATCGAGGACGGCTTGGTGCGGACGGTGATTGAGGCGGTGTTCCGGTACCGGGATTCTTTTCTCGTTCAAACCTACAAACTGCCGAAGCAGGGAACGGAGATCGAAATCGGGTTGCGGGTTTACTGGAATGAGAAGGATACGATGCTGAAGTTGGCGGTGCCTACGGTGTTTGGCGGCAACGGGCAGTTCCGCGGCCAGACGGCCTTCGGGATCAGCGAATTGCCGGAGGACGGCACCGAGGCCGTCGCCCAAAGATGGGTCTCCGTCCTGGGCCGCACCCCTAGCGGCTTGCAGCGAATGTTAACTTGCGTCAACGACGGCATCTACGGCTGCGATTACCTGGACGGTGAATTGCGACTATCACTACTGCGCAGCCCGGGTTATTGCGCCCATCCGATCGGCGACCGGCCGATCCTGGCGCAGGACCGCTTCTCGCCGCGGATCGACCAAGGGGAGCATCGGTTTACCTTCTGGCTTTGCGCAGGGGAACTCGCGGAGCGAGCCGCACGAATAGATCGCGAAGCAACTGCGCACAACGAGCGGCCTTATGCGTTGTCTTTTTTTCCATCCGGGGAAGGGGAATTGTCCAAATCCCTGCTGGAGCTGGGAGATGAAGTCATCCAGCTAAGCGCCTTCAAGCAGGCGGAAAATAGGAAGGGGTACATCATGCGATTGTTTGAGCCTACGGGGCAGGCGAGAAAGACGACGATCGCCATCCCTTCGATGGGCATCCGGGAGGAGGTTCACCTGGGCGGCTTCGAAATTGCCACTTACCGGATCGATCCGGAAGCGGGAACCATTCAAACAACCGGATTATGCGAGAACCTTGTATAGTCGGGATGGGGAGAAGCTGATTAATGAATCTGGGCCAAGAGTCCACAGAACCCCAACCCCAACAATGCTTTTCCTCGCTTGGCCATCATGATATAGTAACACCAGAAACCTGCGAGTGAGGGGGAAGATCGGTGTATAAGAAGTTGGTTAATTATTGCTTGTCCAAAAAAGGGGCCGTCCAGGAATATCCCTTTGGTCCGGAGACTTTGGTGATGAAGGTCGGCGGGAAAATGTTCGCTTTACTGCCCGTCACGTCCGATGATGGGGCGGCGAGCATCTCCTTGAAATGCGATCCCGTTATCGCCGCCAATCTGCGGGAGCAGCACGCGAGTGTCAAACCCGGCTACCATCTGAACAAAAAGCACTGGAATACGGTCACAGTGGACGGCAGCTTACCGTTGGACGATGTGCGAGCGATGATCGATCATTCTTACGATCTGGTGCTCGGCGGTTTGACGAAAGCGGCCCGCGAAGCCGTCTTGATGCGCATCAGCGGATGACATTCAGCGGAGCTTGCCTTGCCGGGTTTATCCTTTTGGAATGCTTCGGTATTCGGTTGGAGAGTAACCCATAATTTTCTTGAATAGTCGCGAAAAATAATACGGGTCGGACATGCCGACCGCACCGGCGATCTCCTTGACGCTCAAGCCGGTGAGGTCGAGTAATTGTCCGGCCCGCTGCATTTTGAGCCGCAAAAAATACTCGATCGGCGGGAGGCCCGCCTCCCGGTTAAACAAATAAACGAGATGCTGCTTTGACAGACCGACCTGTTTCGCCAGCTCGGGGAGGGTGACGGTCTCCGCGAGCCGTTCGGTCATGTAGCGGACGGCCTCGTCGAAATAACGCTCGCGTTTGCGGTCCTGCGCCGAACGTTCGGCGCTGAGCCCGATGCTGCTGAGCAGATGGCGCATCGTCTGCGCGACGTGGATCTGCACGGGCAGGGAGTAATGCTTGTCGTGAAGCAGGCGGTAACACTGCTCCGATTGCTCCAGTAACTGAGAATGAACGCTGAGTGGCAGCCGGACGGGTCCGTCCTGATCCAATCCGTAGGTGCGAATCAACGCAGCGGTATCCTCGCCCTGCAGATGAAACCAGTATATGCTCCAGGGCTTGTCGGTCGAGGCCCCGTATCGATGCGGCGCACCGGCCGGGATGACGGCCAGCTGTCGCTCTGTCAGCTTGTAGCTCCGTTCGGTTAGGTTCGACGTCCTCGTTGTCCCCACCGCATCGCCGGGTTCGTCGCCGCCGGATTCCCCCTTCCATTCCACCCATCCTTCGCCTTCCACGCAATAGATGAAAATATGAGCGTCTGCCCCATCCGGCCGTTCCCGAAAGTGGTGCTGCGCGTGCGGAAAAAAACCGATATCGCTGACGAACAGCGGGCGGGTCAGCGCGGAAATCATCAATTCTTTCAGCATATAGTCCGGTTGAACGAACAGCTTTTGGGATTCGAACCCGTCAGGTTTACGGATGTTCTTCTCCATACGGAACACCTCCAATAAGAATATAATCCATCATCTCCCGTATTTCGTCAATTGGAATTCCTCTGTGCTCGCGGTACATTGGGGTTACAAACGTTATAACAACGATGGGGAGGATTGGATATGAACATTCAACAGCGGGAGGCTTCCAAACGGGCCGCGGTACGAGTCTGGGAAGAGGATAAGCTCATTCCGACGTACGGGGTGGGGGAGCCGGACAAAAACCCGATGTTTTTGGAAAAACGCGTTTATCAAGGCAGTTCCGGACGGGTCTACCCGCATCCGGTCATCGATAAGATTCACGACGAGAAGCAAGAGGTCAGCTATCGGTTGGCGATTCTCGAGAACGAATATGTTCGTATCGAGATCATGCCGGAGCTGGGCGGGCGGATTTACCGTGCGCTCGACAAAACAAACAACTACGATTTCGTCTACTACAACCGTGTCATCAAACCGGCGCTGGTTGGCCTGGCTGGGCCATGGATTTCCGGGGGGATTGAATTCAACTGGCCGCAGCATCACCGGCCGAACACCTATGGTCCGGTCGAATACCGGCTGGAGCAAGGCGAGGATGGCAGCGCCACCGTCTGGGTGAGCGAAATCGACCGGATGTACGGCACCAAAATGACCGCCGGATTTACGCTGTATCCCGGCAAAGCCTATCTAGAGATCTCCGCGCAGCTGTACAACCGTACGCCGGAGCCGCAGACCTTCCTGTGGTGGGCTAACCCGGCCGTGGCGGTCAATGACCATACGCAGTCCGTGTTTCCGCCGGACGTTACCGCCGTATTCGATCACGGCAAACGCGATGTCTCGCGGTTTCCAATTGCCACTGGCACCTACTACAAGATGGATTACTCGGAGGGCGTAGATATTTCCCGTTACAAAAATATCCCGGTGCCTACATCCTACATGGCTTACAAGTCCGACTACAACTTCGTGGGCGGATACGACCACGGGGTGCAGGCCGGTCTGCTGCATGTCGCGAATCACCATATCTCCCCGGGGAAGAAGCAATGGACTTGGGGGAACGGCGAATTCGGCCAGGCTTGGGACCGCAACCTGACGGACGAGGACGGTCCTTACATTGAGTTGATGACCGGGGTGTACACCGATAATCAGCCGGATTTCACCTGGTTGCAGCCGTATGAGGAGAAGACGTTTAAACAGTATTTCATGCCCTACAAAGACATTGGCGTCGTGAAAAATGCTTCCATCGAAGCGGCCGTCAACCTCGAGGTCGATGAGACGGCGCGGACGGCAACGGTGTTGGCTTATGCGACCTCCGATTATGAAGGGGCGATCGTGGAGTTGAAGGGCTCACGCCGGATCTATGTATCCGACACGGTGCGACTGTCGCCGGCGGCTACCTACAAATCGGTTGTTTCGCTGGACGAAGGCGACCAACCGCATGATCTGATAGTGACCGTGCGTGACGGCGAAGGACGGCTGCTGATTTCGTACCGTCCGGCCAAGCCGTCGATTGAGCAGGTACCGGAAGCCGCCAAACCTTTGCCGAAACCGCAGGAGCTGAAGACAAACGAGCAGTTGTATTTGGCCGGCCTTCACCTGGAGCAATACCGTCATGCGACGTTCGAGCCGGAAGCGTACTATCTGGAAGGCTTGAAACGGGATGCGGGAGACATCCGCATCAATGTCGCTTACGGCACGTTGTTGCTGCGCCGGGGCCGGTTTGCCGAAGCGGAAGCGCATTTCCGTTCAGCGGTGAAGTCGCTCACCTGGCGTAATCCGAACCCGTACGACAGCGAAGCGCTGTACCAGCTTGGGCTGGCGCTGCAATTCCAAGGGCGGGACGAAGAGGCGTTTGCCGCCTTCTACAAATCCGTCTGGTCCGCCGCCTGGCAGGACAGCGGCTACTTCTCGCTGGCCGCGATTGCTTGCGGCCGCGGCAGCTATGCCGAGGCGCTCGAGCTGGCTGAGCGCTCGCTCATCCGGAACAGCCGCAACTATAAGGCGCGGCTGTTGAAGGCGGCGCTGCTGCGGAAGCTCGGGCGGACGGCGGAAGCGCTCGGCTACTCGGCCGAGACGCTGGCGCTCGACCCGGCCGACTTCGGCGCCGCCAACGAGCGCTGGGCCGCGCTGCTAGCCTCGGGCGACGCTGTCGCCGCGAACGCGGCCTTGGCTGAGCTCCGGCGGTTCATGCGCGATGACGCGCATAACGCCCTGCAGCTGGCCGCGGACTACCTCGGCTTCGGCTTGTATGATGAAGCCGTGCAGGTGATGCAGCGGATTGCGCCGGACGCGGCCACGCCGGCTTACCCGATGCTGCACTACACCTTGGCCTATGCCCATGAACGGGCTGGCCGCGGCGAATTGGCCGCGTTGCATCGGCAGGCAGGCGCCGCCGCCCCGGCGGATTACTGCTTCCCGAACAGCCTGACGGATCTGCTCGTGCTGCAAAGCGCCATCGTTGCCGACCCGAGCGATGCCAAAGCGCATTACTATCTCGGCAACTGGATGTACGACAAGAAACGCCCGGATGACGCGATTGCCCACTGGGAGGCGTCCCGGAAGGAGGACGCCGGGTTCCCGACTGTGCACCGCAATTTAGCGCTGGCATATTTCAACAAGTGCAATGATGCGGAGGCCGCGCGGGAGGCACTGGAGATGGCGTTCGCCTTGAACGCGGACGATGCCCGTGTGTTTTACGAGCTGGATCAGCTCTACAAGAAGCTGGGCCGTCCGGCGGCGGAACGACTTGCGACGTTGGAGCGGCATCCGGCGCTGGTGGGCAAACGCGACGATTTGTACGTAGAGTACGTCACGCTGTTAAATACGTTGATGCGTCATGAGGACGCCCTGCGGGCGCTGGAATCCCACAAGTTCCATCCTTGGGAGGGCGGAGAAGGCAAAGTGACCGGGCAATATCGGTTAGCCCTTGTCGAGCTCGGCAAACAAGCGTTGGAGGCCGGAAACGGGGTGCTGGCGATTGAGCGGCTGGAGCGAGCGCTCGTTTATCCGGAGAATTTTGGGGAAGGCAAACTCGCCGGGGCACAGGAGAACGACATCCTGTATTACTTGGGCTGCGCTTATGAAGTATTGGGCCGGCTAGAACAGGCAACGGCGTATTGGCAGGCCGCCTCGCAAGGACTGGAAGAACCGTCCGGCGCGATGTACTATAACGATCAGCCGCCGGAGATGATTTTCTATCAAGGGCTGGCCTGGTGGAAGCTGGGCGTGGAAAAGGAAGCCAAACGGCGGTTCAACAAACTGATCGACTACGCCGAGACCCATCTGTTCGACGAGGTGGAATTTGATTACTTCGCGGTTTCGTTGCCGGACTTCCTTGTGTTCGAGGACGATTTGAACAAACGTAACGTCATCCATTGCCGCTTCATGCTGGGACTAGGCTTGCTGGGCCTCGGCCGGACCGAAGAGGCCGCCGTCCGGTTCGACGAAGTGCTGGCCCTGGAGCCAAGCCACCCAGGTGCATTGATCCACAAGCGGATGTGCCGCCGGTAACCCCGGCGGGCTGGCCGCTGGGCGAACGAGGCATTGAACAGCGAGCACGAAACGATGAAAGCGATGAATCAATGAGCCATAAACCCAGCGTGCGGGGTGGTGCTGGCGCTAGTGTGAGTGTGAGTGCGGGTGCTGGTGCGTAGACGTGCCCATAAATGTGCAAGTACCAGAGCGTGGATGGGAAGAGCGGATGGAAGCGTCGATGAAGCGTGGATGGAAGTGTCGATGGAAGCGTGGATGGAAGCGTGGAGGACGTGCGCTAACGCTTGCCACAATTCTTGTTTGGCTTAAAATGACGCATATTATTTTTTAACGCTGATCAGCGTGCTTATGGGGGCGATTGAGCCCCCTTTTCACTATAAAATGAGCAAATAAGGTGTCTGGTAAGCGTTAAATCCAGCATCGCTCTTTTTTTGCTCAAATAGCGTCGGTCACAAGCGTTAGAAGATCCAGATCCCGTGACATAGAGGAAAACCTGCGGGAAGTGGGCACAAAGAACAAGGAACAAGGAGCTTGGCACAAGCCACATGGCATAAATCCACAAGCCACAAGCCACATGGCACATGACATAAAGCCACCGGCCACGTGGCATAAAGATACAAGCCACGTGGCATAAATCCAAATCACAGGCGACGATTCAACAACGTACCACCTTAGCGATCCGGTTGGAGGAGGAGTAGGCGAATGATACAATGGCGAAAGACCCAGGTGGAACGCTGGGACGCCTGGACAGGGGAAACCAACCTCATAGCGGTGACTGTGGTTCCGGAGCTGGGCGGCAAGGCCGTTTCGCTCCGGAATCGCAAGACCGGGCGCGAGTGGCTCTGGCACAGCGGCAAACTGCTGGGGAACCGTGGTTACGGCACGTCCTTCGGTGATGGCGATGAAAGCGGCTGGGACGAAATGTTCCCGGCCATTAACGCCGGCGTTTACCCGCACGAGCCCTGGCAAGGGCGGCCGATTCCCGATCACGGGGAGGTCTGGTCCCGGCCCTGGGAACACCGCGTCACAGATTCGGAGGCATTGAGTTGCTGTATCAACGGCGAACAATTTCCATACGTCCTAGAGAAGACGTACACCTTTCCTGCCGAGGGCACGCTGCGCATCGATTACGCCGTAACGAACCGCTCGGAGTCGCCGTTCTCTTTCCTATGGGCGGCCCATCCGTTGCTGCAGGTACGAGAGGGCATGAAGCTCCACGTCCCGGCCGATTTGACGGAGATCGAGGTCTCCTATTCCGCGGAAGAACGGTTGGGCATCTTCGGCGACAAGCACGCTTGGCCGCTGGCTCACGGCGCGGCCGGAGAGCCGATCGACCTACGCACAGTGGAGCCCAATGCCGGTCAATTCGCGGAGAAATATTATTTCTCCGGCCGGCTCAGCGCCGGCTTTGCCGGGATCAGCGATCCCGCGACCGGCGAGGCGCTGACGTTCCGCTTCCCGGCGGACCGTGTGCCGTACTTGGCCGTTTGGGCCAACTACGGCGGTTTCGGCGGCAACTACCAGCTCGCCCTGGAGCCGGCCACGGGCCGCATGGATGAACTCGCCCATGCCGTGCGCCAAGGCGAAGCCGCCACCGTTCCGGCTCGCGGCGTGTATCGCTGGCATCTGGACGTAAACATGCTATAAACTTTTGAAACTTACCATCTATGACCCCAGGGGGAACCGATATGATCAAACGTCTATTCATGAACCAAAGCATCCGCGCCAAAATCGTCTGGAGCACCGTATTGATCTCGCTGGTCCCCTTGTTGGTTCTGTCTTACCTTTTTTACCAAAACAGTACCCGTTCCTTGGAGCAGGCGATGGTGCGCAGCTCGGACCAGAACGCCGAATATTTGTCCGATTATCTGGACGAGTATTTTCGCAGCTTTTCCACATCCGCCCTTCAGGTTTACGGCTTTAAGCGGGTCATCGACCTGATGGAGTACGGCACCAATTACAACGACGCCGATATCATCGACGTCAGGGAATCGCTGGCCAGCTATTACCGTCTGGCGGTGAGCAACAACGCGGACATCATCAAAATCATGGTCTACGGGAGCGATCATACGCTGCGGGACAGCTGGACCCGTGCCGATAGCTACAACGCCATCGCGCTGGATCGGAGGATGCCGCATTACGGCGATGTCGCCGAGCTGCCGTTTCAACATTCCCTTATGTTTACGTATCAGGATCCCGCGATCAAGCAGGATCTTTTTGTCTATGCATTGCCGATTTACGATCCGTTTTACCGCAAGAAGTTCGGGACCTTATTGTTTTACGTCCTTGGCAAAGACTTCACGAAAAAAGTAGAGACCTATAACCGGGAGCCTAATGTGATTGTGCTGCAAAACGGTCAAGGGGAAACCTTCTACCGGACGAACGACAATTACATAACAGAGATCAAGCCTTACCGACTTCCTGACGAATTGAACGACAGCAACGAGCATACGCTGCAATTTACGGAGGGCCAGAAGCTCTTGGTCAGCAGCTCGCCATTGGATCACGCCAATATCGGTCTGAATATCGTTTATCCCAGTACGGAACTTGCCCATAACCGGCAAATGACGCTGAGGATTACCCTCGGAGCGTTAGTCCTGGTTATGCTGGTGATCGCGGCGTTCTCCCTGCTGGCCCAGCAGTTCATCACGAGGCCGATCCAATATCTCGGAAAAGCGATGAAAGCCGTTCGTAAAGGCAACTTTGACGTGACCCTGCCGACGAACCGTTGGCAGGATGACCTGTCCGAACTCACCGGAAGCTTCAACTTCATGACCCGGACGATCCAGGAGCTGATTGAAAAAGAATACAAAATGCAGCTGCGCAACAAGGAAGCGCAGTTTATGGCCCTGCAGATGCAGATCAATCCGCATTTTCTATACAATACGCTGCAGACGATCGGCGGCAAAGCGGTGCTGGCTGGCGATTACGAAATTCATGAGATGTGCCGGGCCTTAGGCGATATGTTCCGCTACAGCTTTTACGAGGGGAATATGGAATCGACGATCGGGGCGGAGCTGGCGCACCTGAACAACTACTTGTATATCCAGCAGTTCCGATTCGAGGAATCACTTACAACCCGATTCGATGTGCAATCGGAGTTGATGGATGCCCGGATCATCCGTTTCGTGCTTCAGCCGATTCTTGAAAATATCATGGTGCACGCTTTAGGCAAAACGAGACGGAGCGTAGTACGGATTGAGGTGTTTGCGTTGCGGGAGGACGACCATATCCGGATGTCGATTTCTGATGACGGACCCGGTATGGAACCGGACAAGCTAGAGGCTCTTCGGGCGGCTTTGGCTCATCCTGCTTCCAAGGTGTTCTCGGGAGTATCTATCGGCCTTCGCAATGTTCACGAACGGATCCGGCTGTTTTATGGGACGCCTTATGGGCTTGAGATCGACAGCCGACCGGGGCAGGGGACGACGGTAAGTCTGACGATTCCTTACAGACAAGGGGAGACAGAGGATGTATAAAGTCATGGTCGTGGATGACGAGACGCTAGGACGCAAATCGATTCGAAAAATGATCAGCGAGCTATTGCTGGACGTCGAAGTGATCGCTGAAGCCCAGAACGGCGAAGAAGCGCTGGAACTGATCAAAATCGGCAAACCGCATATCGTGGTCACGGATATGAACATGCCGGTCATGGACGGACAACGCTTTTTGGAGGCGTTGCATGAACGATACGGCGATATTCGGGTCATCGTCATCAGCGGATATTCGCAATTCGAGTATTTGAAGGCGGCGATCCGCTATCAGGCGTGCGAGTATTTGCTTAAGCCGGTGTCTGTCCCGGAGCTGCGCGAATCCATGGTTCAGGCGATGGAGGCGATCCGTCGCTACATGAGCTTGCAGCAGCAACAGAGGGAAACGCGGGAAATGCGCCGGATGAAGCGAGGGGCTTTCCTGCAAAATGTAACGGCGCAGCGGATCGCCAATCGGACAGATATCATGCAGCAAGCAAGGGAAATGCAAATGGACGCGAGTGAGTCCTACCGTCTCGTCGTGATTCGTTTCCGCCGCTTTTCCGAGGTGGCTCGTACCGGTTTTCACGGGAATGCCGAATTGTTAATGTTCAGTATCGATAATATCTTGCGTGAAATCCTTGGTGACGAGCGGATGCCTACTTTCATCTCGGACGACGGCATGGGTTGTTGCCTGATCGTCTCGGAAGACTCTCCCGAAGGTGAAGCCTTTGCAACGGCCGAAGAGGGAGGCACCCCCGGGTACAAATGGCTGGAAGCCCTTCACAAAGCCGTTCAGCGTACGCTGAAGCTTGAGGTGCTGGCCGGTGTTAGCGGTGTGTGCGAA
Organism: Paenibacillus rhizolycopersici; assembly: GCF_014947195.2. NCBI lineage: Bacteria > Bacillati > Bacillota > Bacilli > Caryophanales > Paenibacillaceae > Paenibacillus > Paenibacillus rhizolycopersici. The sequence goes on along the minus strand of NZ_JADCNN020000002.1, from coordinate 300,295 downwards.
GGGTACGAGGAACTCCGCGAGGCGTATCGCGCCGCTGAACGTACCCTTCTTCATGAATGTCTGCATGGGTCGGGATTGACGGTGTCGCTGGCGAATCCATCGGAGCAACCGCGGAACACGGCGGCTTTGACTTCGTTTGATGTCTTGGCGATCCGTCAGGCATTTGCCTCCGGCTCCGCTTCGGACTTCCGTAGACTGTTGGAGGATTACCGAACGCGAACCAACCGTTCCGTCGACATTACGATCGGACAGGTCCAGCGGGAGCTCATGATCATCCGGGAGGCGGCGGAGTCAGAAATGAAAGGCATCGCCGCGGCGCATCCTGCGCTGTACGAAACCGCCGCCGTCGCAGGGGTCACCGAACCCGGTGAGCTTCGCCGATTGCTCGCCGAATGGGCGGATGCCGCCGAGGAATACGGGGCGGGTCGGCGTGAAACGGATTCGGCGCAATTGATCGGACAACTCGTCGACTATTTGGATGCCCATTATTTCGAAGACGTTAGCTTGATTGATGCGGCTACCCGATTTCATTTGGATCCCAGTTACCTTAGCAAGCTGTTCAAGTCCGTCACTTCTGAGAACTTCATCGAATACGTGACGCGCAAACGGATCGAGAAGGCGTGTGAGTTGCTTCGTTCCTCCGAACGGAAGATCAGCGATATCTCCGAATTGGTGGGGTACGAAAACCAGCGTTATTTCAGTCAGGTGTTCAAAAAAAATACCGGGCAAACCCCCTCCGAATACCGCGATGCCCATGCGGACCAAACCGGAAACACAAAAAATTGAACATCGGACGCACAATTTATTTTATTCCGGCCGGGGCGGCGGACCGATACGATAAAGACAGGACGAAGGCGCGCCGAGCCAGGCAAAAAATGGCTCGATGCGAAGGCCGTTCGTACCGACTTTAACGACCTAGACGAGGGGGAAGCTCAATTGAAGAAGTGGATGTCTGTCAGCCTCTGCATCCTGATGTTAAGCGTTTTGCTAGCCGCTTGCGGCGGCGGGAACAATTCGGCAACGCCGGCCACGGATAACGGCGGCGGAAATACGAACACCGCCCAAGGTTCCGAGAACCAGACCGATTCCGGTGAGCCGGTGACCATCAAATTCATGCATTTCAAAAGCGATTTCACCGACCAGATTAACCAAATCGTGGAGCAGTTCGAAAGCCAAAATCCGAACATCAAGGTCGAAGTGCAACCGGTGAAATACGACGATTACTATACCCTGCTGAAGACGAAGTTGGCAGGCGGGGACATCATCGACGTGTTCACCCTGAACGCCGGCTTCAACACCCAGTTGTTTGCCGATGGCGGTTACCTGATGGACTTGACCGGCCAACCGTTCCTAAGCAACTTCGACGAGAATGTGGTGAAAGGCCAAGCAACCGACGGGAAAAATTACGTCATGCCGCTGAACGCCAACCCGATCGCCGTGTTCTACAACAAGAAAATTTTCCGCGACTTGGGCCTTGAGGTACCCAAAACCTGGGACGCAATGATCGCCGCCGCGGAGAAAATCAAAGCCGCCGGCAAAACGCCGTTCGCCTTGGGGTGGAAGGATGCCTGGACGCTGACCATGTGGGATACCCGCGATATGCCAAGCAATTCGGCGTTGATCGGCCAACCGGACTTCTTCGAGAAGATCGAAACCGGCGAAGCGAAATTCGCCGATAATCCGGCCGTAAAAACGACGATGGAACACGCGCTCAAGCTGTATGAGCTGGGTAACAAGGATCAGCTTGGCGTGGATTACAACGGAGCTGTCGATCTTTTCGCCAAAGGGGATGTCGGCATGATGTACATGGGCACTTGGCCGTTGCCGGACATCGAGAAGAAGAATCCGGAGCTTTACAACAATGACCTTGGCTACTTCCCGTACCCGTTCAGCAATGACGAGAATGCCAACAAGCTCGATTTCAATGCGGACGCTTCGCTGGCGATCGGCAGCAAGACGAAACATAAGGAAGCCGCTATAAAATTCCTGGAGTTCATGAGCAGCAAGGAAGGCGGCGACGCCTGGGTCGAGAACATCAAATCGCTTAGCTACGTGAAGGGTACCTCGACGGATATCGCTCCGGCGCTCAAAGACCTGCAACCGTACTTCGATAACGCGCAAACTTACGACTCTCAGCTCTATCTGGCTAAAACGACAATCGATTGGCGCTCTCAGTTCGACCAAAACCTGCAAAGACTGTTCTTTAATAAAACGACCGTGGATCAAATCCTGGCCGATATGGACGACTGGGTGAGCAAAAATCACAAATAGAGCGAACTTGACGGAAGGCATGGGCAGGGGCCTGTGCCTTTCGCCGGTTTAGGAGAGGGTGAACCGATGGAAACTTTAAAACGCACGGCGAAAAATGAAATGTGGTACGTCTTGTTTATGCTACCGGGGATGGCTCTGTTCGTGCTGGCGGTCGTGATTCCGCTGGTGATGGGAGCCCGGTATTCGTTCACGAATTGGGACGGGGTTTCCGATTCTTTTGCTTCCGTAGGCTTCGATAATTACGTGCAGGCTTTTGGGGATCCGAGCTTTTGGGACGCCCTGTGGAACACGTTTAAATATGCCATTATTCTAACCATTCTGGTTAACGTGCTATCTCTGCTGCTGGCTTTGGTGTTGGACGCTTTCTTGCCTTTGCGCAACCTGTTTCGGACGGTCTTTTTCCTGCCGAGCGTCATCTCGATCGTGCTGGCGGGGTTCGTTTGGAGCTATAACTATAGCACGGGAATTCCGAACTTGCTGAGCCATCTCGGTCTCGAGGTATCCAGTCCGCTCGGCAATCCCGATTACGCGCTGTTCGGCTTAATCCTGATCGCTTTATGGCAAGGGGTCGGGTCGCCGATGATTATTTACATCGCCGGCCTGCAAGGCATTCCGGGCGAGTTGTTCGAAAGCGCCCGCATCGACGGGGCGGGAACTTGGAAGACGTTCCGGCACATCACGTTGCCGTTGCTTGCCCCTTCCGTTACGATCAACCTGCTGCTCGTGCTCACCGGCTCGCTGAAGGTGTTCGATCTCGTTTACGTCACGACGAACGGCGGTCCCGGCTTTGCGACCGAGGTCATGTCCACCTATATCTACCGGACTTCGTTCGCCTCGTTTAAGGGAGGATACGGGATGGCGCTGTCCATGCTGTTCTTCCTCATTCTCGTCCTCGTGACGGTCGTGCAGATGTCCATTTCCAGAAGACGGGAGGTTGAGCTGTAATGAAAGCGAACAAAGCCATCACCTTCATCCTGTTTCTGGCACTGGCGGTCTTATTTCTCTTTCCGCTGTATGTAGCTCTGTTGATGTCGCTAAAAACAGCGAAACAAACGTTCGATAACTTCTACGCGCTGCCGTCCAGCCTTAACTTCGCCAACTACGTCCATGCCTGGGAGACTTCGAAATTCCCGCTGGCGATCATGAACAGCTTGATCGTCACGGTGGTCTCCGTCGTGCTGATCGTGCTGGTATCCGCTTTGGCTGGCTACTCCATTGCGAGAAGAAACAAGCCCTTTTACAACCTTATGTTCATGGTGTTTCTATCCGGCATGATGATTCCGTTTCAAGTCACCATGCTGCCGTTGTACAAGCTCGGCAAAACGCTTCAGATGCTCGATACCCATTGGGGAATCATTCTGATTTACGGCGGGTTCGGCATCCAGACGGGCGTGTTGTTCTACGCCGCGTTCATCCGCCAAATCTCTCGCGAGATCGAGGAGGCAGCCAAAATTGACGGCTGCAGCACGCCGGGGATTTTTGCCCGAATCATCATCCCGTTGCTCAAACCGGTGACGGCGACAGTTGTCGTTCTGAACGCCTTATATATCTGGAATGACTTCCTGCTGCCGCTCTTGTATTTGCAGGATAACCAATATCGTACGATCCCGTTGCAGCAGTATTTCTTCTTCGGACAATACAGCAGCGACCTGAACCTGGCATTTGCTTATGCCGTCATGGGCATGATTCCGGTTATTGCGTTCTTCCTGTTGATGCAGAAGTTCATCATCAAAGGCATTGCCGCCGGAGCGGTCAAAGGCTGAGGTTAGGGAGCAAGCGGGAAGGGGAGAGTGATCATATGCCGATTAACGTGTTGGAAGCAGCAAAAATATTTGAACTACGCACGAAAAACTCGTCTTACGTATTTGGCGTCAACGAAAACGGGACGTTGCAACACCTCTACTGGGGCGAGCCGGTGGAGGCTGCGGAATGTGCCGATTTGCTTCGCCTTCGTCACCACAGCTCCTTTGATGCCGAGGCGAACCGGGAATGGGAGGAGTATGGAGGTTGGGGCGGTACCTTATATGCAGAGCCCTGCCTGAAGGTGAAATTCCAGAACGGCGTTCGCGATTTGCGGTTGCGATATGAAGGGTATGAAGTCGGGAGCCGCTTGGCGGCGGACGATTTGATTGTTCGGCTGCGCGATGAGTATTACCGTTTGCGGGTGGAGCTGCGCTACCGGGTTATCGAGAAATACGATCTGATCGAACGTTCGGTAACGATCGTCAATGAGGAGGACGTTCCCGTTCGGATCGATCAGGTCATGGCGGCGGCCTGGTCCGCCCCGGCCGAGCCTTCCGTCCGCCTGACGCATGTGACCGGCCGCTGGGCCGGTGAATATCAGCTCCGGCGGGCGCCGCTCACCGAAGGCAAGAAAGTGCTGGAATCGCGGCAGGGTTTCACCGGTGCGCATGCCAACCCTTGGTTTGCGCTGGATGACGGCAAAGCGGACGAGTTGTCCGGGAACGTCTGGTTCGGTGCGCTGGGTTGGAGCGGCAACTGGAAAATCGTCCTGGAGTCCTCCACCTTCGGCCAAGTCCGCGTCGTCGGCGGGGTCAACGACTTCGATGGGGCGTTTACTTTGGGACCGGGAGAGAGCTATACATCCCCCGTGTTTACGGGTGGTTTCGTCTCCGGCGGCTTCGGAGAGATGAGCCGGAAGTTGCACAACTATCAACGGGAGTACGTGCTGCCCGGATCCCGGGAACGGAAAGTGTTGTACAACTCCTGGGAAGCGACGGAATTCGCGGTGAACGTCCGGGAGCAAATCGAGTTGGCCAAACAAGCGGCCCGGATCGGCGCGGAGCGGTTTGTCGTCGACGACGGTTGGTTTGGCGCGCGCCACAGCGACCGGGCCGGTCTCGGCGATTGGCAGGTGAATCCTCAGAAATTCCCGAATGGGCTGCAGGAGCTGATCGACGAGGTGAAACGGCTCGGCATGGACTTCGGATTATGGGTCGAACCCGAATCGGTCAATCCGGACAGCGAGTTGTATCGGAACCATCCCGATTGGGTGTATCAATTCCCCACGCGCGAAGGAACGCTGCTTCGCAATCAATTGATGCTGAACTTAGGCAAGCCGGAGGTCAAGGCGTTCGTGCTTGAGTTCATGACGGGGCTACTCAGCACCTACGACATCGCCTTCATCAAATGGGACATGAACCGAACGATCACGGAGCCGGGGGCCATCCCGCTGCGCGAGCATGCGGAGGAATCGGTGTGGATCAAGCACGTCGATAGCTTGTACGAGATTTGGGCCGAGCTCCGGCGCCGTTTCCCGCGGGTGGAGTTCGAGACCTGTGCCGGGGGCGGCTCAAGGATCGATATCGGCATGCTACGGTTTGCAGACCAGGCTTGGATCAGCGACAATACGGACGCCCGGGACCGGCTGACGATCCAGGAGGGCTTCTCGTACGCTTACAGCCCCTCCGTCATGATGTGCTGGGTAACGGAATCCCCGCATGGCCTGAACGGCCGGCGGCTACCGCTGTCGTTCCGCTTCCACAGCGCCATGCTAGGCGGGCTCGGCATCGGCGCGAACATCGCCCGCTGGTCGGAGGCGGAAATCGTCGAAGCCAACCGTTATGTGGCGCTGTACAAACAGGTGCGCCATTTGGTTGCCGAAGGCGACCTTTACCGGCTTGCCTCCTTCGCCGAAGGCGATGTGGCCGCGTGGCAGTATGTCTCGCGAGACCGGGACGAAGTCGCCGTGTTCGCTTTTCGGCAGGCGCAGTATTTCGGCGACACGGAGCTGCGGTTGCGCCTCCAAGGCTTAGAGCCGGATGGGCGGTACCGGGTAGAAATACCAGAGGAAGAGCTGACCGTGGAGGCGGACAACACCGCCGATCAGCGCGCGGCCGAATCTACCGGCATCACCACCGACTTGGCCGCAGACAACGTCCGGCACGGCTCCACCTTGATGCGCCTCGGCCTGCCGCTGACCTTGGCAGGCGATTACGCCAGCCGGTTTGTATACTTGCGGCGACACTCTGTGACCTAAATTACGTCCCTTGCCGTGGGCCATACGCTAGAATGAGGACGAAACGAATCCATATGGAGGTAGGATAGCGGATGGCCCATAACAAGGGGAGCAATCGTAACGGCAGCGGGAAACCGGTTCCGAACAACAAGACGGCGTACAACAGGACAACCCAAGGCAAGAAGAACGCTGGTAAGGGGACTGTAGGCAAATCTGCGGGCGGAAAAGGAACAGGCCGGGGGACTGCGAAATCCGGTCTGATTTTTGTGATCTCGTTGATATTGATCGGGGCCTTGGTAATCACCCTGGCGATCGTTTTTCTCAAAGATTCGGGTTCCTCCAGTTTGAAGGATCTCCCGAACTACACGGAAATCAAAGGCGACTACACCGCCGAAGGCTTGAAGTATGAGAAGCAGCCGCATTTGGGAGAACCGAGCGCGAAGGTCAAGGTGATTGAATTCGCCGATTTTAAATGCCCGGCCTGCAAGAAGTGGGAAGAAACCTACATGCCTCAGCTTCAAAAAGACTTCATCGATACCGGCAAAATTGAGTTGTTCTTTACCAACTTCGCGTTCATTGACCGGGATTCGATCATGGCGGCCAGCGCGGGCGAGGCGGTTGCGGCGCAGAGCAACGAGAAGTTCTGGGAGTTCAAGAGCAAGTTATATGCGCATCAGGGCGATGAGACAAAAATTTGGGCGACACCCGAATTTTTGCTGGACTTCGTGAAGAAAAATATCAACGGTATAGATTACGACCGCTTCGCAAGCGATCTGAAAAGTCATGCCTACATGTTGCCGGTCAAAGAAGATTTCAAAACCGCCGGCTATTACGGAGTAAACGGAACGCCGCAGTTCATGGTCAACGGGGAATTGCTGCCGAGCTCCTCTTACGAGGAATTGGCGGCGGCGATCGAAGCGCAACTGGCGGAGGTTGGCGGGCAATAGGATCATTTCGCACGCTTTGCACGATTATCCCCTTTGATCAGCTTGCCGAGAACTGGAGAAGAGCTCGACTCACTCCGGGTCCCTGGCCCTCCTGAATGAAAGGGATAATCGTGCAAAGGCAGCATAAGGGACATCAAGGCGCGCCGGAAATCGGCGCTGATGCACACAAGGTAGAAGGCACCGGCCGACCGAGGACATCGGCCGGCCTTTTTCTTATGCCGCATATTTTTCGATCGTTGGACCGGATTTCTCATACTTGCTTTTCGGCAGGAATTCCGACATGTCGGCGTTCCGGAAAAAAACTTTGTTGGCGCCCCCCACAATTTTTGATAGGGCAACGTAATAAACAACAAACCCCAATTAACGACAATCATTGAGGAGGACACAACAACATGAAAAAAAGCTGGATGATCGCATTTTTCTGCGTGGTGGCATTAAGCTTGACGACCGGCACGGCGTCGGCGAAAGCGGAGCAAGGGAATAACGGCAAGGGAGCCGATAAGAAAACGGAGGCCGGCATCCAAGTGGATGCACAGCAAACGAAAGCTAACGGCAAGAAGGTAGAGAAGCAGTTGGAAGGGACGGTAGAGGAGCAGGCGACGGAGGAAACGCAAACCCCGGAGGGCGAAGAATCCACGGATACGCAAAAATCCGAAAAGCCGGGCCACAACGGCTACAAAGGTTTGTTGAAAGCGATCCAAAACGTCAAGGACAAGCCGTCGGGCGCGGTATTGGCCGATTTGCTCCTGACGAAATACGATACTAAACTCACGGATGAGATGAAGGCGGAGCTTACGCAAATCAAGGAAGATGCGGCGGCTTTATCCAAGGCGGCGGACCTGTTGGAGCAAGAAGGCAGCGTGACTGATGCTGTTTATTTGCAGGAGGAAGCGGTTTTGGCGGACTTCACGAACATCGAATCGTACAAGAAGCTCGGCAAACTCTATGAGAAGCTCGGGAAAAAAGGAGTTAAATTGTTCGTCAATGGCGAACAGCCTACAACAGACGTAGCTCCAATCGTACAGGATGGCAGCACGCTGGTCCCATTCCGGGCCATCTCCGAAGCCTTTCAGGCGGAAGTCGCCTACAACCCGGCGGACAAGTCGATCACGGTGACGAAGGACGGCGTAACGCTGAAGCTAATCATCAATAGCAAAACGGCTTACGTGAATGGCGAACAACAGACGCTGGACGCGCCGGCTACCGTCATTGACGGCAGCACGGTTGTTCCGGTCCGGTTCATCAGCGAGGCTTTTGAAGCGGTCGTGCAATGGGAGCCTAGCTCCCAATCGGTTGTCATCTATAATGAGAGCGCCGATCCGGCGGCAAGCAATGAAACCACGACCACGACCACAACCACCACGACAACTACAGAACAGCAACCCTAAATCGAAATAGGAAAAAGCGACCTTCCCAGGTCGCTTTTTTATTTGAACCGCCATTGATATAGCTCGAAGGTCAAAGAAAGGGGGATGCATGATGTTTGATTCGATTCCTTTTGGCAGACACAGAGAGGATGCGTTTAGTCAACTGGCGAAGACGTTCAACGATGTGTTCCAAGATGACTTTTTTGCACCGTTGAAGAATTCGCCGTTATCCTTCAGAACCGATATTCGGGAGACGGAACCCGCGTACCTGGTCGAAGCGGAACTGCCCGGTTTCCGCAAAGAAGACATCGAGATTGACTATGCCGCGCCTTACCTGACGATCAAAGCCGTTCGCGACGAAGATCACAATATCGAGGACACGAAACAGCAAATCGTCCGGAAGGAACATCGCTGAGGGCGTCGGCCTTCGCCGAATGGACTAGGGCGGGGGCGGCCTCCTCAGTCCTAGCCCGTTCCGCTCGGACGGCGCAGATTTTGAATTCAGGCATTCGGCTGACGGGGTGCAGGGCATCGTTCGTCAGCCGGTTGATCGCTAGGTCGCCGCCCCAGTGGAACGGAACAAAAATCGTGCGCGGATGAATGTCCGGCGTCACCTTGGCGGCGAAATCCAGCGACCCGCGCCGCGTGGTCAAGCGGATGCGGTCGCCTTCGCGCAGGCGAAGCTGCTCGGCCAGAGCCGGGTGGAGCTCCGCCACCGGCTCCGGCGCCTTCTTCGCCAGGGCATCCGTGCGGCGGGTCTGGGCGCCGCTCAGGTAGTGCCCGCCCAGCCGGCCGGTCGTCAGCAGATACGGGTACTCCGTATCTGCCGTTTCCGCCGGCGGCTGCGGCGTGATTGCGTGCAGGCGGGCCCGGCCGCCCGCACGGGGGAAGACGCCGCCCGCGAACAGGCGCGGCGTCCCGGGGTGCGCCTGGCCGGGCCCGGGGCACGGCCAGAACAGCCCTTGCGCTTCCTGCAGGCGCGAGTAGCTTAAGCCGCTATAATCGGCTTTGCCCCCGGCGGAAGCGCGGCATAACTCGTCGAACACTTCGCTCATCGACGAGTAGGAGAAATAACGCCCTCGGCCCAGCCGTTCGGCGAGGGCGCACAGCAGCCAGGCGTCCGGCATGGACGCGCCGGCCGGCTCAAACACCCGGGGCCGGTAGAACACCCGGCCCTCGAGGTTCGTCATCGTCCCTTCCACTTCGAGGAAGGACGTGCCGGGCAGCAGCCAATCCGCGTAGGCGGCCGTCTCCGTCTCGAACAGGTCGACGACGACGAGCAGGTCCAGCTTCTCCAGCGCCTCGGCGACCCGGGCGTTGTTCGGGCTGGACACGACCGGATTGGAGCCGAGGACGATCATCGCTTTGATGTCGCCGTCCAATACCTTCCCGAACAGCTCATACGCGGAGACCCCTTTGCCGGGCAGTTCGCCAGGATCAAGTCCCCAGACGCCGGCGACATGCGCCCGAGCGTCCGGGTCCTCGATCGACCGGTAGCCCGGCAACTGGTCGGCCTTGAGTCCATGCTCGCGGCCGCCCTGCCCGTTGGCCTGCCCGGTGACGGAGCCGAAGCCGCTGCCCGGTTTACCGATGTGCCCGCACAGCAGGCCCAGGTTGATGTACTGCAGCGTATGCTCCACGCCGTTCACCTGCTGCTCCAAACCCCGCGCGGTCAGGATGATCCCACGCTTCGCCTCGGCAAATCCCCGGGCCACCTGACGGATGATTTCCTCGGGGATCCCGGTTAGCCCGGCGACCCGCTCCGGCGAGTCGTCTCGAACCGCTTCCCGCACTGCCTCAATCCCTTCCGTGTGCGCGGCCACGAATTGGGCATCGTACAACTGTTCTGCCAGAATGACATGCAGCAGCCCGCTGATTAGCAGCGAATCCTGTCCGGGTTCGATCGTCAGCTGGTGGTTTGCAATCTTGGACGTCATCGTCCGCCGAGGATCGATGGTGACGATGACGGCTCCTTGTTTTTTGGCAGCAAGCAGGTAAGGCATTAAGGTTGGTTGGCATTCGGCGATATTGGTACCGGCGAGGATGAGATAATCCGTTTTAGGAATGTCTTCGAGCGGGAAGGGGAGACCGCGGTCGATCCCAAACGCCAGCTGCTGCGCTGCCGCCGCCGAGGACATGCAGTATCGTCCGTTATAATCGACGTAACGGGACCGCAAAGCGACCCGGGCAAACTTGCCAAGCAGATAACACACCTCGTTCGTCAGTGATCCGCCGCCAAATACGGCTACGCTGTCAGGGCCGTACTGTTCCTGAAGCTGCCGAATCCGCTCGGCGATGCCGTCCAGCGCTTCGGGCCAAGCTACGGGAGACCAAGCCGACGAGGTTCCTTCGGAGGACCGAGACGCCGCCTCCCCTTTACCCCATCCCTGTTCCGAAAGCCTGCGTAGCGGCTGCATCACCCGCTCTGGATGAAGCGTATGGTCCAAGGCGTGGAAGCCCTTTTGACATAATCGACCTGTGGCTACGGGGAAGTCTGGACTGGGCTTAACTTCATACCCCGCGAAGGAACCGGGGGCCGAGTGCAACTCCAGACTGCATTGCATGCTGCAGAAGGGGCAGTGAGATCGCATACGTCCGTCAGGATGGGCGGCTGTAGGAGTAAGCGTCATATGCAGCCTCCTTCCGCTTCAGGAACGTTCTTTTCCACTCGCCGTGAATTAGGAAGACCGTGAGAATACAAGCCAACGCAATACAGCTGAGAATGAGGAAACCTGGCGTATAAGAACCGGTCCACTGCTTCAGGAGCCCAAGGATGTTCGGCAGAAAATAACCGCCGAGCCCGCCGGCCGCCCCCACGATCCCGGTGATGACCCCGATTTCCTGCTGGAATCGCTGGGGGACGAGCTGGAACACGGAGCCGTTGCCCATGCCTAGGCACATCATGCCGACGAATAGCAGCACGGTTACGACGGACAGCGGCGGCAGCGACGAGACCGAAGCCATCATGAGGGCTACCCCCGCGTACAATGCGAGCAGCATGCGTACTCCGCCGACCCTATCGGCCAGCCAGCCGCCCACTGGGCGGAAGAAGCTCCCAGCGATCACGCACAAGGTCGTGAAATCGGCAGCTCGCACCGCGCTAAGTCCATATTCCGTATTAAAAAATATCGTCAAGTAATTCGACAATCCTACGAAACCGCCGAATGTCACCATATAGAACAGGCAGAACAGCCACGTATCTCTGTGGCGGAGCACGGTTGCGTAATCGCGAAGTTTTTTGGGCTCCGGCTGGTTGGGACTATCCTTCGCCAGCAGGGTAAAGACGAGGAAGACCAGCGCAACCGGAATGAGGGCGAGCCCGAACACGACCTCCCAGCCTCCATAATGCTGGGCGATCCGGTTGGCGAATAGCGTGGAGAAGACGGTGCCGCTATTCCCGGCCCCGGCGATCCCCATCGCCAAACCTTGGTATTGCGGCGGATACCAGCGGCTGGCCAAAGGCAGGGCCGCTGAGAACGAAGCGCCGGCAACGCCCAGAAGCAACGCCACCACGTACAATTCTCCCAGCGAATTGACGAATTGCCAGCCCCAGACGAGCGGCACCAGGGTGACGGCCATACCGATCTGACCGGTCCGCTTGGGGCCGATCCGGTCGGCTAACACGCCAAGCACGAGGCGAAGCACGGAGCCGCCAAGGATCGGCAAGGCGACGAGGTTGGCTTTCTCCGCCGCGTTCATCGGGTAATCCTGCATCATGATGACGGCCAGCGGACCGATCAGAACCCATACCATAAAGCTAACGTCGAAGTACAGAAAGGCGCTCAACAACGAGGGCTTATGCCCACTTTTCATAAAACCGGTACGTTCCATCCTTCCATCTCCTCTCCAGGATTCATCCCCTTCAACCGGGATGTTTCTGTTTCCTTAGGTCACGCCGAACCGGGCGCGCAAAACAAAAAGGAGCCCCGGGCAATCTTGCGATTGACCGAATGGCTCCTTTGCCGACCGGCGGCACAGCGTTGTGCGAAACCGGATTATATGCGCCACGACGTTGTGAACGTAGTTAAATTATAGAAGCTGGGAAAAGATCGTGTCAATATAAATTACAAAAAACGTTCATAAAGTTGACCGAAAACCATCTTGACGGTTGGATAAACAAATTATTTACGTTTAAAACCATATTTTACGGATTTATATGTTAGGAAATATGACATAGAAACCTTTCTGGTACACAAACCTACGCTGGGCCCATCATTCGGGTCGAAAGATGCCCAGCGATCTGATTTCGGGTTACAATAGAAGAACAGACCTAAATGACGCCGAATTCGAGAAAAAGAGGGATCCGCTTTGAGTGAATCGAAAGCTCCAACCCAAGCTGCAAATGAAGTTCAACCCGCTGTGCAAACTGTTGCCAAAGTCGTTCGTGCTCAACAGCAATTCGTCCGCAGCGGCGCCACGCGATCGGTAGAATTCAGGCTGCGCCAACTGGAGCGTTTGAAGACGGCAATTGCCTGTTACGAAACGCGCATTTTGGAAGCGCTGCAGTGGGATCTGCGCAAACCCGAGCTTGAAGGCTACAGCACGGAAGTTGGCTATGCTTACGACAGTATCGGATACGTGATGAAGCGACTAAAGCAGTGGGCCAAGCCGGAGCGGGTCCGCACGCCGCTAACCCATATCGGCTCCAGCAGCTATATCTACCGGGAGCCTTACGGCTCGGCGCTGATCATCGGCCCGTTTAACTATCCGTTTTTGCTGGTGATCGATCCGTTAATCGGGGCGATCTCCGCGGGAAACGCCGCGATTGTTAAGCCGTCGGAGTATACGCCGCACGTCTCCGGGGTTATTGCCGAGATGCTCGGCGAATATTTTGATCCCGAGTACATCCGGGTCATGGAGGGAGGGCAGGAGGTCACATCCGCGTTGATTCATGCCCCGCTCGATTTTATCTTTTTCACCGGAAGCATTCAGGTTGGAAAAATTGTGATGAAGGCGGCCGCTGAACGTCTGGTGCCGGTCGTGTTGGAGCTTGGCGGGAAAAGCCCCTGTATCGTTGATTGCGAGGCGGATCTGGAGTTAGCCGCACAGCGGATTGTTTGGGGGAAGTTTCTGAATACGGGTCAGACTTGCGTGGCCCCGGACTATGTGCTCGTTCACGAGTCGGTTAAAGCGGAGTTGATCGCCAAAATGAAGACGCAGATCACCGCATTCTACGGGGATGATCCGCAGCAAAGTCCGGATTATGGGCGGATCGTGAACGAGCGTCACTGGAACCGGTTGATGGGGTTGTTGGACTCGTCGAAGATTGCGGTCGGAGGGACTGGGGAACGTGAGGATTTGTACGTGGCGCCGACGATTATGGAGAACGTAAGCTGGGAAGACCAAGTGATGCAGGAAGAAATCTTTGGGCCGATTTTGCCGGTGCTGGACTTTGTGGATCTGGATGAGACGCTTCGGAACATCGGCGAGCAGCCCAAGCCGCTGGCGTTGTACTTATTTACGAGCAATTCCAGGACAGAGCGGAAGGTGATGGAGTCGGTTTCATTTGGCGGCGGGTGCATCAACGACACGGTCATGCATCTGGTCAGCCCGTATCTGCCCTTCGGGGGTGTGGGGTCCTCCGGCATGGGGGCGTATCACGGACGCTACAGCTTCGAAACCTTCTCTCACCGAAAAAGCGTGCTAAAGAAGTTGACGTGGATGAACCTCAGCTTCATTTATCCGCCTTATACCGCCGGTAAATTGAAGCTGATCCGACGCTTTATGAAGTGAATGGGGAGCTGAAGGTGTCAAAGTCAATGAATTTATCATGGGAGGGATATTCATGGGAATCAGTCCAAGCCGGAAGTTCGCCTGGACCTGGCGCGTGAAGGAAGACCAGTTGGAGGCTTACGTTGACCTGCATTTGAACCCTTGGCCGGAGGTGCTCGCGGAGCATACCCAAGCGGGCATTCGAAACTATTCGATTTTTCAGCAGGGGAACCAGTTCTTCTATTGCTTCGAATGCGATGATCCGGACGCGGCTTTCAAATACATTGCGGATAGTGAGGTTTGCCAACGGTGGAACGCGATTACGTCGGGGATGGTGGAGGGTTCGTTTGATTTTAACGAGCCGCAGCCCATCGTGCCGATGCGCGAGGTTTTTTACTTGAAATAAATCAGATCCTCATTTGTGATGATGCGTTGACAATAAAATTTTCAGCTATTAAAGTATGTTACATGACTAACATTCCGATAGGGTGATGCCGTTATAGCTGGCTTTGGAGACGGACAGCCGATTTTCCAACAAGTTGCAGATAAAATCGAGGACGACATTCTGAATGGAACTTATAACGAAGAGGACCAGATCATCTCTGTGGCTCAGTTTTCGCGAGCGTTCCAGATTAATCCGGCAACGATTGTGAAAGGAATCGCCTTGCTTGTCAATGAGGGCATTCTGTACAAGAAAAGGGGATTAGGAATGTATGTGGCTGCCAACGCGAAGCAGATTATTATGGAGAAGCGCAAGGAACGCTTCATCAATGAGCTAGTGCAGAAGCTGCTCGCAGAGGCAAAAAAACTCGATTTAAGCATGGACGAAGTTATCGAGAGGATCAAACAGGGATACAGGAGTTGAGAGGCCAATGAGCGCCATTCTGGAATGCAGAAATGTAAGCAAGAGATACGGGAGAGTCGAAGCGGTCCGCCAATTGGATATGACATTGGAGGAGAACACGATATACGGGCTGCTTGGCCGCAACGGGGCGGGGAAGACGAGCTTGCTTAACATGGTGACAGGAGGTCTGTTTCCTGATAGCGGAGAGATCAAAATTGCCGGAATGCGGTTGAAGCGGGGAGAGACGCCGAAAGATATTTGCTTCGTTAGGGATAAAAACTTTTTCTTTGGAGGCGCAAAAGTCAACGAAATACTCGAAGTCGCTGCGGCATTCCATCCGAATTGGGATTGGGATTACGCACATCGACTGATCCAGGTTTTCAATGTGGATCCGAATAAGAAAATACGGCAACTCACCAGGGGCATGGAGTCTATTGTCGGCAATATTGTCGGCATGGCAAGCCGAGCGCCGCTTACGATTTTCGACGAACCGGTGCTTGGGCTTGACGTTCTGATGCGCGAGAAATTTTACCGGCTGCTGGTCGAAGATTATGCGAACTACCCGCGTACGATTCTGCTGTCGACGCATTTGATTGACGAAATCGCCAAGGTGGTCGAGCGGGTGTGCATTATGGAAGCAGGCAGCATTTTACTACATGACGACGTGGACAACATTCGGATACAATCCTTTATGTGTCAGGGGAAAAAAGAAGCGATTCAAGCGTTCACAGGCGGCAAACGAGTTATCTATCAGGAGGTTTTTGGTAACGGTGCGATTGCGGCAGTCTACAATACGATGGGGGAAGCCGATCTTGTCGAGGCAGACAAGCTGGGTATTACCGTTGACGGATTGCCACTTCAGAAGTTTTTTGCCTATCTGCTTGAAGGGGGCCAGGAACAATGAATAGGCTGTCAGCTCAATTCAAGGCATCGTATCTTCAACTCCGCATCTATCTTTGGATCATCGTGGGCATCGTGGCGATTGCTCAACTGGCCGACTTGATCGTTAGCATATCCTTGGGCCGCGTAGAGAAAGACTCGGTTTCGGAAACCAATTTTCTTATGATCTTCCTGTTGTTCGTTCCGACAATCCTTCCGACCGTTTACTTTATACGCATCATCAATTTAGGTGCTTCACGCAAGGAGTATTATCAAGGATTGTTTTTTATTTATGCGGTATGGTCGGCAATCTTTGCCTTGCTTAACATTGTGTGGTTGAAGCTAGAGTCCGTCGTGTTCGGAATGGAGGGGATCAATCTTCTCGAAATATTCAAATGGGATCAACTCGACCTTTTTGGAGTGTTCATATATCAATTCGGCGCATACATGATGTTCCTTTCCTTGCTAAATCTGCTATTCTCCGGTTTCCACCACATCATTGGATGGGTATTATGGGGGCTTGTGATTGCTGCAATTCCGCTTAGTACCGCGATTTCTTCTTTCCGCTCTCATGTGGCTGACGGGTTACAGACCTTGCTATCCAACGATTCTTTAATGCAAGGTTTCGGATTAACTCTCCTCTTTACCTGCGTATTCTTGGCCGGAGGCTGGTATTTTGTGAAGAACAGGCAGATCCCGTGATCGGCAGAGGAGTAGCCTGAAATTAAACTGTTGCCTCAGCCTAGCACGGACTTCGTTCGGTGCCTTCAGATGCTTCGTTGGCCGAGAAAACGCTCTATAGTTTTGGAAATAAATACGGCAGGATTAAGACCTCCAATACCGATGATCGGTAATTGGAGGTTTTTTCTTATGCACATAAACGACGACTATTGACAGATAAATTCAATGGCATTATAGTATGTTACAAGACTAACATACTGGCATGGTGATTCTGCTGGCAGCCAGCCATTATGAGTCATGTTTGTTGACATCATTTATTAGACCCATCAAGAGAAAAGGAGATGAAAGGCAATGCTGCTTCGATTACGTAAGTCTTTAATGCAGGCTGCTTGGATGGCGTGGGAAAAAGGGTTCGATTGGATATCACGATTTCGCAGCTCACATACAACGCACTTTGGAATTTGCAAGGTCATGATTAAGAAACACCGGGGCGAGAGTATCGTTTGCGCGGACTCCACCATTATCGATAAAGGCGATTGGGTCGGAGAACTCCATCTCAATAATGAAGTGATTCTAACGCTGATTAAATCCGAAGGTCCAGATCGCGCGGCGCTCATGACGGCTCGATCTATACGGAAGTCCATGCAGCAGATCAGCGAGGCGTTTGCAATTCAGCCAGAGTACAGCGAGGTAAAGGCGTTGGTCGGCATTACGCTGCTTCATCGTGGTTTGACACATGGTCTTGGATTCGAGCAACAACCGTTGAAGGCTAATATGTTCCAACGCATAACAACAGCTTATCTCCGATTATTGTTATCTACCATGCACCCCGAAGGGAAGAAGCGGATTGCCCGCAAAACCGAACAATTGATACCGATGATCCTGATTCATACCCGCAATTCGCTGAAGAATCGATTTAGGACGGTGAAGAGTCTGCCTGTTCGAGAGGAATTACGTTTAGCCAAATGAAGTTCCTGTAACGAGAGGAGGGAGAACTGGAATGGACCTTAATCATTCTAAAAGACAGGCAGCGGAGGCGGGAAGCAGGATACAGTGGATCATGCGAATAGATCAAACGTTGTTCTTCTGGATCAACCAACGCCTGAGCAGTCGGGCTCTAGACCGATTGTTAGGATGGGTTACCCATTTGGGTGGAGCTTTGTTTACCGTCATTTGCGCAGTATCCCTGGCATGTTTCGCCGAGGGGGAACTCAGCAGGCTAGGGCTGCAAAGCTTGATCACATTGGCCGTTAGCCATATCGTTGCCGTCCTGATCAAGAGAATCGTGCGCAGAGACCGTCCTTTCCGCAAGCTGGAGCAGGTGAAAGTAGGCAAATTTCCATTGAAAGATTACTCCTTTCCATCTGGTCATACAACCGCTATTTTTGCGCTCGTTACGCCTTTTATGTTGGCTTTATCGCCAGCAGTGATGCTTGTCTTGATTTCTCTGGCTTTGTTGGTGGCAATATCCCGAGTTTATCTGGGTTATCACTATCCGATGGATTGTATGGCTGGAGGAATGCTTGGTTTCCTCACGGCGGTGCTGGTTAGTTTGGTTCTTCATAGTTGAATTGACGAAGGAGGTGATGGTTGATGAATAGCATGAAACGGGAAAAGATGCTGATTCTATCCGGTTCACTCGGGGAAGGACATAGGCAGGCGGCCAAGGCGATAGTGGAGGCATCGGCTCTGTATAGACCGGGAATAGAAGTGAAAGTGGTTGATTTCTTGGAATGGATCCATCCCCGCATGCATGTGATTGAACAGTATTGTTTCTTGCAATGGGTGAAGCATTTTCCTTCATCTTACGGATATATGTATCAAAAGACTCGCACGGACAACACATTTACTTCCATCCTGAAGTGTTTTAGCATAACCAGCCTGCAGCGGCTGCTTAGACTTCTGTATAAGGAACAGCCGACGTTGCTGGTTAGCACGTTCCCGCCGGCATCAGCCGCCATTTCCTTACTTAAAGAAAAAGGGATGACGGATCTGCCTGCGGCAACGGTCATGACCGACCATACTGATCACAGCTATTGGATACATCCGTTTACGGATTTATACCTGGTTGGCTCCGAAGGCGTGCGTGCTTCTCTGCAGAGAAAAGGCGTTGCTCATCACAAAATCGCTGTAACGGGAATCCCTGTCCGCCCGACTTATAGTCAGTCCATTAGTATTAGTAAAGGGCGGCTGCGCGAGAAGCTAGCTTTGGTTCCTGACGCCTTTATCGTGTTGGTGATGGGTGGCGGTTACGGTATGATCGATAAATCCTTCATCAAGCAATTACAGTCTGACACTTATCCCGATAATTTGCAATTTGTGATCGTTTGCGGTCGCAATGGGAAGCTGCTGAACTACTTGCGTGAAGAGTTGAGAGACAGGGATAACATCATGCTGACACGCTACCTGGAGCGAATCCATGAATGGATGGCCGCTGCCGATGTATTGATTACCAAGCCGGGCGGACTGACGACATCCGAAGCGCTGGCGCTGCAGCTCCCTATGCTGTTGTTGGAGCCTCGTCTGGGGCAGGAAAAGGATAATGCCGGCTATTTACTTCAAACAGGAGTGGCGAATTTATGTCAAATTGACAATCTACAGGATCAGCTTCAACGGCTGGTTCAACAGCCCTTCATTTTGGGAGAAATGAGGGGAAAAGCGGAGTTGTGCAAACAGCAGGATTCCGCCAGACAAGTGGTCAAGCAAATCCTGAGTATGCAGAGCGATAAGCCGGAAGAAAAATGGGTTCACTCCATGCAGCAGTATGCTTGAGTTTAATTATACTAAAGGGGATAAAGACGTTGCTTTTTCTATATTTGTTGATGGGGCTTATCGGCTTCATGGGTTTGTATATGATAATTCCTAGTTTATTGCCGAGAATAATGAGAATTGGCGTGTTTCGCAAAGGAAAGACAAAGAACCAGGTTGCGTTTACGTTCGATGATGGCCCGCATCCGAGGTATACACCGGAATTATTGGACTTGTTGCAGGAATATCAAGTGAAGGCCACCTTCTTCGTACTTGGCTCGCAGGCGGAGCTGTATCCGGATTTGATCAGAAGAATGCATCGTGAAGGCCATCAAATCGGAATCCACAATTACGTGCATACCTCCAACTGGCTGATGCTCCCTGGGACGGTGCGGCGTGATCATATAGAACGGACCGCAGATATTATAGAGTCCATTATTGGGAAAAGACCGAATCACTATCGTCCTCCGTGGGGGCTCATGAATTTATTCGATTTCTTTCACCCCTCGTACCGCATCGTGCTCTGGTCCTTGAAAGCATGGGACTGGCGCAGCAAAAGTTGCCGCAAGCAGCTGAGAGCAACACTACTGAATGGAATTACAGACGGATCGGTTATTTTACTGCATGATAGCGGAGATACACCGGGAGCAGACCGTCACGCACCCTATTTTATGCTTCGGGCACTGAAAGAAGTGTTGCATCAATTACAAGGACGTAACTTGCAATTCGTTCGGTTGGACGAAATGGCTTGACTAATAGATGAGGTGACGATAGTGGCACAGGTACCGCAAATTCTAATCTTAACGGCCGATTACGGCGAGGGTCATCATCAGGTCTCTAAGGTGTTGCAGCAAAGCCTGAACCGTCATGGTTATAGCCAGGTGGCTGTTGTTGACTTGTTCCGGGAGGCTTATCCTGTATTGAATAAAATCATCCGCTATCTGTACCGGCGAAGCATGTATGCTGACAGATTTGGCATTCCCTATTACGGATGGATCTACCATCTAACCAATCGAATTCCCATGAAGGGAAAAATCACAGCCTGGATGAACAGTCTTGGCAGTGACAGGCTTGAGAAAATCATCCATCAGTATCAGCCTGAACTCATCATTTATACCTTCCCGTACGGTAGCTTGCCAAGCAGCAGGACGTTATTTGTGAACCGCCCTCGGACTGCTGTTGTCATAACGGACTTTAGCGTTCACCGAAGATGGTTGCTTGCTCAGCCGGATTATTATTTCGTTCCTGCCAGCGATGTGAAAGAAACCATGGTCGATCGGGGCATCCCCGAGAATCGGATTACCGTGACCGGAATTCCGGTTAGGGAGTCATTTTATGATGTAGGAACGATCGGTTCTGGTTTCGGCAAGAAAGCGGATGATCCGGTGATTCTGCTTATGGCTAACGTTTGCGGTACATTGAAATCACTATCGAGGCTAATGGCGAAGCTGCTTTTGTTGGGCGTCCGCATTCAAGTGATTTGCGGCCGGCAGGAGAGCTGGAGAGGGAAGCTTTCGAAGAGTTGGGTGAAGGAGGACAGGGTGGAGGTTTACGGCTATTCCGATCAACTGCATGTACTGATGAGCAACGCTTGCTGTGTCGTTACGAAAGCGGGAGGCGTATCTCTATCGGAGACCATTCAGGCCGGGGTTCCGATATTCATCCTAAAGCCGTTTCTGGGGCAAGAGCAGGAAAATGCACTGTATCTGCAACGTAAAGGAGCGGCATCCGTAGCTTTAACGATTGATGAACTTGTGTCTCAGATAAAGGCCATGATCTCCTCCGAGCCGATAAAGCAGTCGATGACAAATGGGTTACTCGTAGCAAGGCAGGAAGCAGCTGCGGATCATATTGTCCGGCATTTGTTTCCTGAGGCAAGTTCCTTGAAAAGGAGGGGAATATGATGAGCAGGATGAGCGTGTACAAGTTTCCTACTCTGACGCTATTTATGGTGCTTTTTTGCACGGAGTTTGTCCGAAGTGCTTTCCTGTTTTCGTTTCTACCGAATTTTGCCGTCAACGAGTCGGGACAAACCGTGGCTTTGGTCGGATTAGCTGTCTCGCTTCATTATGCAGCCGATACGTTGATTAAAGGTGTGGCCGGTTATTTCCTGGACAGGTTTTCGCTGCGCTGGCTGCTGCCCACCACTTTTGTCCTGATGCTGTCTGGACTCGCTGCCGTATTTTTTAGTTCGTATGCCTGGGGGCTTGTTGCTGGTTCCGTTTTGCTTGGGATTGGGGCGTCGCCTATATGGCTCATTTGTCTGGAGAAAATCCGGATGACGGAGCGGGCGGCCCAGATGGGGGCGATATATACTGTGTGGCTGGCTAGCATTGGCTTGGGGCCGGTCATGGTCAATCTGACCTTCGATGCTGGCTTCGAACCTGCCTTCTGGCTGCTGGTTTCGTTGCTCGCCTTCGGCTGCATTGCATCGTTCGCGATTGATAGAACCACCCCATTGTATCTACAGAACGTCAGTTTTGCCGAACAAGCCGCAGGACTGAGGAGGAGGCTCGTTCAGCTAAAATGGCTACTACCAGGCATGATCCTGCAGATGACCGCTGCGGGCCTGCTGCTGCCGATACTGCCCAGCTTTGCCGTTGACCATCTCGGTCTGAGCCAGCCGCAATATTCGCTCATGCTCATGTTAGGCGGGGCTGGCGCGATACTGTTTCTGGTCCCGATGGGGAGGCTCGCTGATCGATGGGGGCATAAGCAAATGTTGGTCGCCGGTTTCGTATCGCTTACGGTCGTAATGGCTCTATTAGCCGTATCCATTCCGCCGCCTGCATTAACGATGCTGTTTGCCTTTATGCTTGGATTGTCCTACTCTGCCGTGCTTCCGGCCTGGAATGCGGTACTGTCGTACCTTGTTCCAGAGGAGCAGAAAGGGACCGCGTGGGGAGTACTCTCCGGGATTGAAGGGCTTGGCATTATGATTGGCCCGGTCATCGGGGGATGGGTGGCCAGCCAGTATACGAATACTGCCGCCATTAGCACTAGCATGGCCTTGATGGCGGTCCTTGCACTATTTTATTTGATTCTGCCACAAAGTAAGCTTGTTCCGGCTGGCGGTACTTTACAGCGCAAGCGGGAGAATACTCATAGATCTGATCGGGAGAGTTAGAAACAGGATTTGGGCTATCTTATTGATAAGCGTGAAAGGAGGATTTAAGTTGGTAGAGGAAGATCAAATCACTTCAGGAGGTTTTGGAGAATGAAATATCGTAAATTAGGTAAAACCGGCCTGAACGTTTCCGTGGTCGGCATCGGTACCTGGCAGTTCGGCGGGGAGTGGGGTTTGAACTATACCCAAGCGGAAGTGGATGCGATTTTGGACCGGGGCCGAGAGCTTGGCATCAACCTGATTGATACGGCGGAGTGCTATGGCGATCATTTGTCCGAATCGTTTATCGGGGATTATCTGAGTCGGCGAAATCGGGAGGATTGGTTGGTTGCCACGAAATTCGGCCATCAGTTCCATGAACGGTTTACGCGGACGGATCGGTTTGAGGCCGAGGCGGTACTGCAGCAACTGGACGCCTCACTTAAGGCGCTGAAGACCGACTATATTGATTTGTACCAATTCCACTCCGGGCCGGATGCGGCGTTTGATCATGATGAGCTATGGACGCTGCTGGATAAGCAGAAGCAAGCGGGGAAAATCCTTCATCTAGGCACGTCAATCGGCAGCAACGATAACCTTCATCAGACCGAAGCTTCGTCCAAGGTGGGTTCGGAGGCGATCCAGGTGGTATACAACCGACTGGACCGCGTGCCGGAGAACCGGGTGTTCCCTTCCTGTGAGCGCCAAGGCCTGGGGGTGCTTGCCCGCGTACCGTTGGCAAGCGGATACCTAAGTGGTAAATATAAGCCTGGCGCGGTGTTTGGCGAAACCGACGTACGCCACAGACATGACCCCGAGAATACCCGACGCAAGCTCGAGGAAGTTGAAGAGATCCGCCGGAACGAAGTGCCGGAGGGTGTCGACATGGCCCAGTGGGCATTGGCCTGGTGCCTAAAGAATCCGATCGTTAGCACGGTGATCCCCGGCTGCAAAAATCCGGCGCAAGTGGAAGCGAATGCGGCTGCGGCGGAGCTGGAAATCTAGGGAACTACAAATAGACCGATAAGCAGACAAAATAGTTGCTTATCGGTCTTTTTTCTTATTGACGACTGTCAAATTTAGGATTATTATGTAAACATAAATTGGAATTTTAGAAGTATATGGTGTTGCTTGATGTCATTGGATGTCGTTTGGTTGCTCTATCAGTCGAGATTATTCGGCTCATAGAAGTAAGCGGAATTGGGGGGCGATAATTTTTTGATATCCACAACCACGATTCGCGCAGAACTGGAAGACTACATCAAGAGCGAAGGGACAACCCTACATCGCTTTTCGGAAACTACCGGGGTTAACGTCGGAACGTTAAGCGGAATTATTAACGGAAACCGACCGATTGCCATCGGACAGTTAGATCGAATCACAGCGGCAATGGGGTTGTCTGAGGGACACTTCTACGATTTATACGCTGATGAATGTTTTACTTCAACCGCTCCGCATTGGAGAAGGTTACGACCGTTCCTGCTAAGATGTGCCGAGTTGCAGCGGCATAACTGTATCAAACAGGTATTAGGCCGGTTGCTGGAGGACTTGAGGCAGATTGCGGGTATTTTCGATACGGCGGAACAAATGTTTGAGCTAGGACTGAAGGAAGCCGCCGTCATTTTGTACGAAGCCGTAATCGAAAGCGAGAGATCCAGCCATTCCGAGCGGTTGGCGATGAGTTACTACAGGTTGTTTAAAATTCACAGCATGGATAGTGACAAGGGATTTAAAACTGCAATGCAATTTTTACCCTACAGACATCGTTTGCCGGAAGTGTATGCGCTCGATGGAATACTAATGTTGGTCGAAGTTTATTCGCTTAAATTTAATTGGTCTGAAGCCGAAGCTTATGCAGATGAACTTTGCGCATTAGCTAAAGCGTTATATGAAAGAAAAGTATGGAAATACAGTGATTTCAAGCCACTCCGTCCTCTTGTTTATTATTATGGTAGGGGCTATCTTTTCAAATCTGGCTCTTATGAATATAGAGGAATGTTTGAGGAAGCAAAGAAATGGATTGCAGAATATGCGGATTTAAGTTGGTTTAATGCCGATGATGAAACCCAAACTGCCGTTATAGAACAATTCAAAATGTTTGCACAAGCCAATTATCTTTGCATGGATATTAAGACGGGGGATCGATCAAAAATTCCTAAGTATGTTCAATTCTTGGAAGAGGAACCCGATGAACTGGTGGAAGGCCTGATAACATTAGTAGAATCGGCCAATCGCCATCAGTTTTACATTGATGAGATTCTTGATCGATTTTCCGAAGAAATTGAAAAATACAGGTTGATTGGAAAAGATAAGTGGTTTCCAGAATCAGCAGTTAGTGTGAACCGTTGTTCCGTTTTTTTTCAGAATTACGCAATTTATAGTCTGAGGAAAAGGAATTATGAAGAAGGTATAAGGAGTTTACTATATAGCTTAAAGATGGCAATTTCTTTGAATAATAAACCTATGATCGTGAATTGCATGACTTTAATTGAACTGAATCGCAAGTTCGTAACTGAGGAGCAAAATAAAAATTTTGAAGAACTGTGTAGAAAGGTGTGGGAAAATGAAAAAGAAAATGTTTTATACGGTTTCGGCTTTGACAATGGTTAGTTTGCTAGGTTTGGCTAGTGGTACTGGTTTAATTTCAACATTGTCACATGGTTATTGGGGTTAATATATTTTTCTTGAACCATTCAAAAAAGTAGGGATCAGCCCTTTTGGGTTGACCCTATTTTTATTTTATAGCGCATGTAGAGAAAGAGTGAGCAATATTCCGGGCTGTAACATTTCAAAAAATGGAATTTTTTTGTTTCTTGCATTAGGTTTCATTATGCAATATTTGGCAACCTCTTCTAATATGTTCCTAGGGTGATAGCTATGAACAATTCTGAAAAAATCAGATTCCGCATTGAAATGGAAAGACAGGAATTAAATCGGTTAGCGCAGAGATATGGCTTGCGGCATGCAAGGGTACTCCATCAGTCGGTTGTACTTGACCGGTTGTTAAATAAATATAGTAAAGTCACTTTCTCGGATTATCGAAGAAAAAAGCCCATCGCGTAGATGAGGCTTCTTTATCCTTCGGTCAATTTGTAATTGATTATTTTATTGACTCCTTCGATTGGGAATTGGGTCGGGTCGGCAACTTCCTTTGCGTTTCGCTCTGGCCCTGCCCCGGACTTACCGGAAAGAGGTGATCAAGCCCTGCAGCAGCGTACGCACATCGTACTGGTATTGATTAATCGGTGCGATCGGTTTGTTCAAACCTAACAGCCCATAGACAGCCATGCGGGCTGCGCGGACGGAATACTCTTCGGTGAAGACAACATCGTCCGGAATTTCGCAGAATTGACTGATCAACGCCAGGTTGGTTGAGCCGTCCGGAATGACCTTTGGCCGATCGTCGATCGCTCTAGGCATGAACTGCGCGGTGATGAACGGCATCATGCATGGAATGCAGTTCGCCGTGGAAATGATCGCCTCCATGTCCTGGTCGAAGTGGAGATGGTGCAGCAGCTCGGTTAGAATTTCCTCGCCGGTGCATTCGGACATTTTCTTGGGCACGTAATCCCCGACGCGATCCGGGAATAATCCGTATCCCCAGAAGACCTTGACCTGGTCCGGCTGATTGCGGAAATGCGGCTGATGGGCCAGCACGATGGACATCAACCAGCTTGATTCTTTAAAGGTCACAAGCGCGCCGCTACCGGCCTTGTTGCGGGAGAAGGCCTCCATCCGGTCAAAGAACCGCGAGTCCTGACAGGTGACCGTAAAAGACTCCCATTTCGATCCGTCGATATGATCGTCGAAGGAGGAGGGATGGCCAAGCCCCGGTTTCTTCGCGGCCATGCGTTCCCACAGCTGCCAAGAGCTCCCTTTGCCGTTCAGCTTCGGCGCCGAGGTCATTGAGCCTAAGCTGTATCCCTCCGTCATCGAACCGTTGGTCACGATCACCAAATCTCCCTCTGTCAAATCTAGTACTCCCGGAACTCCGTCTTTCAGATAGTGCATTCGAGTAACGGTGATCCCATCGCCTTCGCGAAAATCCAGATCCGTGACCGTGCATTTCAACGAAAAGTCCACGCCGTGCTCCTCCAGATATTGTTGCAACGGCAGAATAATAGAGTCGTACTGGTTATACGGTGTCCGGGTGACTCCTTCCAGCGTATGGATTCTCGGGAACTCATGCATGAACCGGAGCATGTATCTTTTGAGCTCTACGGCACTATGCCAGGGTTGGAAAGCGAAGGTCGTCGCCCACATGTACCAGAAATTCGTTTCGAAAAAATGCGGCCCAAACCAATCGTTAATCTGCGCTTTGCCCATTTTCTCTTCCGGCGTCAGAATCAACTTGGCCATGGCCAGCCGATCCGCCATATCAAAGCCCATGGAAGTGACGTCCTCCACCTGGCCTTCGCGGTTCACCAATCGGGCGTTGGAATGCGTCGGGTGGGCGTTATCGAAAGTGATGATCTCATCCCGCACCGAAAGCCCTGGATGGTCTATCGAAGGGATGGAACGTAGCAAATCCCAAGTGTTTTCGTAAGTCTCATCATTCAGCATTCGGCCGCCGCGGATCACATATCCTTGCTCACCGTTCCCGGCGCCGTCGTTACTGCCGCCCAGCACCTTCATTTCCTCCAATACGTGAATATTCTGACCGGGAAAATCACAGTCTCGCACCAGGAAAGCGGCTCCCGCCAGCGAAGCGATTCCTCCACCGACCAAATAAACCTGTCTCGTGTTACGTTCTGCAGACATTACTTTCGCCTCCAAGGAATGTGATGAATGGAACAATCTCAATGTAATCCCTCTTTGAAGGAAACAAAATCATCAAAGGTGCGAGGCTGTATAAAAAAAAGACACCCCTCAGGGAGTGTCTAGAATTCCGACGAAATCGGCCCTCTTTCGAGTAAAACTATGAACTCCGATTGCCCGAAACTTTGGACTCGCCGGCTTTCTGTTCATATCGCTGCAGCGCTCGCTCGAAATGGCCGTCAGCCAATTCGCCAAGCTTTTCGACGATGTTCTCCGGACTTTCCTTCATCCCATCTAGCATCCACCGAACGATCAACCCCACAAACGCCAACGTATAGAAATTGGCCAGAAACCGTTGATCCGCCTCATCCACCTGCATTCCTGCGGACACTTCTTCAACAACCTCCATGACCAGTTGGTTTGTGACGGTATACAAGTACGAGTCCAGATGGCTGCGCGCCAGGGAATTTAGCGTGTTCAAACAAAATAATCGGTTCTCTTCGATATATTTGAATATTTTCAGAAAGCCGCTGGTCCAGGTGTGGTAGCCGTGCTCCCCTGCGATGGCATCCACCGCTTCGGTTTGATAAATCCAACCCAAGAGTTCGTAAATGTCCTGGAAATGATAATAGAACGTTTGCCGGTTTATACCACAATCGTCCACGAGAAGCTTAACGGTGATTTTATTGAGAGGGGTATGGTTCATCCTGCTTTTCAGTGAGGCGGCAAGCGCCTTTTTGGTGAGGTGGGAACTGGGCATGAGAATCACCTGCTTATGGAAAAAATAGGTGCAAAATCCTGTCTCCCATTATACTCCGGCCTAGGCGCGTACACAAAAAAAGGGCCCTCGGTTTCCGGAGGGCCCTTAGTTTAGTTCGTCTTCGACTTATTATAGATATCGAAGGCGACGGCAAGGAGCAGGACAAGCCCTTTGATCCCTTGCTGCCAATCGACCCCGAGACCGATGAGCGACATGCCGTTGTTCATGACGCCCATAACCAGACCGCCGATGATGGCGCCGATGACGGTGCCGATCCCGCCGGAGGCCGAGGCACCGCCGATAAAGCAGGCCGCGATCGCGTCGAGCTCAAAGTTCGTCCCGGCTTTCGGCGTCGCCGAATTGAGGCGAGCGGCGAAGATCAGTCCGGATAACGCGGCCAAGGCGCCCATGTTGACGAACACCCAGAACGTCACTTTTTGGGTTTTAACGCCGGAGAGTTTGGCCGCTTTCTCATTGCCTCCCAGCGCGTAGATATGGCGTCCGGCGACCATTCGGTTCATGACGAACGAGTAGATGACAATCAGGAAGAACAAGATGATCAAGATGTTTGGCAGCCCGTTATAAGTGGCCAACACAAAGGTAAACACGTTGATGATGGCAACGAGCAGCACGAGCTTGGATACGAACATCCAAATCGGTGCAACCTCGAACTGGTATTTGAGCTGGGTTCGGCGCTCCTTCCATTCCTGCCAAATCAAGAGGAGGGAGAGGACCAAACCCAGCAGAACCGTCAAGGTATGAAGGCTGCCGCCCCCGAACCAGTCGGGAATAAAGCCGGAGCTGATGCGTTGGAACGATTTCGGGAACGGCGCGATCGACTGACCGCCCAGCACGATCATCGTCAAGCCCCGGAACAGCAGCATCCCGGCTAACGTGACGATAAAGGCCGGAATTTTCACATAAGCAACCCAAAATCCCTGCCAGGCGCCGATCAATCCCCCTATCACCAAAGAGATGATAATTGCTAGGAACGTCGGCATTTGGAGATCTACCATCATAATGGCGGCCAAGGCCCCGATAAAAGCGGCGATGGAACCGACGGACAAATCGATATGTCCTGTGATGATGACCAACACCATCCCGATGGCCAACACCAAGATGTAACTGTTTTGCAAAATCAGGTTCGTAATATTAAGTGGCTTCAACAGGATGCCGCCTGTCAAAATTTGAAACAGTACAGTGATGAAGATCAGGGCGATGATCATACCGTACTGGCGTATGTTTTTTCTAAAAAGTTCACTAACCGCTTGCATCGGTTTACCCCCTGCCTCGAGTCATGGATTTCATCAACACTTCCTGGGTGGCGTCCTCGCGCAGGACTTCACCGGTGATCCGGCCTTCGCTCATGACGTAGATGCGGTCGCACATCCCGAGGATTTCCGGAAGCTCCGAGGAGATGAACAAAATGCCTTTGCCTTCGTCCGCCAGTTGATTGACGATCGAATAGATTTCGTATTTGGCTCCGACATCGATGCCGCGCGTCGGCTCGTCTAGAATCAAAATTTCCGGTTGAGCGTAGATCCACTTGCTGAGGACGACCTTCTGCTGATTGCCGCCGCTCAGGTTGACCGTTTGTTGCAAAATGCTTGGCGTCTTAATATTCAGCTTGCTCCGATACTCCTCGGCGACCAACACCTCTTCACGTTCATTGATGACGCCGCGGCGGGATAATTTCTTAAGTGAAGCCAATGAAATATTGCGTTTGATATCATCGATCAGAACCAAGCCGTATTGTTTACGATCCTCCGTAACATAAGCGACGCCATGCTGGATTGCTTGGCTGATGTTATTAAACCGCACCTCTTTCCCATGCAAGAAGAGTTGGCCTTTAATATGCCTTCCGTAGGATCGGCCAAATAGGCTCATGGCCAGCTCCGTCCGGCCTGCTCCCATCAAGCCGGCGATCCCGACGATTTCCCCGCGGCGGATGTTCAGGTTAATGCCGTCCAGCACTTTACGCTCCTCTTGCTGAGGGTGGGTTGCTTCCCAGTCTCGCACCTCGAAGATCACCTCGCCGATCCGGGGAACCCGCTCCGGATAGCGATGGGTGAGATCGCGGCCAACCATGCCCTTGATGATATGATCCTCGGTCACCTGATCGGCTTTCATATCCAAAGTCTGAATCGTCTTGCCATCGCGCAGGATCGTGATCGAATCGGCGACTTTACTGATTTCGTTTAATTTGTGCGAAATGATGATGGAGGTGATGCCTTGCTTCTTCAGCTCGAGGATCAGCTCCAGCAGGTTTTCGCTGTCGTTTTCGTTCAAAGCGGCTGTGGGTTCGTCCAGGATCAGCAGTTTGACCTGCTTGGCTAGTGCTTTGGCGATCTCCACGAGCTGCTGTTTGCCGACGCCCAGTTCCAACACACGTGTGGCCGGTGATTCCTCTAGCCCAACCCGCTCCAGCAGCGTTTTTGTTTTGACTGTCGTTTCGTTCCAATTAATCAACCCACGTTGACTTTGCTCGTTGCCGAGAAAAATGTTCTCCGCAATAGAGAGGTAAGGGATCAGCGCGAGCTCTTGATGAATAATGACGATCCCCAGCTGTTCGCTTTCCTTAATATCCTTGAACTCGCAAACCTTGCCCTCGAACAGGATCTCGCCTTCGTAAGAGCCATGCGGATAAACTCCGCTCAGCACCTTCATTAACGTCGATTTGCCGGCCCCGTTCTCCCCGCACAAGGCATGAATTTCCCCAGAGGTCACCTTCAAGTTGACATTGCTTAGCGCCTTGACGCCTGGGAAGGTCTTCGTAATTCCCCGCATTTCCAAAATCGTATTGCTCACTAGCGCCACCTGGCCTTTCGCTCTTGGCAAGGGCATAGCGACGGCCGCCCCAATCCGCGTCCGCCGCTACCCCGGTTACCCTAAGTTGATGTTAGAGTCCCAGATCCTCTTTGGAGTAGTAGCCGGTGTCGACAAGTGCTTGTTCAAGGTTATCCTTGTCAACCGAAACCGGTTCAAGCAGATAGGATGGAACGACTTTGACGCCGTTGTCGTAGGTCTTCGTGTCGTTGACTTCGGCCTCTGTGCCTTCCAGGATGCTTTGGACCATAGAGACTGCCTTTTTCGCCAGCTCACGCGTATCCTTGAAGACGGTTTGCGTCTGTTCCCCGGCCAATATCGACTTCGCCGAAGCCAATTCGGCATCCTGGCCGGTTACGATCGGCATCGACTTGCTTCCGGAGCCGTAACCAACGCCCTTGAGCGAGGAAAGGATGCCGATGCTGATTCCGTCATAAGGGGAAAGAACAGCGTCCATGTTCTCAGTGCTGTAATGGGCGCTCAGCAAATTGTCCATGCGGGCTTGGGCGGTGGCGCCGTCCCAGCGCAGGGTAGCGATTTGCTCCATTTTTGTTTGTCCGCTGCGCACCACCAGCTTGCCGGAATCGATGTAAGGCTGCAGTACGGACATGGCGCCGTCATAGAAGAAGTAGGCGTTGTTATCATCCGGCGAGCCGCCGAACAACTCGATATTAAACGGGCCTTTGCCGTCCTTCAGGCCCAGCTTCTCCTCAATATAGGAGGCCTGCTGCACGCCAACCTTAAAGTTGTCGAAGGTGGCGTAGTAGTCGACGTATTCGCTGTTCATGATCAACCGGTCATAGGCGACGACCTGAATGCCTTGGTCGTGGGCTTTTTGCAGGACGTCGGTCAAAGCGCCGCCGTCGATAGCAGCAATGACGAGGACCTTCACACCTTTGGTGATCATATTTTCGATTTGCGATACCTGGTTTTCGATGACGTCTTCCCCGTATTGCAGGTCGGTGCCGTAGCCAAGCGCCTTAAACTCCTTGACCATGTTGTTGCCGTCGTTCACCCAGCGTTCGGACGATTTCGTGGGCATGGCGATGCCGATCGTTCCCTTTTTACTGTTGCCCGATCCGCTGCCGCCGTCGTTTCCGCCATTGGCGCAAGCCGCGAGGGCCAATACCATCGCCAGTGCAAGTAAAATGGCTGTTACCTTTTTCAAAACCGATTCCCCCTATACCTGAAATGAATGCGTTTACAGTAGGGAGTATAGCAATCGATGGGGGAGGTCGTATTTACAGTGAATTGACTCTTTTTATAAAAATCGTACCTTTGTGGAGGTCGGGGGGGATTTATATCTCAGGGGGAGTGTTACTCCCCCTGAGCGTCTTCGCGTCCAAACGCGCCTTTGCGGTATTGCAGCGGGGAAAGGCCGGTCGTTCGCTTGAACGCCGTGCTGAAGTAGTGCTGGGTTTCGTAGCCGACTTGCTCGGCGATTTCGCCGATCGTCAGATTCGTGGCATTTAACAGCCGGGTTGCCCGGCGGATACGAAGCTGCGTTAAATAACTGTTGAACGTGGTCCCCAGTTCCTGTTTGATCATGCGGCTCAAATAAGCGGGGGAAGTCTGCAAGGATTGCGCCATGGCTTCCAACGTGAATCCGCTATCGCCGAAATGCTCCAGCATGTACTGCTTGGCCCGGCGCACCAGCGGCGATACGACGGTTTCTCTCATCACGGCGAATTTGGCTTTCCGGTAAACGACAGGGAGCCCTAGTACGTCTCCGGTAGCCTCGGCCAAGTGAACCTCGGCGGCAATTTTTAAGTGGGTACGAACCAAAGTTTCGATGCGGTAGAAATCGGCTTCGGCTTCCAGGCTCCAGAGCAGGATGACGATGAGGCCGAAAGGATCCCGGAAGATCGTCTTGGGGTAAGGGGCGAGCACCTCGGCCGCGATATTATCGACCGCAAATCCATAAAGCTGTCGATCATCCTCCTTGAGGACAGCGGCGGAGCTCGCCGACTCTGGCAAACGGATGACACCCAGCCAATCGGGGCAGGCATCCGGCAGCTTCAAGAACTGCAATTGCTCGGCGATTTCGGCGGCGGTCATCCCACCGTCCAGCCATTGCTGGCAGAATCGCTCTCTTAGAAGCGGGTAGCTGCGCGTAATCTGCCGGGAGGTCTCCTGCCACTGTTGCTGTCTGGACGTCTCTTCCTCTAGTTCTCCGCGAACTTGGCGCAGCACCTTCGCCAGCTGCGCGGGATTGGCCGGCTTTAGAATATAATCCTTCACCTGAAGCCGGATCGCCTTTTGCGCATATGCGAACTCGTCGTGACCCGTGATGATGACGATTTTGCAATCCGGCAGTTGCTCGCGGACCCGTTTCATCAATTCGATGCCGTCCATGATCGGCATGTTAAGATCCACGAGCATGATATGGACGCCATGCCGGATAGCTAACTCCAGGGCTTCCTCGCCATCCTCCGCCTCGGCGGCGACGGTAAGGCGCATGCCCTCCCAGTCGACGCTGTCGCGGATACCTTCGCGGATAATTTGCTCATCGTCGGCGATAAGCACCTTCCAGCGGAAATCGGATAATGCTTCGTTCATGATTCGCTCCTTTCCCATCGGGTGGGTTCCTCCCGAATGATAGGGTGGGTGACGGTAACGACCGTTCCACGGCCTACTTCGCTCTGGATCGTCATTCCATATTTGGTGCCGAAGGTCAATGCGATTCGGGCTTGCACGTTCAGCATCCCATAACCCTGGCCGACGTCACCTGCGCCGGATGAGCCTATCGGTTCAAGTCCCTGTTCCCGTCCATCGGCGGCAACCGCGGCTTGGAGGTCTTTTTGCAATTGGGCCAGTTTATCCGGCGGGATTCCTTTCCCGTCGTCCCGGATAGAGATCACCAGCATGCCGCCGTCTTCAACCGCTTCGATCACGACATGGCCCGGTCCTCGGCGTTCCTTGATTCCATGGTAGATGGCATTCTCTACGATGGGCTGAAGGATCAGCTTCAAGACATAGACGCCGCGAATTTCCGGGGCGATATGCAAAGCGTATTCGAGTTTGTTTTGGTAACGGACATGTTGAATTTGCAAGTAGCTACGGACGTGCTCGATTTCATCATTCAGCGGGATGATGTCATTCCCTTTGCTGAGTCCGATTCGGAATAGCTTGGAGAGGGACTCCGCCATTTCTGCGATATCCTCCGCTCCTTTGCGGCGGGCCATCCAATGGATCGTATCCAGCGTATTGTACAAAAAATGCGGTTTGATATGCGCCTGTAAACTCCGCAACTCCGCTTCCCGTTTTTGTCGCTCCTGCAGTTCGGTTAGAGTGAGCAAGCGGTGAATTTGCTGCAACATGGCATTGAATCGACGGCCGAGCAGGCCGATTTCGTCGGTTCGGTCGCTCCAGTGGCGAATCGTCAGATCCCCGGATTGCGCCTTCTGCATAAAGGAAGCCAATTGACCGATCGGCCTGGAAATCGTATGGGCCAAATAGAAGGAGGCGGTCATCCCCAACAGGCAGACGACAAAAACAAAGCTAACCACGTAAAAGCGAATTTCCCGCATCTCGGAGGCGGACTCCGCCATGGAAAATACGCCGACGGTCGTCCAGTTCGTAAACGGCGAGTGCCGGTAGATGAATTGCAGCTCGCGTCCGCCCATTCGCTCCGCGTAGGTTCCCGAAGCGTCCTGGCTAAGCCGTTCCAGCGGGACACGGTCGATGTAGGGATCCGGCGGGGCATAGATCAATTCGCCGTTTCCGTCCACCACCGTTAGATAGCCCGTTTTCCCCAAACGGACGTCCTGGGCGGTCTCAGCGATGACCCGCAGCTTGAGGTCGATTAATACGACACCTTTCACCTGCTGGGTCTCGGGGTCGAGAATCGCCCTTACGGCCGAAACGACCTCGCTGTCCTTGTAGTTCACATGCGTGGTCACGTTACGGCCCCGCGGATGGCCGATAATCTTAAAAATTCCTTTATTTCGAACCGCCTCTTGATACCACTCTTCCCGGGTCAGGCTTCCATCGGTCCTGGCATACATTTCATTGCTGATGTAGTCGCCGCGGCTGTTGACGATCAGCACCCCCGCGACTTCCGAATACAAGGTGGTAAAGCCCTGAAGGAACTTGCGGATTTCGTAGTGGTCGGCTTCGGCTTCAGCTAAGGTTCGCGGCTGGGCGTCCGTGCTTCCAGTGAGGCGAGGTTCCCCGCCAGACGGTGTCGTTGAACCGTCTATCCCCATATCAGTGCGGCCCTCGAGGAACTGCAGCACCTCCGGGTTAAAGGAGATAAAGAACGTCATGTTTTGCAAATTTTCCACATAGGTCTCCAGCGACCGGTTGACCTTGCCGATGAGCTGGAGCGTATTGTCCGTGATCTGGCGTTCGATGATGCGGTCGACGGTCCAATTCGTCAGCACCCCCAGGCCGATGGAAGGCAGGATGCTGATCAGCAAAAAGTGAACGATTAATTTATAACGGATCGGCAGATTGTTAAGCGAAAAATCGCGGAACTCCCAGGACCGTTTTCCATACCTATTTCGCATAGTAATCATTCACATTCTGCCGCGTAACGACGGTGATGCCCGTATCCAACCGCTGCGGGACGCGGGGGCCGGGATGCTGGGATCCGTCCGGATCATGCTTCAGCGAAAAGAGCAAGTGCAGCGACCAGTACCCCATATTCCAGGTTCCCTGGGCCATCGTGGCGGAGATGTCTCCGCTTTTGACCAAGTCCAGGGTGCCTTTATCGGTGTCAAAGCTGATGATCTTCGGACCGGAGGGGGTCAAGCCATATTCACGGACCGCCTCCGCAACGCCGATGCCACCGTTGGCTTCGGTGGTGAAGATGCCGGCGATCCCGGGGATATCTCGCAAAATCTCTTCTGCCGACTGCCGGGAGTAAAGCTCGTCGCCT
This sequence comes from Paenibacillus rhizolycopersici, assembly GCF_014947195.2. Taxonomy (NCBI): domain Bacteria; kingdom Bacillati; phylum Bacillota; class Bacilli; order Caryophanales; family Paenibacillaceae; genus Paenibacillus; species Paenibacillus rhizolycopersici. The sequence continues at coordinate 264,535 of NZ_JADCNN020000002.1, read as the reverse complement.
TTTCCGTTTTTTATCGCGACGATGTGCATGTCGGGGAACTCCTTTGAGACGGTGTCCGCAAAGCCGTCTGTGCGCTCCTGGTGATTTTGCTGATCCGGGACGGTCACGATCGCCACCTCGCCGCGTCCGCCGGTGAGCTCGGCCATTTTTCGTGCAGCCTCAATTCCGGCGGAGTAATTATCCGTACCGAGGAAGGAAAAGGCTCGGCTACCCGGGGCGTCGGAATCGAATAGAACAACGGGGATGCCGGCGTCAACCGCTTTATTGATCGTGGCGGTGAGCTCGGTCGGATGGATGGCGGAAATGGCAATGCCAGCCGGTTTTTTGGCGATAGCTTGCTCCAGCACCGTGATTTGCTCGTGAATGTCGCGCTGGGTGGAGCCGCGGTATTCCACGGAGACGTTGAGCGCTTGGGCCGCGTCCTCAAATCCTTTCAACCCGCTTTTCCAATAATCGATCCCCCTTTGAAACGTCACCATCACATACTTCTCGTCGATGGATCCCTGCAGGCCTCCGGAATTCCATTGGTCGTTTAAACGGGTCTGCGAGCGATAATCCAGCACGTATAACGCAAAACAGGCAAATAACAGCAAATATACAATCCAAATCTTCTTCATATGTAACCCCTTTCATGAGAACGTTCCAAAAAAGAGATGGACTTCGACATCATCATACTATGATTCGCCATAAAAGATAATGATGTAATTTAGGAGATCCCTCGGGTTGGGGTTAGCTGAGTCACAAAGCCGTAGATTCTCATCGTGCTAAATTGAAATTAGGTTTCTCGTTGGCTGGTAAGCACCGGGGGCTGAGTCTTTTGAGTCGGAGATGGATAACAATGTGGAAGACAATTGAACAGAAAATTGAACGTTTATTTCCGGGGTATTTCTCCATGGCGATGGCGACCGGAGCCTTGTCGATTGCGATGAAGTTGCTGAAAATTCCGCTTGCTCCCGAGATTCTGCTATATCTGAACACCTGCATTTATATCACGTTGTGGATCCTCACGTTGATTCGCCTAATCCAATTTTTCCCGCGAGTGCGGGCCGATTTGACGAGCCATAGCCAAGGTCCCGGTTTTTTTACCTGCACGGCAGCGACCTGCGTATATGGCAGCCAGTGGGTCATTGTGGCGCATAACGGTACGATATCGACCGGGTTGTGGTTTTTTGGCATTTTGCTTTGGGTTGTTATTATGTACACCTTCTTTACGGCCGTTACCGTGAGAAAAGAAAAGCCGTCTCTGGCCGAGGGGATCAACGGTGCGTGGTTAATCGCCGCTGTCGCCACCCAATCCGTTTCCATTCTGGGTACGCTGATCTCATCCTACCTAACGGAGGGGCGTGAGGTCGTGTTGTTTTTTACGCTATGCATGTATTTGCTGGGGTGTATGCTTTACCTGAATATCATCACCTTAATATTCTACCGGTTTACCTTTGTCGATCTGAAATATGCTGCGTTGACCCCGCCCTATTGGATCAATATGGGCGCCGTTGCGATTACGACCCTGGCCGGCTCCACGTTGATGCTGCATGCTGAAAAATGGCCGTTTTTGACGGAGTTGATCCCCTTTTTGCGCGGATTTACGTTGTTCTTCTGGATTACCGGCAGTTGGTGGATTCCGTTATTGTTTATTCTGATGATATGGCGGCACGCCTACCATCGTTACCCTTTGACGTACGACCCCCAGTTTTGGGGAATGGTGTTTCCGTTGGCCATGTATACAACCAGTACGTATCAGTTGTCACAGGCATTGAAGTTGCCGTTCTTGGTCGCGATTCCGCGCGTCATGATCGTCGTTGCCCTGACGGCTTGGGTCGTTGTAATGACTGGTTTTCTCCATCACCAGGTTCGCTCGTTCCGACGGGAAGGGAAAACGAGATGACAATAACAAGATCGCTCCTTGTTGAGTGAAAGTGAATAACAAAAATATAACAAGTTTCATCTAAATTAGTATATAATAGAGCATAACTTACGACTTCATGGAGGGCTTATGAACAATCATAGCTATGCGATCCAACATTGGAAATTCAAGGCTTGCGACGAAAAGGAGTGGAAGCCGGCCCGAGTACCGGGCACGGTGCATACGGATCTGCTCAGCAACGGGCTCATCTCCGATCCGTTCTATGGAACCAACGAACATGACCTGCAGTGGATTGATCGAAAAGATTGGGAATACGAGGCCTCCTTCGATTTGGATGAGGTTTGGTTCGCTTTGCCGCAAATTGAACTCGTCTTTGACGGCTTGGATACGTATGCCGACGTAACGGTCAACGGGGTACACGCCTTGTCGGCCGACAATATGTTCCGCGTCTGGCGAATCGATGTGAAGCCGCTTTTGCGCCAAGGCACCAACACAATTGCCGTTCGCTTCCGCTCGCCGATCGCGGAGGATTTGCCCAAGCTTGAGAAGCTGGGTTACGACCTCCCGGCGTCGAACGACCAATCGGAGCTGGGCGGTTTAGGCGACCGCCGGGTCAGCGTGTTTGCCCGTAAAGCACCATATCATTACGGTTGGGACTGGGGGCCCCGCTTCGTGACCAGCGGAATCTGGCGCGAGGTTCGGCTGGAAGGATGGAGCGGTCCGGTGATCCGTGACCTGCACATCCGCCAGGACCGCGTGAACGCCACGGCTGCTGAGCTCACCGCCGTGGTGGAGATCGAAACCGCCGAGCGCTGGGAGGGCCAGCTACAGTTATCCACCGGCGAACTGAGTTGGGTTCGTTCGATTGCTTTGGAACCGGGAACTCACATTGTGGAGGTGTCCGCGGTGATCGCCCAGCCGAAGCTGTGGTGGTGCCGGGGGCAGGGAGAACCGGCGATGTACCATTTCCGGGCCGAGCTCGTCGTGGTGGGCGGGCAGGAAACGGTCGCTGAGGCGTCCGTCCATACCGGGCTGCGTGACATCAAGCTGGTTCGGGAGAAGGACGCTGCCGGAGCTTCCTTCCGATTCGAGTTGAACGGTGTACCGGTGTTCGCCAAGGGTGCAAACCATATCCCGAACGACAGTTTTTTAACGGAAGTAACGGACGAACGCTATCGCCATGAGATTGCCTCAGCCGCCGAAAGCGGGATGAATATGCTTCGCATCTGGGGCGGCGGCATTTACGAACAGGACATTTTTTACGAGTTGTGTGATGAATACGGGATTCTAGTTTGGCAGGACTTCATGTTTGCCTGCAGTATGTATCCGGGCGAACCAGGGTTTCTGGACAGCATTGCCCGCGAAGCGGAGGACAACGTCAAACGGCTGCGGAATCATCCAAGTATCGCATTATGGTGCGGCAACAACGAGATTGACTCGGCTTGGGCTCATTATGAGGAAGATGGGGGCTGGGGATGGAAGAAGGATTACACCTCGGAGCAGCGTGAGAAGCTATGGGCCGATTACGAGGCGATTTTCCATCGCATCCTGCCGCAGGTGGTGGAACGTTATGGCGGCGGTGTGGCCTATTGGCCGTCTTCGCCACTCCGTGAGCTTACGGGGGATGCAAACCAGCATGCGCTCCAAGTGACCGGTGAAGGCGACGTCCATTACTGGGGCGTGTGGCATGCGGTTGAGCCGTTCGACAACTATAATCACCGAGTCGGTCGATTTATGAGCGAATACGGCTTCCAATCCTTCCCGGAGCTGAAATCGGTGCTAACCTATGCGCCGGAGAGCGAGCTGGCGCTCGAATCCGATATCATGCTGGCTCACCAGAAGAACGGCCGCGGCAACCAGTTGATCAAGGAATACATGGATCTTTATTTGCCTGCGCCAAGGGACTTCAAATCATTCCTGTATATGAGCCAGGTGCTCCAGGCCGAAGCAATCCGTACAGCGATTGAAGCGCACCGCCGCAACAAGCCTTACTGCATGGGAACGCTGTATTGGCAGATGAACGATTGCTGGCCGGTGGCGTCCTGGGCGGGGATGGACTATTACGGACGCTGGAAGGCACTGCAGTATACGGTTCGCAGAAGTTACCGCGACTTGATGCTGGTGATCTACGAGCCGGAGGAAGGTCCGATCTCGGTCAACCTCATCTCCGATCTGCAGAAACCAGTGGGAGGTCAGCTACGGTTATCGCTATACGACATGCATGGTGCCTTACTAAAAAAACAGGTGTCGAAAGTTCGCGCAACTGCGGATTCGGTTGTTGAAGCCGCCGCGTTCACTCGGGAAGAATGGCTGGAAGGCCGGGATCCGCGCCAGGTCGTATTGCACGCCGTTCTGGAAGCGGACGGGCATGAAGTAGACAGCAAATCCTTTTATTTCGTATCCGACAAAGAGCTTTCGTTGCCGCAGGTGACTATTACCCTTCTGGAGGAGGACGGCAGCGATGGCAGCCGGTATACCCTGGTAAGCGACGCCTTGGCGCGCCAGGTGTGGATTTCGGCGGAAGAGGAGGGGATCTTCTCCGACAACTACTTCGACCTGATCCCAGGCATTCCGTTGACGGTGGAGTTCCGGAAGCGGGGCGGTGAGGGCAGCGCGGAACCGTTCGTAGCGGGGCATCCGGGCAAGCTAATCGTTCGCTCCATGGCTGATTTCGTGTGAATTCGACTCTGGATTTTACCGTGTTATAATAAACGAATAGAAAATCGTGTGTTATTAGAGGATGTTCAAAAAGTCGTCTTCCCATGACGAAGTAGTTCATGGAGTCAAACCGACATCGAATCTTGAATTCAGCCGGGCCTTGCGTTGCTCACGTAGATCTGTCTACGCTCCGCTACTCAGTCCCTAGCTTCATTCAACCTTCTCGGTCCTGAAAACCCCGACTTTTTCAACTCGTAATTCATGTAAACACGGGAACAATCCGGAGAAAAGAGATGGGAATCATACGTAACTCAAACCGAATTCATTTTATTGCAACGTTCGCGCTGATCGGTGCGAAGCTGTTATTGCTGCGTTATTTTTTCTATGGAAGTATTGGAGCTCAGGGATTACCCGGCGAGTGGCTGTCGGTGCTGGCGCTGCTGTGTCTGGTTGAGCTATTAACGCCGATCAAGGGCAAATGGGGGGCGTATCTAGGATTTAACTTTGCCCTATCCTTCATTCTGTTTGCCGCAACGGTGTATAATGCCTATTTTGGTACGGTACCTACCTATGCGGTCCTAAGCGGGTTAAACCAGGTGCCAGAGGTTAAGGCGAGCGTAGCCTCGTTATTGCGGCCTGAACAATTTCTGTATTTCATCGACCTGCCGGTGTTGATTACGGTGCGTATCCTCCGGGCGGGGCGGCGTCGCCGGGCTTCACGAGGATTCCATCTGTCGGGAAGCCTCAGCTTCCGCACGGACCGGCCGCGCGCCTCGTTGATGTGGAAGGTGGGAGTTGCGTTCGTCCTGATCGTCAGTCTGATGCTTTCCGGGCTGTACATCCGTTCGGGGAAGAGCATCGATAACGAACTGGTGCGGGCCGAAAGCGTCGGGTTCTTTAACTTCCAGGTCGATGCGGCAATCCGCGACCAAGAGGAGGAGCGGATGATCGCGGAAGGCAATTTGCAAGAGACTGCAGCCAAGGTCCGTCAGCTCCAGAGCAGCTATCCTTACCAAGGGGTAGCGGCAACGGGGGATCCAGCATACTTCGGCGCCGCCCAAGGGATGAATCTGATGATCGTGCAAATGGAATCATTCCAGAACTTCCCGATCAATCTCAAGCTGAACGGTCAAGAGATCACGCCTGTGTTGAACGGTTTAGCGAAGGAAGGCTTCTACTTCCCGCACGTGTTTCAGCAAATCGGACCCGGCAATACGTCGGATGCCGAGTTTATGTCCAATACGTCGATTTATCCGACGGCCGCAGAAGCGATGTCGACCGGTTACGGCGATCGGCAGATCCCAAGCCTTCCGCGCTTGCTGCAAAGTCGCGGGTACACGGCAAACACGTTCCACATCAATAAAGTGACTTTTTGGGACCGCCATAAAATGTACCCGGCGTTGAACTTCGATAAGTATTATGACAAGCCGTATTATACGAACGATCATTTTAACGATTTTGGAGCCTCTGACGAGGAAATGTACCGGGTTGGCATGGAAAAGCTGACGGAGCTGACAGCGCAGAACAAGCCGTTTTACGCCCAGTTTGTCACCACTTCGAGTCATAATCCGTTTGTGGTGCCGAAGGACCGCCGCCATTTCGATCTTCCGGCGGACATGGAAGACACGATGCTCGGGAATTACATCGAGGCAGCCAACTATACTGATTACGCAATTGGGAAGCTGATCGAACGGTTGAAAGAAACGGGTCTGTGGGAGAACACGATGCTGGTACTTTACGGAGATCACTTCGGCCTCCAGGAGAAAGACGTTCCCGCGAAGGAAATCAGCGAGAAGCTGGGGATCGCTTACGACGAGCGGATCAGCCGATTCAACATCCCGCTGATCATCCACATCCCAGGACAGCAGCACGGCCAGGTGGTGGAGCGTGCTGGCGGACAGGTTGATATTTTGCCGACGATAGCCAATCTCCTAGGCATTTCGCTGGAAAAGGAAGGGTTTACCGCGTTTGGGCATGACCTGCTGAATATGGACCGCAACGTGGTTGGAATGAGGTATTATCTGCCGACAGGCTCCTTCTTTAATGATGAGGTCATGTTCGTGCCGGGAGCCGGCTTTGACGACGGTACCGCGATCTCCCTGGACTCGCTGCAGCCGGTTGCCGATATCGCGTCGTATCGCAGCGATTACGATTACATTACGCAGTTGATGAAGCTCTCCGACGAATACGTCAAGCTGCTCCCCAAGCGGGGAAAATAACCAAAGAAGGCCCTACCGGATACCGCAAGCGGTTATCTTGTAGGGCCTTCACTTTGATTTCGTCAGGTTAACCGAGGATGGTATACCTGGTTCGCGCGCTCTGTGCCACGAGTTCCGGGAGCTCCTGCAACTGAAGTTCATAAGCTTCTTGGGTTAAGCTTCCTTCGTTCAAGCGTTTCTGCAACTGCTCCTGCAGCTGTGCGACCTGCAGCCGGATCACCCGGTCCGCGTCTTGACCACGGGATTCGGCGATGTCCGCCAACGACTCGCCTTCTAGCAAGGCGTCGTAGACCTCCTTGTCGGAGGCAGCGCCGAGAAGTCCGTTAAGCTCGTCCTCCGGACGCTCCGCATGATTGCTAGTGCTGGATTGCTTAGATGGATGAGCCGCATAGGCCAGGCTGGTCAAATACCCGGACATACTGGGATTTATGGTAATGACGAGGGCCATCGTACCGAGGATGACCACTTTTTTTAGTTTGAATTTCATGGATTGAATTCCTCTCTTTGAATAAGGGATAGACATGCGCGAAGCAATGATTCCTAGTAGTAATACGGATGAGTTGCCCTGTAAGTTTCAGTTGGCTGGTCGTCTCTTGGAATGTAGGGTGGTGTTGTCAGAGGTCCTCCCGTATAATGGAATTCAATATAAAGGTGATTTCGGAGCAGAGGAGTGCAATAGGAGATGGTAGAGCAAGTCGCGATCCGTTCGCTGAATGTAGGGAAGCCGATTGAGGTTGAGCATCAAGGCAAGACGGTCCGTACGGGGATTTTCAAAATGCCGGTGAAGGACGCGCTGCATCTATCGACGGTGAATTTTGCCGGGGACGCGCAGGCAGATCTCCGATTTCACGGAGGGCCGGATAAGGCCGTCTGCGTGTATCCCTTCGAGCGGTATGCCTACTGGGAGGAGCGGTTTGGGATCGCATTGGAGTTAGGGGCATTTGGGGAAAATATCACGACCGAAGGGATGCTCGAAGAGGAGATCCACATCGGCGACCGGTTTCGATTGGGCGAAGCCGTCGTTCAGGTTAGCCAACCCAGACAGCCCTGCTTCAAGGTGGGCGTTAAGCATGGCTTGCCCGAGCTGCCGCTGGAAATCCAGCAAACGGGCTATACCGGGTATTACTTCCGGGTTCTTCGTGAGGGGGAGGTTCGCCCCGGGGATCGGTTGGAGCTGATCGAAAGTCACTCGGCAGGCGTCACGCTGGCCTTCGCGAATCGCGTGATGCACCTGGACAAGGAGGATGCTGAGGGAATTCGGCGCGTTTTGGCCGTGGAGGAACTGTCGGACAGCTGGCGTGAAACGTTGAGCGCCCGGTTAGATCGGCTCGCGGGGGAATAGGTCCTCATGCTCAACCGCTTTCCCATGAGGGGGAGCGGTTTTTTTACGCCTTTCGAATCAGTTGAGGGGGCTTCAGTCCCGGGACTTCCGGGCTTCTTGGTTCAAGGCTAGGCGTCCAGGGGTAATTTTTTTATACGACAGGAAAACATAGAAACTTTTACCTGAGATGATACGTCAAATGGGAAGAGTTATTTTTCTGTAGCTCTGTTCATGAGCATGGGGAGGATGAGATTTTTGAAAAAACTATGGGCTTCGCTCTTAGCCGCATTTCTAATCATACCAATGTTTCAACAATCGACGGCGCAGGCGGCTACGCCGATCAGCATCTACATCGATGGCAGCCGGTTGACCACTGATCAGGCGCCGGTTGTCATCAGCGGGCGGGTCATGCTGCCACTGCGGGCCATCTTTGAAGCGCTGGATGCTACGGTCAACTATAACCAGACGCTGCAAACCGTCACGGCCCAGAAGGACGGCACGACCATCGTGCTGAAGCTGAAGTCGCGTTCGGCTACGATCAACAACGACGCGGTATTGCTCGACGTGCCGGCGCAAAGCATCAAAGGCAGAACGATGGTGCCCGTTCGCTTCGTCAGCGAGGCACTGGGTCAGCAAGTTGGGTGGAACAACTCCACCAAAATCGTCACGATCAACTCCGGCTCGGGCACAGGCGGATCGGATGGCGGCAGCTCGGATCCTAGTCCGGTCGCTTACGTATCAGCCCGCGATGTGGGGAATAACGGGGACGGCCGGGATTTGGAAATCAGCTTCTCGAAATCCTCGAACGAATCGCGCGTTGAACAGTACCGCGTGATGATCGTGAAGTCCTCGAATGCTTCCGTCTTTAATCTGACGGCAGCGCAAAGGATCTCGTCGGCCAATTACACGTCGTTGTCGCCGTCGGGAACGGATCCGGTCGTGAACCTGTCTTCCGGTGCACGAGACGTCGATGGGGCTGCAATCCGTGAAAATCAATCTTACGTTGCCTATGTATTGGCCATTGGGAAGGGCAATAGCGCTAATGCGTTGTCGAATCCATCTCCGGCCATTACGTTGTCCAACGGCGCGGCCGTGGCCGCTCCAACGAACGTGAAGGTCAGTGACGTGAGCGATTACGGCGATGGCCGTGACTTGAGCGTCACCTTTACGCGGGCTCAGAACGAGAGCAGCATCGCTAACTACCGGGTGTTCGTCGTCAAGACGAAGGACGCCGGAAGCTTTACCCTGAGTACGGCGAACAACGTGCCAAGCTCGTATTCTACGGTCGTGTCCAAATCGGGCAGCGGTTCGACGCTGACCGGTCAGTTGGCTTCTTCCGCTCGGGATACATCCGGCGATCTGATTAAGAACGGTGTGTCCTACACCATTTTTGTGCAATCGGTAAGTAATAATTCAGGCTTCGCTAACAAATTGTCGTCCGCCTCTTCCGCGATCTCGCTTGCGATAGGCTCGGTCATTTCGCCGGTCATTACGAAGGTCGAAGACTGGAACGACTACGGCGATGGCCGTGACCTGCGCGTCAGCTTCAATCGAATTTCGGACGAAACGCGGATTGGCTCTTACCGGATTTTCGTCGTCAAGGCTAGCGATTATGCCAACTTCAGCCTGGCGAAGGCGAACGGAGTATTCAGCGCAAACTACACCCAGGTCAATAAGACGGGCTCGAACATCACATCGTATGCCTTGTCCTCTAGTGCGCGGGATGTAGACGGAGCAACGATTCGCAACGGCGTCAGCTACCGGGTGTTCGCCATGGCCGTGGGTACCGGAAATTATGCAGGAACGAATACATTATCCGCCGCTTCCAGCGCCATTACGCTGACAAAAGGCAACGCGGTGGATACGGTATCGAACGTCTCCGTTGAAGACGTAAGTGATAATAACGATGGTCGCGACCTACGGGTAACGTTTACCCGGGCTTCAAACGAGACGTACATCAGCAACTATCGGATTATGGTCGTCAAGACCTCGGATGCAGGCAACTTTACGTTGTCTAAAGCTAATAATGTCAGCAGCTCGAACTATACCACCGTAAGCAAAAACGGCTACACCCTTTCCACGGTCCTTAACTCGGGGGCAAGGGACGTCGACGGAGCGACGATTCGTAACGGGGTGAGCTACCGGGTGTTTGTTCTCTCGGTAGCCAGCAGCGGATATAACCTGAGCAACGCGTTGTCTTATTACTCCTCGCCGATTACGCTGTCGTACAATGCGGTTGGTTCCATCTCGAATCTGAATGCCGCTGACGTCAGCGATTACGGTGACGGCCGCGACTTGTGGGTATCGTTTAACCGTGCCGCCGATGAATCGAATATCAGCCACTACCGGATCATGGTAGTGAAATCGACAAACGCCGGCAGCTTTAATCTGTCGAAGGCGAATGCCGTACCCAGTGACAGATACACGTATATCAGCAAGGGCAACTATACGTTAACCGGCATCCTGGCTGCGGGGGCCAAAGATGTTGATGGAGCAGCGATCAAAAACGGCGTCAGCTACCAAGTTTTTGTCTTGTCGGTTGGCAGCAATGGTTATACAGGCAGCAACACGCTTTCTCCTGCTTCCAACGTCATTACGCTATCGGGTGCGGCTGTTGGGACGGCTTCAAATGTAGCGGCCAATGACGTAAATGATTTCGGCGATGGCCGAGATCTGCGGGTGACGTTTACCCGGGCCTCGAACGAAACCTATATCAGCCAATATCGTGTGTTCGTGGTGAAGGCATCGAAGTACGGAAGCTTTAATCTGAACGCAGCCAATTCGTCTAATTACTATACGCCCGTCAATAAAAATGGGGTAACCTTGACAGCTGACCTTGGGGCAGGGGCACGAGATACCGACGGGGAGCTTCTCCGTAACGGTGTGGCTTATCGGGTTTATGTCCTATCGCTTGCCGCAAGCGGCGGTGGATCGAATGCGTTGTCGGGGGTTTCGAATGAGGTTACGTTGAATGACAACAGTTCCGTAGGTGCCGTTTCCGGTTTGTATGCTCAGTTGAACTCGACTTTTAATGGCACATATAGCAGTATCGTGGTTAGCTTTAATAAGTTGGCCAATGAGAGTAACGTGGCTGAGTATCGAATTCTGGCGGTTCCGGTAGCAAACGCTGGCAGCTATAAACTCTCCGATGCCAACGCTGTGACCCAAGCAGACCGTTACACATCGGTAATTCCTAACGGAAATAACGTTTCAAAGACCTTGGATAAACCAAATGATGTTTACGGGAATCCGATCAACAAAGATACATCTTATCAATTCTTTGTATTGACGGTTGCACGGAGCGGAGCCAATAATTTTTCTGCGGCCTCCAATGCCGTTCAGCCTATTCTCAAGGCGGATAATATTGCTGTCGCACCGGTAACTCGGGTGAGTGCGGTAGCTAATGCTTCCTCCATAACGGTTGAATTTGATTCACCCGGTGATAGTCGTATTAATTCGTATCGAATTCTTGTAGTTACCGAGGGCCAAACCCTTAACGTAGATGCGGCTGTCGGTCTCAAAGATAAGGGCATACAGGTGGCTGCTAACGGTCCGCTTACGGGCACGGTTAGCGTAGACATTTATGATTCTCCGATTACTGCTCAGAGCTATAGGGTCTATATCCTGTCAGAGCCGGATATGATTAATGCCAAGGGATATGCACTTTCCAACCCAGTCCTGGTAACTGTAGTTCCAGCTGCAGCGCCAACGGGTACGGATCCAATTACACCTCCATCTACGTCAACTACACCTTAACCAGAATCAGATCAACACTAGATTGATTAAAGAGCGGTTGGCCTAAAGGCACCGCTCTTTTTTTCGCCCACAATCCCCGTTCCAAGACAGTAGATTGACAATCTTTTCAAATTTTATGTACCATTAAGGTCAAACTAGGGAGCGGGAAGGATAGCGAATGCGGAATTTGGGTGATGCAGTCAAAGCAGATGGAACGCTGGACGATAACCGGATATGGCGCAGGGAACTGATGTATCAAGGGATGAACGGGCGATGGGTGGAGCGGTTCTATACCCATCCGGAGCACAGCTATATCTTCAAGCCGCTCACGAACGGCGAATCGGTGGATCGGGAGGCGTGGGTGAACCGGAACATTCTGACGAAACTCCCCGAGATTGCGGCACCCAAGCTGTTGGCGGCCTCCCTGGAAGGGAAAGGAACCCAGGGCTGGACGATCTTCGAGGATCTGGGGCCGCTGCGACATCCCTACCGGCTGGAGTATGCTCAAGCGGCGGCCAGACAGCTGGCCCGCCTACATGCCGCACCGGCGGAACAATGGCCGGGCTTGACGGCCCAAGGCCCCAAGCCGGGCATAGAGGTCATCGCCGCTGAGGTGTTGCGACGGCGGGACGAGGCGCTGGCCGTCCTTGGCGGGCAGGGACTGCCGGTACAGTGGCTCGACTCGGAGATCGTCCCGGCGGTTCGGGACGGGTACGGCTTCAACGTTAAGCGGCAGGTGTTGTCGCATGGCGACCTGCATCTGGGCAATTATGCCGTGACGAAGGAAGGGGGCGTGGTTCTGCTCGATTGGGAGCACACGCATCGGAATCTCCCCTACTGGGATCTGTACCACCTGATCGACATGTCGCATCCGCGGTTTCCAAAGGCGATGCCAGCCGAAGATCGGGTGAAGCTGCTTGAGACTTATTTGGACGAAGCGGACAAGCAAGGCACGCCATGGGCGAGGGGGGTATTGGTCCGGGAGTATGCCTGGTTTGCTGCGATCTTTTCCCTATGGATGCTGCTGTTGGTCGAAAGCGACTTGCGGCGGGGAGGCGGCGTTTGGACGAAGGAAGGACTGCTGCGGCAACGGGAAGAGACGGCGAAAGGCTTGGCTGGATGTTTGGAGCTGTTGGATACGCAGCGGTAACCGCAAGGCGCGCGTGCAAACCAAGGGATGATCTTGAAATGTGCAGTGGCATTGCATTGAACCGGTGGGGATTCCTGCAAAAGTGCAGTTATTTTTCCGGAATCAGGCCTAACCCTTGTGAATACCTGCAAAAATACATTTATTTTCGAGAAAAGCTCGAATAACTCGAAGAACAGTAGAAATACCTGCACTTTTGCATCTTTTTCGCCACGTTCTAGGATATTGGCTGAAATACCTGCACTTTTGCAGTTATTGTTTCCTGTACGCCACCGGCGGTAGACTAACCCATACGAAAAAGGCGGGATCCAATTTGAAGAAAGTCGGTTTAGTGATGCGAAAAATCCAGTTCGCGGAAGCCCAAGGCCCACGTGTGTTTGCGGAGCGGTTGCGCGATATCGGCCGTGAACTTGGCGTGGACGTCGTATTTATATCCCCGGAACGCCATGTCAGCGGGCATGATTGGCTTCCCGGCTACGAGCACGAGAAAGGCGATCTGGTCAATTACGATGTCGTATTGGACCAAATCCATGCGCACCAAATCGAGCATGTGATTTATACGGTCTCCGGTTTTACTTTCCTGAAAATGTTCCTCCCGAACAGCGTGCTGTTCCCGCATAGTTTCCCTGACCCTGCGTTAACCGGATACGAAATGATGAAGCCGTTCTACGGAATCGTGGACAAGGCGATCGTGCAAACGGAGTTTTTGCGTCGACAGTTGAACGACGTGTTCGGAGTAAGTGATGTGGATGTGATCCCCATCGGATTTAACGAATCGCTGGCGGAGCGGCATTTTGATCCGGCGGCCATCGTCGATAACCGGGTATTGTGGATCGGACGCGATGAAGAGAACCGGCGGCCGGATCTGGTGCTGGAGTATGCGCGGCAAAATCCGGACAAAGATGTCGTGATGGTGTTCGGCGGGGAGCGTTACAAGGAAAGTATGAAAAAATACGACATCCCGCTCAATGTCACCTTGCAGTTCGCGTTAAGCCAGGACGAGGTGTTTGCGTTGATGAATTCGGCCAAGGTGTACTGGAGTTGCTCTAAATTCGATACCTTTGCCATGCCGCTGACCGAAGCGCTGGCTATGGGCAAAATCGTCGTCAAGCCGGAGCATCCTTGCTACGGGCATATTAGCTCCCGCCATGCCTTTGCGGGCAATGAGATGAACTGGTTCGAGCTAGTGAATATGGCGGCGGCCTCGCCGCAGAAATTTTCCGCGGACAACCGGGAATACGCGTTTTCGAAGTTTTCGGCGACAGTGATGAAGCAAGGATACGAGCGATTCTTTGGGGAGTGGTTGAAATGAAAGGTTTATCCGTGGGGCCGGAGCTTACCAGCGCGATAGAGCAGCTGGCAGCGAGCGGCTGGCCACCGAGCGAACTCGAGTCACTTGGCACCTGGAAGCTGCGGGCCAACGGCGGCGTCACGACGCGCGCGAACAGCGTGCTGGCGGCGGGGCCGTTTCCGGAGAGCGAGTGGTTGGAGAGAGTTGAGCGGTTTTACCGGGAGCGTGGACTTCCGCCGTGTTTTCATGTCAGCGACTCCTCGCCCAAAGAACTGGATGGGCTCCTTGCTGCGGCAGGTTACGAAGTTTCGATGAATTGCCTGTTGCTAGCAGCCTCCATCCAGCAGGTGCTTCAGCGCTCCGCAGCTTACGAGATTGGCGAAGCGAAAGTTACTTTGGCCGCACAGCCGGAGGAGCCTTGGATGAATGATTTCCTGCGGATGGAAGGATTTCCGGAGGAACGGCGGGCCGGGTATTTGACGATCTTCAAAGCCATGCCGAAGCCCAAGACGTTTGCCACCATTTATGAGGCGGGAGAGCCGATGGGAGTGGCCACCGTGGTGATCGAGGAAGGCTGGGCGGGAATCAGCAACGTTGTCGTCGACCCGCGTCATCGCCGCAAAGGCGTTGCTGGCCGTCTACTGCAGGCGTTGGCGTCATGGGCGGCCGAGCACGGCGCGGAAGGCATGTACTTGCAAGTGTTGGCGGGTAATGCGCCGGCGTTGGAGCTTTACGGCAAGCTGGGCTTTGAGACGATTTCGGGCTATCATTACCGAATTCGCAAATAGCAGGAAGCGAGGGCGACCTAACAAGGGTCGCCTTTTTTTGCGTCGGGAGGAATAATTTGGGGATATCGCGAAATTTACTATCCAGGGAACTAGAGGCTGGGTTTCTTACATAAACATGGAGTAGACGTATCGGCCAAAGAAAGGATTGGAATGCATGGCACAAACACTGCTGTACCAATACGGCCCTGACCATTTTGAGCCGTCATCGCCGGAAGGTGAGGCGCGGAGGGAAATGATTTACCGAGATCCCAATCCGGTGTATGTCGGTTTCTGGAGAAGGCTGCTCGCTTTTTTCATTGATGGGCTGATATTGACAGTGATCGATTGGATCCTCCCTTTCTCCGACTTCATGCAAAGGCTGCTTGATCTGCTGTACTTCGTGATCCTGCCGGCCACCTCTTGGCAAGGAACGATCGGGAAACTGGCGGTAGGAGCGAAGATCGTGGATGGGGAGGGAGAACGAATCTCCATTTTGCGATCCATTGGTCGATATTTTTCGCAGTTCTTATCGGCATTGCTCTTGTTCATTGGTTTCCTCATGATTGCTTTCAGCGCGGAGAAGCGTGGCCTGCACGATTGGATTTGTAATACGTTCGTGCTGAATCGGGACTCGGAGTTGTATCCGTAAACCAAAGGGCGGCCGATGATCGGCCTCATGAGTTATGTAAGCGTTTTATTACGGGAACGGAAAAAGCTATTTGCGAAAACGGAGGGGGAAGACAGATGACACTGGCAGAGCGATTGGGGTATGGGCGGGACACCAAATTGTTAATCGTCAATGCGGACGATTTTGGGATGTGCCATGCGGAGAACACGGCGATTATCCAACTGCTGCAGGAAGGTGCGGTTTCCTCGGCTACGGTCATGGTCCCTTGCGCCTGGGCTAAGGAAGCTGCGGCCTGGAGCGTCGCCAATCCAGAATACGACGTAGGGGTGCATTTGACGTTCACCAGTGAATGGAACGGTTATAAATGGGGACCGGTCACCCGCGATGGAGACGTGCGAACGCTGGTTACGGAGGAAGGTTATTTTCCCAAAGACGTGGCCCGCTTCGAATTGCAGGCGAGTCGCCCTCAGGTGCGCTTGGAGATGATCAATCAGGTGGAGACCGCGCTGGCGTTAGGCCTCGCGCCTACGCATCTCGACAACCACATGGGCAGTTTATACGGGTTGGCGACGGGCCAACATTTTCTCGACGTAACGTTCGAAATTTGCGCCGATTACGGTCTGCCGTTCCGTTTGCCACGCTCGTTGCCGCAGGTAGGTAAACTGCCGCCGGAGGCTGCTGCCTTAGCCCGCCAAGTCACCGAGCTGGCCGACCGGATGGGCGTCATCCTTCTCGACGATCTAATCGGTCTGCCGTTCGGCAAGCAGCCGGGTGAAACGTACGAAAGCTACAAGCGGGAGATGATCGCCGTTCTTAAAGCGCTGCGCCCCGGTGTATCCGAAATCATCATACATCCTGCGCTGGCAACGGAAGAGCTAAAGGCCATCCATTCCGAGTGGGAAAAAAGACAGTGGGATTTTCAGCTCTTCCGCGATCCGGAGATCAAGGCGGTTCTGGCGGAAGAGGACATCGAATTGATCCGCTGGAAAGATCTGCAGCAATTGCAACAGCGGCCTTAGAACAGGACGGATTTCAAAAATAAGGAGGTGGGGCGGATGATACGTCATGTGAATCGGGGCAAGCGGTCGGAGATTCATAAGGTGGCCTATAGTTCGGGGAATCTGGCGGTAAATTTGATGTCGCAGGCCTTTGCCACCTATCTCGTTTACTATTATGTCGACGTGTTGGGCGTCCGCCCGGCCTGGATCAGCTTGGCGATGGTGTTCCACGGCGTGCTTAATGCCTTGCTTAATCCGCTGTTTGGCCATTTGTCCGATCGGACCCGCACACGGTTCGGCAGACGGCTCCCTTATATCGGGTTCGGCCTGGTTCCACTGGCCGCAGCCTTTGCGCTGTTATGGACGCCTCCGGCGGATGAAGGCGCGGCTTTTCCCTATTTTATAGGAACCGTAATGCTGTATGATGCGTTGTTCGTGTTAGTGGTGCTGAACTACTCCGCATTGTTCCCGGAGATGTTCCAAAGCATCAAGGACCGGGCTTACGTATCCTCCTGGCGGCAGATGTTGGGCATTGTCGGCATGATCGTGGGTGTGGCGATTCCGCCGCTCCTCTATTCTCAAATCGGCTGGGGTGCAATGGGGGGCGTATTCGCAGCGTTGTCGGCCGTTTTCCTGGCCTTGTCCCTTTGGGGCAGCCGGGAAAATCCCGATGCACCCCGCACTACGTTCCGCTTGACCACGGCGGTTCGGCATACGTTGGGGAACCGTGCGTTTGTCCTGTATGTGATCGGCAGTTTTCTGGTGCAGTTCACGTTTGCCCTGCTGCCAGCCGGCATACCGTTTTACACCAAATACGTGTTGGGCCGTGAGGAGAGCTTTAACACCCTGCTGTTAGGGGCGATTTTTCTATCTGCCATTCCATGCGTATTCCTGTGGGGACGATTAACAGCCAAATACGGAGCGCGGCAGGGTATCCTGATCGCCGTTGCCTGCTATGCGGCCGCCCTGCTGCCATTTGGCTGGGTTACGAAGGAGGGCGGCGCGATTGCCACCGCTGTTGCCGTGGGGTTTGGATTAGCCGGGCTGCTGGTGCTGCTTGATGTCATGTTGTCCGAGGTGATCGACGAGGATGAACGGGGGACCGGCGCACGCCGGGAAGGCATGTACTTCGGCATGAACGGATTTATCGTGAGGTGGGGCGTTTCGCTGCAGGCTGCCTGCATGGGGCTCATCCTGGAGGCAAGCGGGTATGAAGCCGGCCTAAACGAACAGCCGGCATCGGCCGCGATCGGCATCCGATGGATGCTCAGCGGGATACCGGCTGCGGCGCTGCTGCTGGCGTTGCTGTTTTTTTATTTGTACCCTTTGGGTAAGCGGCAGTCAAGGTCGTAGTCTCTTGATACCGTGGCGGACATTAACTAGACTTCAACAATCCCTCTATCGCTTCAGCGTTCAGCGGTCGACTGTAGTAGTAACCTTGAATCTGATCGCAGCCGTTTTGCTGCAGGAATTCGAACTGGGCTTTCGTCTCGACGCCTTCGGCCAGCACGGTCATGCCCAGCGATTTCCCAAGCTGGATGATGGAACGAAGCAGGGAATTGTCGCGTTCCGAGCATGGCGTTTCCTGCACAAAGGTGCGGTCTATTTTTAGCACCTGAACGGGCAGCGACTTCAAGTAATGGATGGAAGAGTAACCGGTCCCGAAATCGTCCACGGACAGCGAAATGCCGCGTTTCTGCAAGGCGGTTAAGGTATCCCTGATCAGCACGTGCTCGTTCAGCAGCGATTCGGTCACTTCGAGCTCCAGAAATTGTGGAGCGAGCTCCGTTTCGGCTAGCACCTGTTCAACCGTACGCAAAAAGTGCGGATGTCTGAATTGTACCGCCGAGACGTTGACGGACATCGGCAGCTTTGGAAGCCCGGCCTCCTGCCATCGTTTGTTCACCCTGCAGGCTTCAAGCAGAACCCATTTGCCCAATTCAACTATAAACCCATTGTCTTCGGCGATCGGGATAAAAGTGACCGGCGGAATGTATCCCTGCACGGGGTCGTTCCAACGGATCAGCGCCTCAAAGCCGGTCAGCTTCTCGGTGACCACATCGATTTTGGGCTGGAAATGCAGCTCGAACTGCCCTGACGCCAAAGCTCGAATCATCTTCTTCTCTAAAGTCAACTGGGCCATTAGACGGTCCATCAAGTAATAATCAAAGTAGTGCGGGCCTTCCAGCGCTTCCTTCTTCGCTTCCTTCATCGCCATTTCGGCATGTTGCAGCAATTGATTTACGTCGGACCCGTCATCGGGGTAGAGACTGATCCCCATCCCCAAACCGACATGGAATGTTTCACCGGAAAGGGTATAAGGCTCCTTTAGCGCGTCATTCAAATCAAGTGCAAGTGTATGTATATACAAGGGATCGGACACGTTTGATACCAGCACGAAAAATTCATCCGCAAAGTTGCGGCACATCGGCGTTCCTTCTGGAAAGGCACGGCCCAATCTTTCGGCGACCTGCCGAAGCAGCTCATTGCCGTCGCATTCGCCATAGCTCTCGTTGATATGCCGGAACCGATTCAGATTGATGCACATGACCGCCGCCATTGTATTCTCGGCTTGGGCAGAACGAAGCTCGGCGTGCATGAGTTCCTTGAAACGATTGGAATTTAACAGGCGGGTGACCGGATCGAAATGGGACAGCTGGCGAAGTCGTTCTGTTGATGCCTGCTGTTGCTCCACTTCTTGGGTCACATCGAACTGAAGTCCGATGAAATAGAGAGGGTGGCCCTCTGAATCCAGTATGGGGCTGATGACGAACTGGTTCCAGTAAGTACTGCCGTCCTTCTTGTAGTTCTTGATTCTTACTGTAGCCGATTCGATCTCCTTTACCGCTTTCCGTATAACGTCGAGATGTTCTTTGTTGGTCTCTTCTCCCTGAAGAAAACGGAGATTCCGCCGCAAGACTTCCTCACGATTATACCCGGTAAGATGTTCGAACCCTTGATTTACGTAAACGAGAGGGTTGTCCTCGAGATTAGGATCTGTGATGGCCAAGCCGACGCCCATCCGATCAATGGCGCGAAGCAGGGCCGAGGCAGTGAGCATGGATTCTGGTCGGAATGGGGAGCTAGCCTGGTCGTCTTCCACGAAATAAAAGCCTCCTCGAAATGAACCGCTTGAGATGTAGTTAACCGACGATGTCCGTCA
The DNA here is from genome assembly GCF_014947195.2 of Paenibacillus rhizolycopersici. Classification (NCBI taxonomy): domain Bacteria; kingdom Bacillati; phylum Bacillota; class Bacilli; order Caryophanales; family Paenibacillaceae; genus Paenibacillus; species Paenibacillus rhizolycopersici. The sequence goes on along the minus strand of NZ_JADCNN020000002.1, from coordinate 244,744 downwards.
TACGGGAGCGTCCGATCAAAGCCAAAGCTTATAACCCCATCATACATGCGGCATAGTGCCGCTGGCAATCGGTTTTTCGAAAAGACACGACAATCGTCGCATGCCCTTCTGCCCAGCTAAGTAATTTTTTTCACGATGGTGATCTTCTTCATTCTGAACGGTCAGGTCACGGTGATAACATGGGCTTATTTAAATGCAATGCGTAAAGTTGCAGCTGTACATTTCATTGCTTTATAGCGATAACGCGAGAGGGCGATGGTAGTTCCGGTTCATGCAAAAACGAGCGTCATTTAGATCAGGAGGTTGGAGATGGGAAAGGCTACCGGTTTTTTGGAATACCGTCGAGAGGTACCGGGCGAGATTCGGCCACAAGAGCGTATCGGCTCTTGGCAGGAATTCGTCGTACCGCTGGAGGAGGAGAAGCTGAGAATGCAGGGCGCGCGATGCATGGACTGCGGGACTCCGTTCTGTCATGCAGGACAGCTGCTGTCGGGAATGGCTTCCGGCTGCCCGGCGCACAACTTGATTCCGGAATGGAATGATCTTGTGTACCGCGGCAGTTGGAAGGAAGCGCTAAAACGACTACAAAAGACGAGCAATTTCCCCGAGTTTACCAGCCGGGTCTGCCCGGCGCCGTGCGAAGGAGCGTGTACCGTTGGCAAAAGCGGTCAGCCCGTGACGATCAAAAGCATTGAAAGGGCCATTATCGACCACGGATTCGAGGATGGCTGGATACGGCCTCGGGTCCCTGCCGCATCCACCGGTAAGAAGGTGGCGGTCGTGGGATCCGGTCCTGCGGGGCTGGCCTGTGCGGATCAATTGAACAAAGCTGGGCATGCCGTGACCGTGTACGAAAGGGCGGATCGCATCGGCGGGCTGTTGATGTACGGCATCCCGAACATGAAGCTTGATAAGCAAATCGTTCAGCGCCGCGTTAATTTGCTTGCCGCCGAAGGGATTCGCTTCGTCACCGGGGTCGAGATCGGCGAGGAGCTTCCGGCCGACCGGCTGCGGGCGGAGTATGACGCCGTGGTGCTGTGCTGCGGGGCGACGCAAGCCCGGGAGATGAAGATCGAAGGCCGGGAATTGAACGGCGTTCATCAAGCCATGGAGTTTTTGTCCCGGAATACCCAAAGTCTATTGGATTCGGGGCTTCAGGATGGCAACTTCCTATCGGCTAAAGATAAGCATGTCGTGGTTATCGGCGGCGGAGACACGGGAACCGACTGCGTCGCTACGGCCATCCGTCAAGGCTGTAAGAGTGTGACTCAACTGGAAATCATGCCGAAGCTTCCGCTGTCCCGGGGGCAGGATAATCCGTGGCCAGAGTGGCCGAAGGTGCAAAAGACGGATTACGGGCAGGCGGAGGCGGCCGAGATGTTCGGACAGGATCCCCGCAGGTATGAAACCTCGACGAAATCGCTGCAGGGGAATGAACAGGGCCAAGTAACCGGAGTCCATACGGTCCGCGTGGAGTGGAACCAGGTAGACGGGCGCTGGATACCGGTGGAAACTCCGGGAAGCGAGCAGGTTCTTCCTGCCGATCTGGTGTTGTTAGCATTAGGATTTGCAGGTCCGGAGGCGGTCCTACCCGAGCAACTCGGCCTGGATCAGGATGAACGCACGAACGTGAAAGCGGAACTTGGCGATTTTCGAACGAATGTAAAGGGCGTATTTGCCGCCGGAGATATGCGGAGAGGTCAAAGTCTTGTTGTTTGGGCGATGTATGAGGGGCGGCTCGCCGCCCGCGAGGTCGACCGATATTTGATGGGCAGCACCATGCTGCCGTAACTTTATATCGTTTTACACTTTACGCCGTCCGAATCGGACGGTTTTTTTCGAAATAGGACCCCCATTGGCGGTTTAATCCATCAACAGCTTGAGTAGCTGTGTCCGGTTGCTAGCGCCTACCTTTTGAAATATGGACCGCATATGCTTCTTGATCGTGACTTCACTAAGGAAGAGGCGTGAGGCGATGTCGCGATTGGTCAACCCTTCGGCGGCCAGAGCGGCAACCTCCTTCTCACGATGGGTCAAATCCGTACGGGCGTAAATCGCGGCCTCTGGTTTCGTCATCGGCATCTTCTCCGGCGTTAAACCGAATGTTATCGCTTCAGGATGTCTCTGATCGCCGTCATCTCGTAAGCTGGGGAAGACCACTTCCCCGTTGTTATGCCCGCTAAGCCATGAGGCCAGCATCAGGGGCAAACCGTCGGTTTGCTTCCAGATGCGGTAGATCTGCTCTGGCTCAACGATGCCGCAGGTCCGCAGATAGGCGACAACGCTGTTAAAATCCAGATTCGTGAGCGGCATCCGATAGATGGATCGTTTCCAGAAGGGACTTTCCGTCCATTGACTGGACAGTGGGTTTCGGCCGGAAATGACGCAAAGGCAGCGGTCTTTGATTTGCGGGATATAAAAATCGCGAAACCAATCATCCATCGGTTCTAGAAGCTCATACGTATCGATAAATAAGAACGCAGGACCAAGTTTGGATCGTTTCTGGATGGCATCGATGGAGGCTCTGATGATAAAGTCGGGATCGGAAAGGGAGGAGAGGGAGTCCAATAAATCAAGCTGGAACAGGACTTGCCTGCTGAAATCTTCCGGTACGGTTCTGATTTTCGCGGCGTCGATGGCGATAACGGTAGCTCCTAGCCTGGTGGCTTGTTTTTGAAACTCCTCAGCCAACGCGCTTTTTCCTACGCCGGCCGAGCCGTAGATATTAAGGATTCGTTCCATATTGGAGTAGTGCTTTAGATATACGGAAAAGATCTCCGACTCCCACTCTCGTCCTAGCAATCGAGGAAGTCGTTCCGAGTCCTCGTACTCATGAAATGTCGAATTCATAGTTCTTCATCCCCCCTCACCTACTTCAAATTTTCGCTATTATAATTTAGAATATCGTTGAAATGTAAGATAGAATAGTGACTTTTTGTATAGTAATGTCGAAAGACCCTTTTACAAAGTATACTTTGGGGTAATGTCTCAATTGCTGCCGTCATGATAAATTTTATTTTGTCGAATAGGAAATTTCTGTGGTCTGGACTACAATTCTTGAATTATTATAGGAAGATAGGAAGAAAACGATGATTAGGCCAAAAGGCGCAGTTAATAGACCATGACATAGGGCGAAGGCGTTCGTCATAACTAGCTGATCTGCAATAAGGATGAGGTGATGATGTCATGAGACAGGTTCATGTCAGAATGCTCGAACCAGGCGACGTTTTAGCCGAGCCTATACTAAATCAACACGGGATGACCATGCTAGGAGCGGGAACCGCGTTAACCGAAGGCCATATCGTACGCCTTAAGAAGTTGGGGATTCAAACGGCCATGATTGGCAAGAAAGAACCGGTCGGTTCCTTCCGCGATGAAGACATCCAGGGGACAAGCCCCATCATGAAGTTTCAGGATCTCAAAGAGAAACGCGAGGCGCGCAAGCAAATCCGGCAAATGCTGGTTCGTTTGGCCGATTCCGACTTGGGTTTTGGGCGACCGTCCACCCCGCAGTTGGACGAACAATTTCGCCGCATGTTCCGGAACATTTTATACGAAATCACAAGCCATGAGCAAGTGTTGGATGGCTTGATCCGCCTGCAACAAAGCGATCCCTACTTGCTGGAGCATTCCTTTCATGTGACCGCGTATTCGGCTATTCTTGGCATCGCGGGTCAATACTCCGGGGCGGAAATGATCGATCTCTGCGTCGGCGCGTTATTATTCGATATCGGAATGACCGAATTGCCAGCCCACACGATCCGGCGAAACGGCAGCTTGACCGGAGCCGACCGTGAGGCGCTGCGTCGGCATCCGGAGGCGGGCTTCCAAATCATTTGCGATATGGAAGGCGTATCGAGACGTTCGGCCCTATGCGCATTGCAGCATCATGAGCGGTATAACGGGGCGGGATATCCTTCCCGACTGAAACATCACGAAATTGATGAATACGCGCAAATCGTCGCCATTGCCGATACCTACCATGCCTTGATCTCACGGCGGAACTACCGTCTGGCCTATACTCCGGGAGAAGCGATTGAATATTTGCTGGCTGCTGGAGATCGTTATTTCAGCCTGGAACTCATTCAAACTTATCTGCGCAATATCAGCATTTATCCTCTTTCCTCCGTAGTGAAGCTCAGCAACGGCCAGCTCGGCATCGTATCCTCTCTGGATTCCAGCCTGGTGCATCGTCCGGTGGTTAAGATCATCCGCGAAGCAGACGGTTCAAACGTAAGATCGCCTTATGAAGTGGACCTCATGCGTAAAACGGATTTGGTGATTACTGAAATGATGGAGTCTAGCGGAGAAGACTTGCAGATGTCTGTAAGGGTCTAACCCCATCTGGTCTTCATGGAATTCGTGTTCATGCAAAAAGCGCGAGCTTGGGAAGCTTTCCCTAAGCACGCGCTTATTTTTATATGAACCCTATCTATTCTATTGACTGACGTCGGTGAACTCGGACTGCATCATTTCCAGCTTGCGGATAATTTCCTTTTGCCACTGTAGGTCGCCTAATTGGGCGGCAAGATTGAGCAGATCCAAGTAGTCATCGATGTTCAGCCTTGTCTTTCTGCGGGCGGATAGCAATCTCATGGGCGTTCGTCTCCTCTTGGCCGTTTTCGGTGATAAACCGGAGTGATCTCAAAGATAATAATGATAATCATTATCAAAAGAGTCTTTTTTTTATTATGCACAATTTCGTGCCCCTTGTAAATAGCGGCGAGACCGTTTAATCTAAAATTTGAATGAATTGGCACATTGCCGGATGGCAATGGCTAACAACGGATAAGCTAAATGAACACGAATAACAGAACAGAGAACAATGGGAGGCGTTATGGAGACAGAATCACTGTTGAAAGTCGAGGAGCTGGCGCTCAAGAAGTATAAAATTTTTATGCAAAGCCATCTCCGCTATATTGCTAGAGCCATGCTGGCGAGTATGTTTATCGGTTTTGGGGTGATCGTTGCTTTCAAGAGCGGGAACTACTTTTACCTAGAGCATTCGCCGCTGACCTATCCGATGGCCGCCATCACCTTTGGCGCTGCTATTATTCTGATCGCATACGGTGGCGGGGATTTGTTTACCGGGAATACATTTTATTATACATACGCCGCTTTAAGGAAGCGGCTGAAATGGCGCGACATCACGAAGTTATGGGTGTTCAGCTATATCGGTAACATCTTGGGAGCAGGGGCCTTCGCCTTATTAATCTATCTGACCGGCTTATTTGCCGATGCCTCGGTCAACACTTTCTTGTTAAGTGTGGTCGAACATAAAATGGCTACCCCGATCATGGAGTTGTTCTTCCGGGCGATTCTATGTAACTGGCTGGTATGTCTGGCGTTCTTTATCCCGATGGCCCTGCAAGGAGACGGGGCCAAAATGTTTGCCATGATGCTGTTCGTCTTCTGCTTTTTTATTTCCGGCTACGAGCACAGCATCGCCAATATGTGCACCTTTGCCATCGCTTTGGTACTGGATCACCCGGACACGATCTCGTTTGGCGGTGTCGTGCATAATCTGATTCCGGTAACGCTCGGCAATTTGGTTGGCGGAGTGCTGCTGATGGGCTTCATGTACTATTTCGCGAATAAACCGTATTTGGATGCGGAGGAAGCTTCCAAAACCCCGCATAAATAAACATATTTTCAAGGTAGGCGCCTCCGCTTTCGGAGGGGCCTATTTTTCTTGACGATCCGGGTATTTTAGCCTATGGGTTCCAGCCTAACTGTGATAAGATGAAACAAAATATGCATATTTTCGCGATTCGATGGGGGAACCCCACTCTTATCCTACCGTAAAGGGTGTATCGCTTATGAAGCGGGTCCGAATGTTGTTAATAGCAGGTATGCTCGTGTTTTCGATCATGGCGGGGTTAGGCGCTGCGACGGTCGAGGCGGAACGAAAGGTGGTTCGTTACCAGACGGAGCTGGACTATCCGCCCTATAAATTCAGCCAGAATGGGTTCGAAATGGGCTTCGATCTGGAATTGACTCATCTGATTTTTAAGGAGCGTGACTACACGCTGTTCTATTCCGCCTCCGATTGGAAGGAAGCTTATCAGGCGCTGGTTGGCGGTTCGGCGGATACGGCAGGTTTGATGGCAGTTCAGGAGAATCGGAAGCAGGATATTCTTTTTTCTAAACCGATCATGCAGACCTACATAGGCGTCTATGCCGGCGAGAGCTTTCAGGGCAGGCTGGGTACGGATCAATTGAATCAATATACCGTGGGGGTCGGCGCGGGTCAATATTCCGAGGAGATTCTGCAGTCGGAAGCCGGCGTAACGTCTTACCGTACATACCCTACCGTTGAAGCGGCCCTTATGGCTCTAAACCGGGGAGAAATCGACCTATTGTTTGAGAATGAGAACGTCGTCGATTATTTGATCGTGAAGCGGGAAATGACCGGTGAGGTTCATAAGGTATTGGAGGATCTGTATCCTCGGGATGTGGCTTATGGAGTCAGCAAAAAGACGCCGGAACTGGTCGATTACATCAACGGCCGAATGGATGAACTGAAGCGCTCGGGGGTCTATGAGGAGCTCTATCTGAAGTATTTTTTCACCCATTCGGAGTCTTTCTCGAACGCGATGCGAAATCGACTTATCCTTGTCGTCGGCTTGTTAGTCGGTGGAGTGGCAGCTAGTTATTGGCTGATCCGGGTCTACATCATCCGTTTGCGGCGCACGATTCATGGAGAACGGGGATTTTCCAAGGAAGTGCTGGATCATACCAATCTATTTATTTGGGCGGTGCAAAGCGATCGGACAACGGTGCGTTTCAATCGATATGCCGAATGGATTACAGGCATCCGGGAGGGAGAAGCAGTTGGACGGTCCTACATGGAGCATCTCCTGCTGCAGCATGCTTGCCGGGAGTTGATTCCGCTGTTGGACGAGGCGTTATCCCATCGCTTTGTTGATAACCGCGAGCTCAACCTGTTTTGCGCGAACCAAGGGAAAGCGAAGGCGTTTTTGTTCCGAACGGCGGTCATTCCCGGACTGCAGGGCGATCCGGACGTCTTCATCATGACCGGCGTGGACATCGAGGAGCGGAAGCAATTCGAGAATAAACTGCATCAAAGCTATCAGGAACTGGAGTCCGCCAATCTGGAGTTAACCGCCACCCAAGAGGAGTTAAAGGAGAACTATGATAAGCTGCTGGAAAACCAGGAGAGGCTGAGACGAAGTGAGGAACGCTATCGGCTGGTCGCTGACGCCTCGAACGGCGGCATTTGGGAGTTGGATCTGGAACGAAATCGCCGGTACTACTCGCCAAGGTGGTTTGAGCTGCTTGGGTATAGTCAAGAGGACCCGATTAGCACCCAGAGGCTGGAGCAGGTGATCCACCCCGACGATACCCCGAAAATTCAGCAGGAGATCACGGCACTGCAGGCAGGGGAAAAGGAAGTTTTCGAGTGCGAATACCGCCTGCTCTGTAAAGACGGGGAATACCGGTGGTTCCTGGGGCGGGGAAAAGCGCTGTTTAATGAACAGGGGCGTGCCTACCGGATGGTGGGCTCGAATATCGAGGTGCACCAATTGCGAATGTACCAACAGCGGATGCGGCATCTCGCTTATTACGACACGCTTAGCGATTTACCGAATCGTCTGTATTTGCTCGAAGAAATGGATGCCCTGGTTTCCAGGGCGAACGCCAAAGCGGCCCTCTTTTTCGTGGATACCGACAATTTTAAGTATATCAATGATACGTTAGGGCATAAATTTGGCGATCGTCTGCTGATGCAAGCAAGCTCCCGCTTGACCTCCCTGATCGAGGATACGGGTATGTTATTTCGGTTGGGCGGGGACGAATTCGTGATTTTGCTGAAAGATGTGGAGAGGGAACAGGCGACAGCGCTGGCGGACAAGCTGCTCCAGGGCTTCCGTGAGCCGTTCCGGATCGACGACAGCGATCTGTTCGTGTCGGTCAGCATCGGGATTTCGTTCTATCCGCAAGACGGCCGCACTCCTGAAGAAATCCTCAAGAACGCCGACGTGGCGATGTACGCAGCCAAAGAGGCGGGGAAAGGCAAATACGTCGTCTTCGATCCCGTATTTTTGCAAGCGTTTAATGAACGGGTGCATTTGGAAAAAAACCTTCGGCAAGCCCTGACCCGGGGCGAGTTTACCATCCACTATCAGCCTCAACTCGGGGTGCGCGACGGCCATATTTGCGGCTTCGAGGCGCTGATTCGCTGGAACAGCCCGGAACTCGGTTACGTGTCGCCCTTATCTTTCATTAAGATCGCCGAGGACAGCCGCCTGATCGTACCGATCGGTGAATGGGTGCTGGAAGAGTCCTGCGCCTTCGCCAAACGTCTGGAGGACGATGGATTCGGAATGTACAAAATCGCCGTTAATATCTCGGTCGTTCAGCTTCTTGAAGAGGACTTCGTCAGCAAGGTTCTGCGCATCCTGCAGCAGACGGGGCTGGCACCCGAGTGTCTGGAGTTGGAGATTACCGAGTCCATGATTATGGAAACGGTGGATTCGCTTGTGCCTAAGCTGAACGAACTGAAAGCCTTCGGTATTCAAATCGCTTTAGACGATTTCGGCACGGGTTATTCGTCACTGGGATCATTGAAGCAGATGCCGATTACGACGCTGAAGGTGGACAGAACGTTCATCGAGCATTTGCCGGAGCAGGACGACAGCCGCTCCCTCGCCAAAGCGATCGTGCTCATCGGACGAAAAATGGGACTTCAGGTCGTCGCTGAAGGCGTGGAGACGGAGCAACAGATGCAGCATGTTCGGCGAGCCAAATGCGATATTATTCAAGGGTATTATATCAGTAAGCCGCTTCCGGAGGCCGGTATCCGCGAGTTGCTGCGAAGCTATCGGCCACAAATGATCTAACGCAACAAATAACCCGCAGGATCGTGAAGTAAACTCACGAATCCTGCGGGTTATTATCTATCGCTTAAATTCCGGCCGGCGTGTTGCCTTCCTGCGCTGGAACGGGATCCGGCTCGCTGAGGAACATGGTAATCGGCATGGATGCCGCGCCCAGCGCTGTAGAACGGATACCTAGATTGGCGAAGGCGACTCCGCTTTTCTTCCGGTGATAGGATAAGCTGCGGTTCTCGATGGTGCGCAACATGGCGTCTTGCAATAGGTCTCCGGCAAGCGATAGGCGGTTGCCGATCACAATCAGCTCCGGATTCAGGATGTTAACCAAATTGGCCAATCCAACGCCAAGCTGGGCGCCGATTTCATTCAGGAGCTGCACGGCCCGAGGCTCGCCGTCGCGAGCGAGCCGGATAATTTCCTCCAGATCGGGGTGCGAATCGTTCCACAGCTTGGCTGCCCGGTCGAGCAGCGCCTTCTCCGAGGCTAGCGTCTCCCAACAGCCGCGGTTGCCGCAGCGGCAGAGGGGACCGTTCTCGGCGACGGTCATGTGGCCAACCTCGCCGGAGAAATTCGATGTGCCGCGGTACAACTCGCCGCCAACGATGATACCGGAGCCGATACCAATGCCTATACTCAGGTAAACCAGATTTTGGGCCTCGCGGCCGGCGCCGTAAAGCTTCTCGCCAATGGCTCCGGCGTTGGCCTCGTTATCAATATGCAGATTGGTCCCAAATTCGGAGGCCAATGGATCGTACAGGTCCACCTGGTTCCAGTCCAGGTTGGGCGCCGATACAACGCGGCTCTTGTCGTCGACGAGCCCAGGCACCCCGATCCCGATCCCAACGATACCGTACGGGGATTCGGGGAGTTTTTTGCTAAACTGGCGGATCGTTTTGCGAATCTGTTCGACCACATGGTCCGGGGTGAAATCGGCGAGCGCAACCGTTTTTTCCAGCAGAACGTGGCCTTCCAGGTCGACGAGCACGGCCAGCAAATCATTTACGCGGATATCGATGCCGACCGCATAACCGGCGCTGCGGTTAAAGAGAAGCAGAGTAGGCTTGCGTCCGCCGCTAGATTCGCCGGGGCCGATCTCGGTGACAAGCTGGCTGTCGATCAATTCGGAGACGAGGGACGATACGGTCGCCTTGTTCAACCCAATCGCGGCGGAAATATCCGCGCGAGACAATGGCTGACGTTGACGGATCGTATCCAGGACGATGGTTTTATTCATTTTTTTGATGAGCTGCTGGTCGCCTGTGATTTTCATATAAACTCCCTCGTTATACCCATGCCTCTAGGCACGGTGAATGTATGTCTATACGCATCATAACATAAATGACCTGGGTTTAATCAATAACTTTGTTAGTTTACTAGACAAACTAAGTGGAACGTGATACGATCTAGGTGTAGAAAGCATGCTCCCGTGATCGGGTGGGCATGCTACTTATAATCCACAGGATGTAAAGGCTTACTTAAAATTTAATTTCTGGCTGGGAGGAATTAGTGGTGAGTTATTTTAAGAACATTAGCAAAATTCAGTATGAAGGCGCAGGTTCCAACAATCCGCTGGCATTTAAACATTATAACGAGAATGAAGTCATCCTCGGCAAATCGATGAAAGAGCACCTGCGTTTTGCAGTTGCTTACTGGCACACGCTGACGATGAACGGTAGCGACCCGTTCGGTCAAGGTAACATGATTCGTCCTTGGGAAACGGTAAGCGGCTTGGATCTTGCGAAAGCCCGCGTAGAAGTGAACTTTGAATTCCTGGAAAAGATCGGCGCTCCTTATTTCTGCTTCCATGACGTTGACGTTTCTCCGGAAGGCGCTACGCTGAAAGAATCGAACGAGAACCTGGATGTTATCGTTGCTAAAATCAAGGAAGGCATGAACCAAACCGGCGTGAAGTTGCTGTGGAACACAGCGAACATGTTCTCCAATCCGCGTTATGTACATGGCGCAGCAACAACTTCGAACGCAGACGTATTCGCTTATGCTGCAGCTCAAGTGAAGAAAGGTTTGGAAACGGCTCTTGAATTGGGCGCTGAAAACTATGTGTTCTGGGGCGGACGTGAAGGTTACGAATCCCTGTTGAACACGGATATGGGTCTGGAACTCGACAACCTGGCGAGATTCTTCCAAATGGCAATCGACTACGCGAAGGAAATCGGCTTCAAAGGCCAATTCTTGATCGAGCCGAAACCAAAAGAGCCAACCAAACACCAATACGACTTCGACGCAGCTACAACGATTGCGTTCCTGCAAAAATACGGCTTGCAAGACCACTTCAAACTTAACCTGGAAGCAAACCATGCGACGCTGGCTGGTCATACGTTCGAACATGAACTGCGCGTAGCTCGCATCAACAACATGTTGGGTTCGGTCGATGCCAACCAAGGCGATATGCTGTTGGGCTGGGATACCGACGAATTCCCAACTGACCTGTATTCCGTAACGCTGGCTATGTATGAAATCCTGCAAAACGGCGGCCTGGGCTCCGGCGGCGTCAACTTCGACGCGAAGGTAAGACGTAGCTCCTTCGAGCCGGAAGACCTGTTCTATGCTCATATCGCAGGGATGGATACCTTTGCGAAAGGCTTGAAAGTAGCCGGCAAAATGATCGAAGACAAGTTCATCGAGAACCTGTTGAATGATCGTTATGCCAGCTTCAAGACGGGAATTGGCGCGGATATCGTATCCGGCAAAGCCAACTTCAAAACACTGGAAGCTTATGCTTTGGAGCACAGCCACATCGTCAACAAGTCGAACCACCTCGAGCTGGTTAAAGCCCGCCTGAACGAATACATTTTCGGAACGAAATAAGATTCAAAAGTCGGCTTTTCACGCACAACTTTTTCAAAAAGGGACGCTTGCCGTCCCTTTTTGTGGTATAAAGCCCCTTTCGGGGACATGCGAAGGGAGAGTATCGCAATGAAGTATGTGATTGGCATCGATCTAGGGACCAGCTCGGTCAAGACGCTGCTCGTGAACCAAAACGGGGAGATCGCCGGTGAGGCGTCGGCTTCTTATCCGCTGATTCAAGAGCGTCCCGGGTTCAGTGAGCAAGATCCCGAAGAATGGGTAAAAGGAACAATGACTTGCTTGAAGCAATTGCTGAAAGAGAGCGGCGTAGCGGCTGGAGACGTGGAGGGCGTATCCTTCTCCGGTCAAATGCACGGATTGGTCCTGCTGGATGAGCAGAACAATGTGTTGCGCAACGCCATCCTGTGGAACGATACACGGACGACGAAGCAATGTCGTGACATTGATGCAAAGCTGGGCAGCAAGCTGCTCGACATTACCCGCAACGCCGCGCTGGAAGGCTTCACGCTGCCGAAGATCCTCTGGGTTCAGGAGAATGAGCCGGAGCTGTTCGCTAAAGCTTCGCGGTTCGTGCTGCCGAAGGATTATTTGCGTTACCGCATGACCGGCCAAGTGCAAATGGAAATCTCCGATGCGGCGGGAACGTTGTTGCTTAACGTACCGGAAGGCCAGTGGAGCGAAGAGATCGCTGCAGCCTTCGGGCTTCCGGCTGGCTTCTGCCCGCCGCTCGTAGGCAGTACCGAGAACACCGGCTCGCTGCAGCCAGAGTTTGCCGCAGAGTCCGGTTTGTCGGCCGGCACGAAGGTATTCGGCGGCGGCGCCGATAACGCCTGCGGCGCGGTTGGCGCGGGCATCGTCCGCAAGGGCGACGCGCTTTGCAGCGTCGGCACATCCGGTGTCGTGTTGACGTACGAAGAAGACAAGAACAAGGATTTCGCCGGGAAGGTGCATTTCTTCAACCATGCGCATCCGGGTGCTTTTTACGCCATGGGCGTGACGCTGGCTGCAGGTTATTCCTTGAGCTGGTTCAAGGAATCGCTGGCGCCGGAGCTTAGCTTTGACGAGCTGCTGAAGCCGGTGGGCGATATCGCGCCGGGTTCGGAAGGGCTGCTGTTCACCCCGTATCTGGTTGGGGAACGTACGCCGCACGCGGACAGCGTGATCCGTGGCAGCTTCATCGGCCTGTCCGGCACGCATCGCCGGGAGCATTTGGCTCGCGCGGTGATGGAAGGGATCACCTTCTCGCTGCAGGAGTCGTTTGACCTGTTCGGCGCAGCCGGCATCGAGGTCGAACGCGTCATCTCCATCGGTGGCGGCGCCAAGAATCCGGTTTGGTTGCAAATGCAAGCGGATATCTTCGGCAAGCCGGTTGTGGCGTTGAAGAACGAGCAAGGCCCGGCGATGGGTGCCGCGATGATGGCAGCTGTCGGCAGCGGCTGGTTCGGCAGCTTGAAGGAATGCGCCGATGCTTTTATCGGCTACGCCAAGACGTATGAGCCGATCCCGGCCAACGTGGAGAAGTACGCACGCCTCTTCAAGCTTTACCAGCAAGTCTACGCGGCGACCCGTTCGCTGAACGAAGGGCTGCAGGAATTCCGCGGGTAAGATCCCGGCTCGGATCAATTCGCTATACATGAGAAGCGCCTGTTCCTATGAGGAACAGGCGTTTTAAATTTAAGAATGTTGCAGTTCGTGCAACATTTCAGCCTATTCGCCGCATTACGGGCAGGCAGCCCGGGAGCTTGCCCCCAACCCGCCAAGAACGGCTAATCCCATGTAGCCCCAAAGGCATGGTATAATTGACCTTGCACGAGGAGGGAAGACATGTTCATTCGGAACATTTACCGGAATTACTTCAAGAACAACTTGTTCATGAAGATCATCTTGTTTTTCTCGGTGATTACGATCGTTACGATCATTACGTTTTCATATTTAATGTTCATGTTTATGTCCGAGTCCGCGGTGCAACGGCAGCTGGATATCCAGAAGCGGGCGATCGAAAGCGTCAGCGATTACATCGGAGGCAAATACGACTCCGTGCAGTCCATGGTGCGGGACATTTATCGCGATGAGGAGCGGGCCTCGAACACTTCATTTTTTTTGGAGCATCCGTATCAGGATTACGTGAATTACCGTCTAGACCGATTCTATATGGAAAATAGTTCGTCTACGGACACCGTGTTGTATTTCCGCAACGTGGTCGATGATGATCCGGACATTCGTAGTTTGATGTTATATAGCGCGGATCTGCAGCAGCTGTATGTCTTTGGCAGCGATAAGCAGTTTAAGATTATCCCCACCAATCAGGCCCGATCGTTCGTGCCCGATGTAATGTATCAACAGGAAGGGATGAACGTGGGGATCTCCAATATATGGGTGCGCAAAACGGTGGGTTTACCGGATACCCCGATGTATTCGGTTCGCATCCCGATCAGCAATAAGCTAACGCTTCGCAACATTGGTCAACTGGACGTTTATTTCGATACGGCGAATGTCTGGGGCAGTCTGGCGATGTACAGAGAAGACCTGAAAGGTTCAATCCTGGTCTTGTCCGCGGATGGCAACGTGCTGTTCGATACCTCCGGAACTTATTATGGCCGGAAATACCCCTATACCGAGCAAATTAACTCATTGTACGACACCGGGGTGCTCGGCAACGGGATGATCGCCACCAAGCTGACGCAAAGTCAGGGGGGATTCACGGTGCTCAGTACGGTCCCGAAAGAGGAGTTGGCCAAAACCTATCAAGGACTGCGCAACACGATCCTAACGATCAGTTCCATTTGCATTCTGTTTGCCATCCTCATCCCGGCTCTATTCATCAGCAATTTCGCCAAACGCACGAACGGCATTATCCGATTTACCCGGAGAGTACGCAATGGCGATTTCACGGCGCGGATCACCGATGTACGGGAGGACGAGCTGGGGCAAATCTCGAAAAGCTTTAACGACATGTTGGACGAGCTCAATTTGTATATCGACCGGGTGTTTAAAGCGGAGATCAAGCAGCAGCAAACGGAGCTTGTTGCCTTACAGGCACGGATTAACCCGCATTTCCTGTACAATACGCTTGAGGTCATCCGCATGCGGGCGATCTCCCAAGGGGCCAGGGATGTGGGTGAAATGATCTACAGCTTATCCGTCCTGTTCAAGAGCATGGTGCAGCAGAAGAAAAACTATACGCTGAAGGACGAGCTGGAAGCCTGCCGGTTGTATTTGGAATTGTTCCGCATCCGTTACAAAGATCGCTTTAACTATGAGATTGAAGCCGATCCGGCGCTCTACGGCAAAGCGCTCGTCCGGCTTTCCCTGCAGCCGATTGTGGAGAATTATATCGTTCATGGGATTCGAACGGACCAATTTGATAATCAGATCTCGATTGAAGTGCGGGAAGACGGGGATACCCTGGTGGCCGTGGTACATGATAACGGGAAAGGCATCGAACCGGATCGGCTTGCGGAAATCCATCGGGAATTGGAGCGGGAGGAAGAAACCGGGCAAATGTTCGGTTTGCGTAGCGTGCATACGCGATTGCGTTTCTTGTACGGTCCGGCTTACGGGATAGAAATCGACAGCGCGCCCGGTTCAGGGACAACGATCATCGTTCGTTATCCCAATCGGGAAGGAATGGAGGGCGAAGATGTATAAGGTGTTTATCGTCGATGACGAACCGTTTATCATCGAAGGTTTATATGATATTGTCGACTGGCCGAAGTTTGGCCTCGAAATCGTCGGGCATGCGGAGAACGGTCAGCAGGCATTGGATGCTCTGGGTTCAACGCCGGTCGATGTATTGATCACAGACATCTCCATGCCGGTGATGAACGGGTTAACGCTAATCTCCGAGGCGAGGAAGCTTCACCAGGAACTGAAAGTCATTATTTTAAGCGGGTTCAACGAGTTCGATTATCTCAAAGAAGGCATGAAGCTAGGCATCGAAAACTACTTGCTGAAACCCATTAACCTGGAGGAGCTGGAGTCGACGCTGCGCAACACCGTGCAGAAGCTGGACAGCCTGCAGTCGGATGGACTATATGACGCCTATGATGTCCAGATTCTAAAGGATAACACGCTGTACCGCTGGCTGAACGGGCAAATCGCAGCCGCCGAATTTGAGGAGCGGGCCGAGCTGCTCGGACTGAATTTACATGGGCCTTGCGCCGCGGTTTCCGTATTGCGCACGGATGGCAATTCGGCCGAAGTATTCGAACGAACCGAACGTTATCTCAAAGAGCAACGGGGGATCACCCTTTTCCGTGATGTGGACGGCGATATCGTGATTGTGGGTTCCCTCCCCAAAGGGGCAGTGGAAAAAAGGATATTTGCAGAGTTGATGGAGAACCTGTCCCTGGAGCTGTCTGTCATGAACCGGATGATCCAAATCGGCGTTGGAAGCGTGGGCCGGCTTCCCGAGGCGGCTTCACTCAGTTACAAGGAAGCCAAACGCGCTCTAGAGTACTACTTGATTTATCCGGATCGGCGGACGATTGAATATAAGCTGCTGGAAGGCGATCACGGCGGCAACAGCGTTCTGGAGAGCGGTTATCCGCTGGCATGGGAGGAGTACGCCAAGCTGATTTTGGCTAAAGATAAAGAAGGCTTGAAGGAGTGCATTTACCGTGATTTTGAGCAGTTGAAGCAGCTGGAGGGTGTCCGCCCCGAGGATTTGCAGAACGCTGCATTGGAGCTGGTTGTCCGCTTTAAGATGGAGCTTCAGCATATTAAATATACAGAAGAGACGGACTTGTTTAAGAAGGCGCTCCAACGTGTGCAACGCTGTGAAACATACCAGGGACTGATCGAAATTCTTGAGGGCTTAGCAGAGGAGACGGTTTGCTCCTTGCTGCAGGACGCGAAAAATCCGGTCGTGCATCAAGTGTTGACTTACATCGATACGCATTATGCCGATGAGTTGTCGCTAAAAACGCTAGGAGCGCAATACCATATTCATCCGGTTTATCTTGGACAGTTATTTCATAAGGAGACCGGCGTGTCCTTTGCAGAGTACATTAACAAGTACCGAATTGATAAGGCGAAGCTGCAACTCAAAAACACCAATCTCAAGGTGCAAGAAATCGCCCGGAAAGTAGGATATTGGGAAATTGGTTATTTCTATAAGCAGTTTCGAAAATACGTGGGGATCTCCCCCACCGACTTTAAAGCGCTGCATTAGATAGGAAGGGGATGGGTACCCTGGATCAAGGAGATTTAGGCCTGCCGGAAAGGTAGGTTTTCCTTGGATCCGGGGTATTGTCCTTTTCTTTAATTTGTACCTCGATTTTTTAAGTTTATCTTCTTTTTGTAACGGCTTTCATCCGGTAAGGTTAAGTTAGTTAAACAAAACAAAAGAGCTTCAAAAGGGAGGATCAGCATGAGTAAAAACAAAAGAAGTTTTTCTTTCGTACTTGCCACTCTGATGGCCTTAGTACTTGTACTAAGCGCATGCGGCGGTAACAAGAACGCTGAAAGCAACAGCAGCAACAATGGGGCAGCAGCGGGCAATTCGGAAGAAGCGGTCAACCTGATTTGGTACACGATCGGGACGCCTCAAAAAGACGTAGACCGCGTTATGGAAGAAGTCAGCAAGTACACCAAAGAGAAAATCAACGCAACGATCACCATGAAAATGATCGACTGGGGCGATTACACGCAAAAAATGCAAGTTAACGTTGCTTCCGGTGAGCCGATGGACATCGTCTTCACTTCCGCCGGCGGTTTCGACTACGTACAAAACGCTAGAAAAGGTGCATTCCTGGAGATTGATGATCTGCTCGAGAAATACGGACAAGATCTGAAAAACACCATCGACCCGGCCTTCCTGGAAGGTTCCAAAGTCGACGGCCATAACTACGGCATTCCTGCCAACAAAGAATTGCCTCAACAAGAAGTATGGCGCTTTAACAAAACTTTGGCTGACAAATACAACGTAGACATCACTAGCGTTCGTTCCTTGGAAAGCATCGAGCCGTTGCTGAAAACGATCAAGGAAAACGAACCAGGCGTAACGCCTTTTGCAATGGACAAGAACTACGTTCCTTACGTGCCTTATGATTACATCATCCAGAACTTGCCGATGGCTGTGAAACTGGATACGACCGATTATAAAATCGTAAACATCCTGGAAACGCCTGAAATGCAAGCAGCTCTGAATCAAATGCACAAGTACTATCAAGCGGGTTATGTTGCTCCTGAAGCAGCAACAACTGGCTCTACCAGCGACCTGATGACTTCCGGTCAATGGTTCATGGACCGTGCGCAAACCCAGCCGCTGGCTGATAACCTGTGGTCTGCAAGCTACGGCTACCCTGTGGTTTCCACACCGGCTAGTGATGCGATCATCACGAACACTTCCGTTCAAGGTTCGATCATGGCGATCTCCGCGAACTCCGAGCATCCAGAGAAAGCAATGGAATTCCTGAACCTGTTGAATACCGATCCAGTGTTGCGTAACATGGTTGACTCCGGGATCGAAGGCGTTCACTACAAGAAACTTGACGACACGCACTACGAAAACTTGGCAGAATCGAAAAACTACGACATGCCATCTTACTCTTTGGGCAACAACATGCTCCTCTACTTGAACCCGAACGACGCAGACGACAAATGGGAGCAATTCAAGAAGTTTAACGCAGAAGGCGTCAATTCGCCGATCCTGAGCTTCAACTTCGACAGCACGAAAGTAGCAACTGAAATGGCAGCCGTACAGAACGTAAAAGAACAATTCTGGTCCTCGCTGATGACCGGTACGGTTGATCCGGCAGATTACTTGCCGAAAGCGATCGAAAAATTCAAAGAGGCCGGCCTTGACAAGGTCATTGCTGAAGCCCAAGCTCAGCTCGATGCCTGGAGAGCTGCGAACAACAAGTAACAATTAAAGAAACGAAAGGGATCGGGCGGGTGATTGTTGCGCCCGATCCTTTTTCATTATTTTTCGACAGGAGGGGAACATCATGACTGCATTTTTCAAAAACCTGCTCAAGAATAAAGTCATGTTATTTATGGTGTTGCCAGGTGCCGTCTGGTTTTTCTTTTTCTCGTACCTTCCATTGGTCGGTACGATTACGGCGTTTAAGCAATACCGCTTCAGCCGTGACGGTTTTTGGGCCAGTATTGCCCATAGCAAATGGGTAGGCTGGGATAACTTCAAATTCCTGTTCAGCACCAACGATGCTTTTACCATTACTCGCAACACTTTGTTTTATAACCTTGCCTTTATCTTCATCGGACTAGTCCTTTCTGTAGCTATGGCGATCTTGCTGTCCGAGCTGGTCGGCAAAACGATGGCTAAAGTTTATCAAACCGGGATGTTCCTGCCTTATTTCCTTTCCTGGGTTATTGTTGGCTATTTCGCGTTCAGCTTCCTGAGCATGGACCGGGGGATGATTAACCAAATCCTAGGCTGGTTTGGCGCGGAACGGATTAACTGGTATTCGGAGCCGAAGTATTGGCCTTATATCTTGATTTTCGTCAACCTGTGGAAATCGATCGGCTATAACAGCGTAGTCTACCTGGCTTCAATTATGGGGATCGACAAATCGCTTTACGAGGCGGCGATGATCGACGGGGCCACCAAATGGCAGCAAATTCGGAACATTACGGTTCCTCTGCTCTCCCCGATCATTATTATCATGACGCTGCTTGCGGTAGGGCGGATCTTCTATGCTGACTTCGGCTTGTTCTACCAAGTGCCGAGAGATTCGGGCACGCTTTATCAAGTGACTAACGTCATCGACACTTACGTATACCGCGGTCTGAAAACAACCGGGGAAATCGGCATGAGTACGGCAGCTGGCCTTTATCAATCGGTGGTAGGCTTTGTTCTTGTTATGGTTTCCAACTATGTCGTGCGAAAAATTGATAAGGACAGCGCCCTATTTTAAAACAGCTGAAAGGAGTGTCAGAGAATGGCGGAGATTGCTAGAAAAACCAAAGATTTTCATAACGTCTCTCGCGGTTGGAACGCCGTTTTGCACCTGATTGCAGGGATTTTCTCGTTCTTGTGCGTGTTCCCCTTTATCTTCGTGGTCATTATTTCTTTCACGGATGAAAAAACGCTGGCAACGGACGGCTACCGGTTGTTTCCGGCCAAATGGAGTCTGGAGGCTTACCGTTTCGTGTTCGAAAGCGGCGATTCGCTGCTTCGCTCTTACGGCGTGACGATTCTGATTACCCTCGTGGGAACCGTGATCAGTTTGATCATGATCTCGCTTTACGCTTACGCCATCTCGCGGAAGAGCTTCCGTTACCGGAGATTTTTCTCCGTATTTGCGATCGTTACGATGCTCTTTAACGGCGGGATGATCCCGACTTACATGGTGGTATCCCAGTTGATGGGGTTGAAAGATACGTTGTGGGCGCTAATTTTACCGCTTGCGATGAATGCATTTTATATCATGATTTTACGTACGTTCTATAGTACGAGCGTTCCGGAAGCGATCATTGAATCGGCGCGGATTGACGGCGCCGGCGATTTCTTTATCTTCCTGCGCATCGTCCTGCCGCTGTCGCTGCCGGGCTTGGCAACAATCGGCTTGTTTAGCACATTAGGTTATTGGAACGACTGGTTTAACGCGCTGCTGTATATCGACAATCCGAATTTGGTGCCGTTGCAATCGATGCTGATGCGGATCGAATCGAGTATTGCTTTTATCCAACAGAACTCGCAAAACAGCTCGCTGAGTTTGACCGCGCTGCAGTCCATTCCGCAAGATACGTCGCGGATGGCGATGGTCGTGCTTGCGACATTGCCAATTATTTTTGCTTATCCGTTCTTCCAGCGGTATTTTGTACAAGGACTTACGGTAGGCGCCGTCAAAGAATAATATAGAGGATGTTCAAAAAGTCATCTTCCCATCACGAGGCAACTCATGAAGCTTATTCGGCGTCGAATCTTGAATTCAGCCGGGCCTAAAGCGTAGGCTTCCGAAGTATGTTTCCTTCGGAAACATTTCAGTTGCTCACGTAGCCTCCAGCTACGCTGCGCTACTCAGTCCCTAGCTTCATCCAACCTTCTCGGTGCTGGAAACCTAACTTTTTGAACTCGATTTGAACTCTATTAAAACCTAATTCCAACTCTTGTTTTATCCCCTTTTGAACTCTTTTGTATTGAGGAAAAATTTAAGGAGCGAGGTGGAGACGTTGCTTTACAAAGACAGATCGAAACCCGTCCCGGAACGAGTGGAGCATTTGCTCGGACTGATGACATTGGAAGAAAAGGCCGGCCAGCTGGTCCAGCCTTTCGGTTGGCAGACCTAT
The DNA here is from genome assembly GCF_014947195.2 of Paenibacillus rhizolycopersici. Taxonomy (NCBI): domain Bacteria; kingdom Bacillati; phylum Bacillota; class Bacilli; order Caryophanales; family Paenibacillaceae; genus Paenibacillus; species Paenibacillus rhizolycopersici. The sequence continues at coordinate 223,805 of NZ_JADCNN020000002.1, read as the reverse complement.
GAGCATAAAGACGGAGAGATCAAGCTGACCGATTCGTTTAAAGAGCAGGTGCAAAGCGGAGGAATCGGCTCGCTGTACGGCGTGTTGCGCGCCGATCCGTGGACAGGCGTGACGCTGGAAACCGGCTTGTCGCCGCGCGAGGGCGCAGAGGCGGTCAACGAAATCCAACGTTATGCCATCGAGAACTCGCGCCTCGGCATCCCGATCCTGATCGGGGAAGAGTGCTCGCACGGCCATATGGCGATCGGCGCCACGGTCTTTCCGGTGCCATTGTCGCTCGGCAGCACCTGGAACGTGGAGCTGTACCGCGAGATGTGCCGGGCAGTGGCCCGGGAGACGCGCAGCCAAGGCGGCGCGGTCACCTATTCCCCGGTCCTCGATGTCGTGCGTGATCCCCGCTGGGGCCGGACCGAAGAATGCTTTGGCGAAGACGCCTATTTGATCGGCGAAATGGCCGTGGCTTCGGTCGAAGGCTTGCAAGGGGAACGTCTGGACGGAGAGGACAGCGTGGCAGCCACGCTGAAGCACTTCGTCGGCTACGGCAGCTCCGAGGGCGGCCGCAATGCCGGCCCGGTTCATATGGGGCGGCGCGAACTGCTGGAGGTCGACCTGCTGCCGTTCCGCAAGGCGGTGGAAGCCGGTGCGGCTTCGATCATGCCGGCCTATAACGAGATCGACGGGGTACCTTGTACGACCAACGAAGAATTGTTGGACGGCATTCTTCGCGGCGAGTGGGGTTTTGACGGCATGGTCATCACCGACTGCGGCGCGATCGACATGCTCGCTTCCGGCCATGACGTGGCGGAAGATGGACGGGACGCAGCGATCCAGGCGATTCGCGCGGGCATCGATATGGAGATGTCCGGCGTGATGTTCGGCAAGCACCTGGTGGAGGCGGTACGTTCGGGACAGCTGGAGGAAGAAGTGCTCAATCAGGCGGTACGCCGCGTATTGACACTGAAATTCCGACTGGGGCTGTTCGAACAGCCGTACGCCGACCCGGCGCGGGCCGAGCGGGTCATCGGCAGCACGGAACATGTGGAGCTGGCACGGCAATTAGCCAGAGAAGGTATCGTGTTGCTCAAGAATGAAGGCGTGCTGCCACTGTCTGCAGACGCCGGTAAAATTGCCGTCATCGGCCCGAATGCCGATGTGGGCTACAACCAGCTGGGCGATTATACCTCGCCGCAGCCACGCTCGAAGGTCACGACCGTGCTGGGCGGGATCCGCAGCAAGCTGGCCGGGACACCGGAGCGAGTGCTGTATGCTCCAGGCTGCCGGATTAATGGCGACTCTCGAGAAGGATTCGACGTGGCCTTGTCTTGCGCGGAACAAGCAGACACGGTGGTTATGGTTGTCGGCGGCTCGAGCGCGCGCGACTTCGGCGAGGGGACGATTGACCTCCGAACCGGTGCATCGAAAGTGACCGGCAATGCGCAGAGCGACATGGATTGCGGCGAAGGCATTGACCGCATGAACCTCAGCTTGTCCGGTGTACAGCTAGAGCTGATTCAAGAAATTCATAAATTGGGTAAACCGCTAGTAGTGGTTTACATCAACGGACGGCCGATGGCTGAGCCTTGGATCGATGAGAATGCCGATGCGATTCTGGAGGCATGGTATCCGGGTCAAGAGGGCGGTCATGCTGTAGCGGATATTCTGTTCGGTGACGTGAATCCTTCCGGGCGACTGACGATATCCGTTCCGAAGCATGTCGGACAGCTTCCAGTCTACTACCATGGCAAACGTTCGCGGGGGAAACGCTATTTGGAAGATAATTCCCAGCCACGGTATCCGTTTGGCTACGGGCTGAGTTACACCGCGTTCAATTATAGCAACTTAACGGTAGAGTCCGATACGATCGAGACGGACGGCACTACGAAGGTGTCGGTTGAAGTGACGAACGTGGGCGACCGGGCTGGCGCGGAAGTGGTACAGCTGTACATCTCCGACGTTGCTAGTACCGTGACTCGGCCGGCGAAGGAGCTGAAGGGGTTCCGCAAGGTATTCCTGCTGCCAGGCGAGACGCAGACGGTGGAGTTCCCGGTTGGTTCGGAACAGCTGCAGTATATCGGACGGGATTATAAACCGGTGGTGGAGCCGGGGGAATTCCGGGTACATGTCGGCAAAAATGTGAATGATACGCTGAGCGCCAATCTCTTTGTGCGGGAGGGTTAAAATAAATGGAACGCATCAGACGTTTTATCCGGGAGTTGTCGGAAGCTCAGTGGCTTGATCAGATCGAGCTGCGCGGGTGGGAGATTACTTCTTCCGTCTATCAGGTTCCCGGAAGTTATACCAAGGAAACGCCTTATCCGGAGGGGCAAGCCTTCGAGCGGTTCCCGAGCACGCAGGGAACAACGTATTTCTTCCGGACACAGTTAGAGATCCCGGAAGGCTGGCGCGGCGGTCAGGTCGGATTTATCTTTGCTTCCGGCGGAGAAGGACTGCTTCGAATCAACGGTAAATCGGCTCAGGGCCTGGACCGGAACCATACGTTCGTGACGTTGCCGCAGGAGCAAGGACAAGGCTCGCTCTCGCTGGAGATCGAGCTGTATGATCCGATCCCCGAGCCGGTGGATCCGCTGAACCAACAAGCGGTGATCCAACCGCCGATTACACGGATTGACAGCCGACTCGTGCTGGTCAACCGGCCCGTGCAAAGCTTGATGTATACGGCGACGATCGTCCGCGATTCCGCCGTACTGCTGCCGGAGCAGGATTTCCGCCGCACCCGCTTGATCGAGGCGTTGTATGACGCTATGGACGGTTTCGTAGCGCTGGATGCGGAAGCGGTCCGTGAAGGCGGAGCGATTGCCGAGCTGGAGCAGCGCCTTGCAGAGCGGGTGAAGGCCATCGGCGGCAATGCCGAGGGCCTGATCCAGATGGTCGGCCAGTCGCATATCGACATCGCCTGGTTGTGGCCGGTGCGGGAGACAGTGCGCAAGACCAGCCGGACGTTCTCAACGGTTGATGCGCTGATGCGCGAGTACCCGGAATACCGCTACACGCAAAGCCAACCGCTGCTGTTCGCCTTCCTGAAGGAGAACGACCCCGAGTTGTACGAGCGGGTGAAGGCGCGGATCAAGGAAGGCCGCTGGGAATTGGTTGGCGGCATGTGGGTGGAGCCGGATTTGAACCTGCCAAGCGGCGAATCGTTGATGCGTCAGATGTTGTACGGGCAACGGTTCTATCAAGAGGAGTTTGGATTCACCTCCGAAATTGAATGGCTTCCGGACACATTTGGCTATTGCGCCTCTTTGCCGCAAATTTTGAAGCATGGCGGCATTCGTTATTTCATGACGACCAAACTTGGCTGGAACGACACCAACGTATTCCCGTACGATCTGTTCCATTGGGTGGGCATCGATGGTACGCCAATGCTGTCGTATCTGAACCATGGCGTGAACGAGAATACGCTGCCGAAGGACGTTCATGAGCACTGGCAGTCTTATCGCCAGAAAGCCGTCCATCCGGAGCAAATGCTGCTTTATGGACATGGCGACGGCGGCGGCGGGGTCACTCGCGAAATGCTGGAGTATATTAACCGCGCGGAGCTGATGGTAGGTCAACCGGCGAGCGAATATAGCACGGCGACGGAGTTCTTCGCCGGAATCGAAGCGGCGCAGCCGAAGCTGCCAGCTTGGCACGGCGATCTCTACTTGGAATTGCACCGGGGGACGTACACAACCCACGGGCGTAATAAACGCAGTAACCGGAAAGCAGAAATCTTGTACCGTGAGGCCGAGTTGTGGAATGCGCTGGCTGCTCCGACTCTGCCGAAGGATCAACAACGCGAGGCCCAAAGCACGCTGCAGGCGGGCTGGAAGTTGATCCTGTTGAATCAGTTCCACGACATTATCCCGGGTTCGGCGATCACCGAAGCATACGAGACGTCGACGAAGGAATATGACGATATTTTTGAAAAAGGCAACACCGGCCTACGTCACGGCCTAACGGCCTTGGTCGAACAGGTAACCACCACGGGGGAAGGCACGCCATACGTTGTCTTTAATAGCTTGGGTTGGACTCGCGACGCGGTTGTAGCACTTCCGGACCAAGGTTATCGCAGCGGCACGGCTGCTTACGATGAGCGCGGTACGCGGCTTGAGCTGGACATCCGGACCGGTCTTAACGGCGGCTCGGCGGCTTGGGTCCGAGTGCCGGAGGTTCCGGCGTTTGGCTACAAGACGATTTGGCTGCGGACTGAGGCGGATAAAGCGGCAGAAACGGCGGCGACTTCACCGGCCGGAAGCAAGGTATTCCAAGGCGAGTGGGAAACGGAATTCTATCGCCTGAAATTTAATGACTGCGGCGAGATCGTCAGCTTGTGGGATAAGAAAGCCGGCCGGGAAATCGTGAAATCGGGCGAAAGTGCGAACCGCTTCCACTTCTATCACGACCGTCCGACCTTGTGGGATGCTTGGGACATTGACCCGCGTTATGAGCAGCAGCCAGCCGGTAAGGCTGTATTGCTGGAGAGCGGTCTGGTCGCAAGCGGTCCAGTCCAAGACGTGCTGCGCTTCCGCTGGAGTCTCGGCCAATCCGAAATCACGCAGGATATGATCCTGTATCATCACGACAAACGGATCGATTTCCAAACGAAGGTGAATTGGAACGAAGCCCATAAGCTGTTGAAAGTCGGGTTCCCGATCGACGTCGTCACGGACAAAGCGACTTACGAAATTCCGTTTGGCGCGTTGGAACGTCCGACGCATCGAAACACGAGCTGGGAGCAGGCGCAATTCGAAGTGTGCGGACACCGGTTCGCTGACGTTTCCGAACGCGGCTACGGCGTCAGCCTCCTGAACGACTGCAAATACGGCTACGACATCCAGGGCAGTACGATTCGGTTGTCACTGCTGCGGGCGCCGAAATGGCCGGACGTGACCGCCGATCTCGGCGAGCACGAATTTACGTATTCGCTGTATCCACACCAAGGCGACTGGCAGACTGCTCATACGGTGCGTGCCGCAGCTGAGCTGAACCACACCCCAGCCGTGCTGGTAGCTGGAGTGCATGGAGGCACACGGCCTTCCACGGGGGCATTACTAGGATTTGCGGGAGAGCATGTTGTGCTCGACACTGTGAAACCAGCCGAGGATGGCGATGGCGTGATCCTGCGTTTGTACGAGTCCGCAGGCGGCCGCGAACGCGTGGCGTTGAATTGGAACGAGCCGGTTTCGGCCGCGTTCTTGTCCGACGCGCTGGAGCGGGAGCTTGAGCCAATCACGATGGCGAGCGTTGGGCGGATCGAGCTCGATTTTGCCCCATATGAAATCAAGACGCTGAAGTTGAAGTAAGTAGGAATTGACGAGTTAGGGTGGCGTGGGGCTGTTCGGCAGGTGAATTAACAGGATAAAGTAGTCGCAAGCCGCCCCCTCACTAGATTAGTGATATGAAATGAAATGACTTATAAAGGAGCGAGAAGACAAGCTCATGGAACAATTTAGACTCCCGAAAATACCGATGCCGCAACTGGAATTACCGCAAGCCGTCAAGGACGTACTGGCCGAAGCCGACACGAAACTGGCGCATCGCCCGAAATTGCTGCAGCTTTTTAAGAACTGTTTTCCGAACACTTTGGAAACAACGACGAAGCTGATGGACGACGGAACGACCTTCGTTATCACCGGTGATATCCCGGCCTCCTGGCTGCGCGATTCCGTGGAACAGGTCATCCACTATGTGCCGTTCGCTAAGAACGATCCCGACTTGCAGCGGATCATCAGCGGACTGATCAAGCGCCATATCAACTATGTGCATATCGATCCTTACGCTAACGCGTTTAACGAATCGGCCAACGATTGGCACTGGAACACGACCGACGTGACCGAGATGTCCCCTTGGGTATGGGAGCGCAAATTCGAAATCGATTCCTTGTGCTTCGTGGTCCGCTTGGCTTATACGTATTGGAAGGAAACCGAGCTGACCGATATTTTTGACGCCGGCTTCAAAGCCGCGATGCGGAAAATTTACGAGTTGTTCAAAACCGAGCAGCATCACTTCGAACAATCGCCTTACCGCTTCAGCCGCAACAACGGGATCCCAACCGATTCCTTGCGGAACAACGGTTTGGGGATGCCGGTCAACTATACGGGAATGATCTGGTCGGGCTTCCGATCCAGCGACGATGCTTGCGATTTCCACTACAACATTCCAGGCAACATGTTTGCGGTTGTAACGCTGCGTCAAATGCAGGAATTCGCCGAATGGGTCTTCCGCGACATGGACTTCTTGGCAGAATTGAAGGAGCTGGAGTTTGAAGTCAACCATGGGATCCAGCTGTACGGAATTTACCGCCATCCGGAATTCGGTCCGATCTACGCTTACGAAACCGACGGCTTCGGCAACTATTGCCTGATGGACGACGCCGGTACGCCGGGACTTATGTCCATTCCGTATCTGGGTTACGTTGGCGCGGACGATCCGATCTATCAAAATACGCGGCGTTTTGCGCTGAGCAAAGAGAACCCGTTCTACTTCGAAGGCAAAGCGGCCAAAGGCATTGGCAGCCCGCATACGCCGGAGAACTACATCTGGCATATGGCCTTGTCGATGCAAGGCATCACGGCGCAAACGAAGGAAGAGAAGCTGGAAATGATCGCAATGCTGGAGGCTACCGACGCGGGTACCGGCTATATGCATGAAGGCTTCCACGCCGACGATCCGAATACCTTTACGCGTAAATGGTTCGCCTGGTCGAACAGCTTGTTCTCGCAGCTAGTGTATCGTGCAATGCAGGAAGGCATTTTGTAAACCTAAAACCAAAGGAGACTTGACCATGAGCAAAATTATCGGCGAAGCCCTGAAAAATATCCCTTGGCAAGACAAACCGGCCGGTTCGAACGCGCCGGTATGGCGTTACTCCCAGAACCCGATCATCCAGCGGCACGCGATCCCGAACTCCAACAGCGTGTTTAACTCTGCGGTCGTGCCTTTTGAAGGCGGATTTGCCGGCGTATTCCGCTGCGATTCCCGTTCGGTCAGCATGGACATTTTTGCAGGCTTCAGCGACGACGGCGTGAACTGGAAAATCAACCACGAGCCGATCCAATTCGAAGGCGATGAGGAAATCACCAAACGCGAATACCGCTATGACCCGCGCGTCACCCAAATCGGCGACCGTTACTACATCACCTGGTGTAATGGCTACCACGGTCCAACGATCGGGATTGCTTACACGACCGACTTCAAGACGTTCCATCAGTTGGAAAACGCCTTCCTTCCGTACAACCGAAATGGCGTGTTGTTCCCGCGCAAAATCGACGGTTACTACGCGATGGTCAGCCGTCCAAGCGACACGGGCCATACGCCGTTCGGCGATATTTTCTACAGTGTCAGCCCGGACCTGACGTTCTGGGGCAAACATCGCTACGTCATGGGGACGATTAACGGCGATGCTTCCGCATGGCAATCGAAAAAAATCGGCCCAGGACCGGTTCCGATCGAAACCGACCAAGGTTGGCTGCTGATCTACCACGGCGTGATCAATACTTGCAACGGCTTCGTATACCGCATGGGCTGCGCCCTGCTCGACATCGACAAGCCATGGATCGTCAAAGCGCGTTCGCGCAACTACATCCTCGGCCCAGAAGAGCTGTATGAATTAGTTGGCGACGTGCCGAACGTCACCTTCCCTTGCGCAGCATTGACCGACGCCGAGACCGGCCGCATCGCCATCTATTATGGCTGCGCCGATACGGTGACCGGCCTCGCGTTCACCACCGTGGACGAGCTGTTGAAATACATGGAAGAATATCCGCTGGAGACGGAAGCGTAAGCCGTCTTCGAGGATGACAAGCCACGGAGGAAAGTGGGGGGTTAGATCAATGAGCAAACAGAGAACGGCCCATATCATTTCCCATACACACTGGGATCGGGAATGGTATTTGCCTTACGAGAAGCATCACGTTCGCCTGGTGGAGCTGGTGGACGCGCTGCTGGATAAACTGGACGGCGATTCGGCGTTCCGCAGCTTTTACCTTGACGGTCAAACGATCATTCTTGAGGACTATCTGCAGGTGCGGCCGGAGAACAAGGCACGTCTGGAAAAATATATCCGCGAAGGCCGTATCCTAATCGGGCCTTGGTACATTCTGCAGGATGCGTTCCTAACCAGTGGCGAAGCGAATGTCCGCAACATGCAAATCGGCCACCAGGACGCGTTAAAATACGGAGCTCCGGCAAAGATCGGTTATTTCCCCGATACCTTCGGCTTAGTCGGGCAAATCCCGCAGCTGATGCAGCAGTCCGGGATTGGGAATGCCTTTTTTGGCCGCGGCGTGAAGCCGACCGGCTTCAACAATACCGTGTCCGACGGCGGGTATGAGTCTTCCTTCTCAGAGCTCATCTGGGAAGGGCCGGACGGCTCCAAGGTGCTCGGTATCTTGTTCGCCAACTGGTATTCCAACGGCAACGAAGTACCGGTGGATGAGACGGAAGCGAAGGCGTTCTGGGATCGCAAGCTGGCGGACGCGGAGAAATACGCAGCCACGGGTGAGTTGCTGTTCATGAACGGCTGCGATCATCAACCGCTGCAGTTGGACCTCCCAGAAGCGATCCGTACGGCGGAGAAACTGTACCCGGATACGAAGTTCGTTCATTCGAACTTCCCGGAATATTTGAACGAGCTGGAATCGGCGCTGGAAGGCCGCGAGCTCTCCACCGTGAAGGGCGAGCTTCGCAGTCAACGTACGGATGGATGGGGCACATTGGTGAACACCGCATCCGCACGCGTGTACTTGAAACAAATGAACCAGGAAGGCCAGGCCTTGCTGGAAAAAGTTGCCGAGCCGCTCGCCTCGATGGCGAACCTGCTCGGGAAGGATTACCCACATCACTTGTTTACCTATGCCTGGAAAACGTTGATGCAAAACCATCCGCATGACAGCATCTGCGGATGCAGCGTGGACGAGGTTCACCGCGAGATGGTCACCCGCTTCGCGAAGAGCCGCCATGTTGCCGAGGCGCTCATCGACGACAGCAAGCGGGTGATCGCCGATGCGGTGAACACCTCCGTCTTCGCCGGGTATGGCGAAGATCCGTTGCCGCTGGTCGTGTTCAACACCACCGGCTGGAGCCGTACGGGTACGGTGTCCATCGAGCTGGACGCCGCTCGCCTGTATTTGCGTGACGGCCTTGGCCTTGAAGAGACCGGCCGCCGCATGAAGGCAGTAGACCTGTCGGGCCGCGAGCTGATCGACGAGCAGGGGAACACGGTGCCGTGCACGGTGGAGGATCTCGGGTTGCTGTTCGGCTACGATTTGCCGGACGACAAGTTCCGCCAGCCGTACATGTGCCGCCGCGTGAAGCTGACGTTCCAAGCGGCGGATGTCGCTGCGCTGGGTCTGCGCACGTATGCGTGGGTACGCCGGAATTCGGCCGTTGCTTCTAAGCCGGCTTCGTTGTTCACCGGCCACCGGGTCATGGAGAACGCGAACTTAAAGGTGGAAATCGCGGAGGACGGCTCCTTTGTAATGACCGACAAAGCAACCGGTCAGGTGTATCGCGATCTTGGCGTTTATGAGAATACCGGCGATATCGGGAACGAATACATGTATAAGCAGCCTGAGGGCGAGAAGGCGTTGACCACGAAAGGGCTGGCGGCCCAAATCCGTGTGCTGGAGGATGCTCCGTACCGCGCTTCCGTGGAAGTGTGCCACGACTGGGAAATTCCGGTGTCGGCCGATGAGAAGCTGGACGAGGAAATGCGCGAGTTAGTGTACTATCCGTATCGCAAAGCCCAGCGCAGTAGTAAGCTGACGACGCTGAAGCTCCGTACAGTCATTTCGCTTGAAGCCGCCGGCAAGGGCGTTCACATCGAAACGACGATCGACAACACGGCGAAGGACCATCGGATTCGCGCCCTTTTCCCAACCGATCTGAATGCATCGACGCATCAGGTGGATTCGATGTTTGAAATCGCGGAACGCAGCATCGAACCGGCACCGGAATGGGAAAATCCGAGCAATACGCAGCATCAGCAAGCGTTCGTGGACGTCAGCGGCGAGGGAGCCGGCTTGACGGTGGCCAACCTCGGCTTGAACGAATACGAAGTGCTGCGCGACGGTCGGAACACGATCGCGGTTACATTGCTTCGCTCCGTGGGCGAACTCGGTGACTGGGGCTTGTTCCCGACGCCGGAAGCCCAGTGCCTGGGCGTACACACCGCTCGGATGGAGCTGATCCCGCATAAAGGCGATGGCGTTGCTTCCGGCGCGTTTACGGAGGCTTACCAGTTCCAGATTCCGTGGACGGTCAGCCAAACGGAAATGCATGAGGGAACGTTGTCCCCGGCGTACGCTCCGTTCCAATGGGAGGGCCAAGAGCTAGCGTTCTCCTCGCTCAAAATGAATGAGGCAACCGGCGACTTGTTACTCCGTTGGTACAACATGAGCAAGCAGTCTTCGGAGCTGACGCTTGGGCTGAACATTCCGCATGAGCATTTCTATAAAACAACGATTCTCGAAGAAGACGCGGCGCCGCTCACCAAGAGCGCGGCAGGTTGCCTGTCGCTGCTGGCCGGCTCGTGTGAAATCGTGACGATCGGAATTCGCCGGTAATTCGGGGGAAACCCTGCTAAACCTAAGTGGGGAAAAAGGATTAAAGGTTATCCTGCCATGACTTCTAATGGCGGGGTAACCTTTTTGTGTTGTCTGTCTTTGGGAGCTTTTTGCAGGATTATCCCTTTTGTTCAGGAACCTGATTTCATCTGATTCAAGGGGATAATCGTGCAGAGCTCCCGAATAGTTTGTTCTTTGCAGATCCTTTGCATGATTATCCCTTCTGTTCAGGGGTGGAGGGGGAGAAAGAAGTGGGGCTAAGAGCGACTATTAGACTCCTGCAGTACAGCCTGATTCAAGGGGATAATCAAGCAAAGCTCACGTACAGTAAGAGGTGCCCCCCCAGCTCATAAAAAAGCAAGGTATACAAAAGTATACCTCGCTGTGGATGATCTAGAGTTGGGTTGTTCGGTAAGATCGGGTTAGACTTCGTCCCAGATGCGCCGGACGTTGTCGAAGGCGATGCGGGTGCCTTGGCGGCAGTCCTCCATGCCTTCGTATTCGATGGAGAGGTAGCCGTCGTAGCCGGACGCCTTCACGATGCGCAGGATCTCCCACAGGTCGAGGTCGCCCTGGCCGGCGATCGCGCCGCGCAGGTATTGGCCGCCTGCGCTCCGGAACCATCCGGCACCGGGGTTGAGGTTCTCTGGCCGAACGTAGAAGTCCTTGATGTGAACCATCGAGGCATAGCCAATGTTCTTCTTTACAGCGACGACGGGGTTCTCGTCAACGCAAACGAAGTTGCCGATGTCGAGCGTCGTTTTGTAGTTGGGCCGGTCGACGGCATGGATCACCGCCTGCACCCGGTCGCTGGCCTGCACGTAGTAGCCGTGGTTCTCCAGGCTGGTCGTGATCCCGTACTGCGCGGCATAATCGGCAATCTCCCGACAGGCGTCCGCGATCCGCGGCAGGTCCTCCTGGAACCGGACGACCGAGGTGTCCGGTCGGGAGGCGACGTCGTGCCGCATCAGCTTGACGCCAAGCGAATGGGCGTGGTCGACTTCGCGTTTGACGCGGGCGATCTCCGCCGCATAAGCCTCCTCCGAATCCACGATGAAATTGGCGCCGATCGCGTAGTTGGATATGGAAATCCCAGCCTTCGCCGCGCGCTCGCGGATTTGCTCGATCAGCTCGGGGGTTTCCCCAAAATCAAACCCCAGCGGTACGATTTCGATATGCTCTCCGCCGATGCCGGCAACCCAATCGATCACCTCAAGAAGGGTCATCGATCCGGACTGCATCGCTTGATAGAGACTGTAAGAACTGACTCCCAGTTTCATGAAAGTTCCATCTCCTTTAGAGGTAGTGAGGCCGTCTATCCCCGGAACGAGCGGATAAAGCCAACCGCTTGGCGAATATCCTCCTCCGGGTTGTCGCCGACTTCGCGTTCGATCGTCAGGTAGCCGGTATAGCCGATTTCCTGCAGGGCGGCGAAATAGGCCGGGAAGTCGACGCTACCCGCACCGAGCGGTACTTCCTCGAAGCCCGCGCCGGAGGCGGCCATTTCGGCGATTTTCTCGTGGCTCATCTTGTCGTAGCCGAGGAAGCCGTACACGTCTCGCGGATCAACTGAGCGGCGGCGGATGCCGTCTTTGACATGCGTATGGACGATGTAATCCCCAAGCGTCTTAACGCCTTGGATCGGGTCATCTCCCGTGACCATCACCATGTTGGCCGGGTCAAAATTGACGGAGACGCCGTTGGTGGTGAGGGTATCCAGGAAGCTTTTGAGATGGGCGGCCGGTTCGGGTCCGGTTTCGATGGCAAAATAAGCGTTCAGGCTCTTGGCATAAACACCCAGCTCCTCGCAAGCCTGCTGCATGGCCGCATAAATCGGACTGTTCGTGTCCTCCGGTACGATGCCGATATGCGTCGTGACCACATTTGTACCCAGCTCAACCGCGAGATCGAGAATCCGCTTCGACTTTTCGATTTTGGACGGATTAGCGGCGGCGTCCTGGAACCCGTGGCCGGCGAGGTCGCCGCACAGGGCGGAGATCTCTAGCCCCAGGCTGTCGATGTAATCGCGCAGCTCCTTACGCTTGGGTCCGATCAGGACCGCCGGGTCCATCTCGCCGGAAACGGCATAAATCTGTACGCCTTCGGCTCCGGCCGCCTTCGCCTTCTTCAAGCCTTCCTTCACGCCTACGCCAAAGCTGTCGACGATAATTCCGATTTTGTTGTTCAGCTTCATTCCGTTCGCGCCTCCTTAGATTCCAAATTAGAAATGGATTTCCCGGCCTTCGGCAGCCGACTCGTAAATCGCGTTCAGGATTTTGATCATTTCCACGCCGTCTTCCACCGGACTGATTGGCGGGATGCCATCCAGACAACTGGCGACGAAATGGTCGATTTCGTTCTGGAAGCCACCTTGAAAATCGAATCCCGGCGAAGTGATTTGCGGATCGATGTTAAGAATGGTGTTATGGCGCTCGGTCACGATCGACAACGCCGGTTCGATTTCGGCGCCGCCCTTGTCTCCATAAATGTTAACCAGGGCCGAATTTTGCTTGGCATGGAGGGAGAAGCTGACGTCGACCATCAGCGAAGCTCCATTCTCAAAGCGGATCAAGGCATTGGCCATGTCTTCGACCGTGTTGAAGGAAGCGTCGTAATCTGCTGCTTGATAAAAGGCATAATTCTCGATATTCGAGCGGTTGCCCAATTTCGCGTAAATATTGCCACTGACGGACTTCACCTTCGGCCGGCCCATCAGGTACCAGCAGAGGTCGATGACGTGCACGCCGATGTCGATCAGCGGACCGCCGCCCGAGCGCGCCTTGTCGGCAAACCAGCCGCCCGGATTGCCGAGCCGCCGGATCAGGCTCGCCTTCGCGAAATAAATCCCGCCGAGGTCGCCGGCGTCGATGAATTTCTTAAGTACTGCGATGTTGGAGGCATGCCTGCGCACGTAACCGACCTGCAGCAGGTTGCCAGTCCGCTCTACCGCCTGCTGCATTTGCAGCGCTTCGTCCACGGTGATGCAGAGCGGTTTTTCGCAGAGGACCTGTTTACCCGCTTCCAGGGCGTCGATGCTGATGACGGCATGGGAGTTGTTCCAGGTGCAGATGCTGACCGCCTGAACATCCGAGTTGGCTAGCAGGTCGCGATAATCCGTGTAAACGTGGGGAATGTCGTACTTGCCCGCCATGTTGCGGGCCCGTTCTTCATTAATGTCGCAGATCGCCAACAGCTTGGCCCGCGGGTTGGCGCGGTAAGCCTGAAGATGGGACTCAGAAATCGAACCGCTGCCGATCAAACCGATGTTCAGTTCACTCATTTTTCGCAGGTGCACCCTTTCGTTCTCCGCGCGAGTTTGCTACAATGAGAGCATTCATTCGCAGGATATGTTTTATTTATTCAAATTTATGATTAGGCACCCCTAATTTAGCACAGTCATTTTAAAGGGAGAATGTTCAGGATGACAAAATATCTGGATTATATGATCAGTCCTGAGCCGATCCGACTGTTCAATCCCGCAGTGGATGCCAGCCGGCGGAAAATCCAATCGTTAGCTGTCGTGAACGCCGGCCATTTGCCCGGGCGCACGATGCAGCGCGCAGATGCGAGGTTCCGGTATTGGGCGTTTGTGGTGATCACGGGCGGAAGCGGGTATTACCAGGTCGGAAACGCGGACAGGCAGGAGGTTACGGCCGGCTCGTGGTTCTGCTTGTTCCCGGACGAAACGTTCCATTACGGTCCGCATGAGGAAGGGCATTGGGACGAGTATTACTTCACGGTGGAAGGCTCCCGGGTTGAGGAGTGGCTTGGCAGCTGGCTGCAGCATCCCGATCAGGTCCAAAAAGCAACGATCGACGACTCGGTCATCAACCGGATGGAGCTGATGTTCATGTTGATCGACAGCGGTATGCCCAGCAATCTCGACCGGGCTTCGCTGATGCTGGAGGCGTTTCTCTACGAGCTGGTGTCGCAAGCGGATCAGGCGGAGGCCGGGAACCGGGGGCGGTTCGTGCTCAAGGTGATCGAGGACATCTCCGGTTCGCTGTACGCGGATCCAACGCCGGAGGAGCTGGCGGCGCGGCATCATATCTCGGTGTCGACGCTGCGGCGGATCGTGCACGAATATTCGGGTTATCCGCTCAACGAATTCATACACCGGCTGAAGGCGGCCGAGGCCAAGAACGTCCTGCTCAACACGGAAAAAAGCGTCAAGGAGATCGGCGAGGCGCTGGGGTATCAGGATACGTTTTATTTCTCGCGCGTGTTCAAGCGAATCACCGGGTACTCGCCGCGGAGCTATCGGAGCCGGGGCGGACAGTAAGGTCTGGGCGTAGGGGTTTACACTATAGAGGAGGTTCACGGGATGAAGCTTTATTTTCAAGGAATGGATGCGGATTTAGTTGATGGCGTAAAAGAGTTGGAGGCCCAGCTCGGATTCCAGACGAACCCGGCGGGGTTACCGGTGGAAGTTGTGCGGTTGCCGCAGGACGCTGGGGATTTGCGGGTGTCGCTCAGCGGCGGGAAAGGCCGGATCGAGTACGGGGAGAAGATTCATTTTTTTCGTGCGTTAGGGTTGTTTGTGGAGCAGGCAAAAACGTCGGAGGCATTTGATCTGACCGAACGGCCGAGCTTCGATTACAACGGGGCGATGCTGGACGCTTCGCGCAATGCGGTGATGCGGGTAGACGCGATCAAGCAGATGCTGCGGTATATGGCGGTCATGGGGCTGAACGGGCTGATGATGTATACCGAGGACACGTATGAGGTGCCGGAACTGCCTTACTTCGGCTATATGCGGGGACGGTACACCGCGGAGGAGCTGCGGGAGTGCGACGATTACGCGGCGTTGTTTGGCATCGAGATGATTCCGTGCATCCAAACACTGGGACATTTGTTCCATGCACTGAAATGGCTTTATGCCGAGCCGCTGCGAGACCATCCCGACATTGTGCTGCCGGGTACGCCGGCGACGTACGAATTCCTGGAGCAGACGATTCGGGCGGCTGCCGCGCCGTTCCGGTCGAAGCGAATCCATATCGGCATGGACGAGGCATTCCAGGTTGGTCTCGGCCGCTATTTGCGGGACAACGGCTTCCGCGACCGGTTCGAAGTGATGAACGAGCACGTTGGGCGGGTCATGGAGATCACCGGGAAGCTAGGGCTTGAACCGATGATCTGGAGCGACATGTATTTCAACCTGCTGTCGAATGACGTCCAGGGCGGGTTGTACAACATGGAGGCGGATTTTTCTGCGGAAAATATGGCGAAAATCCCGGACGGCCTCCGGTTCGTTTACTGGAACTACTGGGGGACGGACGAGAACGCGTATAAGGAAGTGTTCGACAAGCACCGGCTGCTCGGGTCGGAGCCGCTCTTCGCGGGGGGCATCCACATGTGGAATTTGATGGCTCCGAACCACGGCAAAACGTGGTCGTCCATGCACCCGGCTCTGCGTGCGGCGAAGCGGAGCGGCCTGCGAGAGGTGTTTGCGACCGCGTGGGGCGATAACGGGAACGAGGCGAATCATTTCGTGATTTTGCCAGGGCTGCAGCTGTTTGCGGAGTACGGGTACCATGACGGCGAGGTGACGGACGAGCATCTGCAGAAGCGGCTTGCCGCCTGCACAGGGCTCGATTTGTTCAAGCCGCTCGAAGCATTGAAGGGGATGGACGAAGTGCCGGAGGTCCACGAGGGGAACTATTACGGCGCGAATCCATCGAAGTTCTTGCTCTGGCAAGATCCGCTGATTGGCTTGTTCGACAAGCATGTGGAAAGCGTGGAAGGGACGTTGCCGGATTATTATGGCGGACTGGCCGAGAAATGGCGGGGCTACCGTGAGGCGGAAGGAAGCGGGTTGACGGAGCCGTTTACCGCGATGTTTGCCTTCTATGAAAAGCTCGCCGCCGCGCTGTCCGTGAAGTCGACGCTGGGCGTGACGATCAAGCGTCTTTACGACGCCGGGGATCGGGACGGGTTGCGGCGGATCGCCGACGAGACGCTGCCCGAGCTGCGCCGCCGGGTCGAGGAGCTGCGGGTGGCGCACCGGGAGCTGTGGCTCGGAACGTACAAGCCGTTCGGCTGGGAGGTGCTCGACATCCGCTACGGCGGAGTGCTGAGCCGCGCCGCATCGGCACGCGACCGCCTGCTGGATTATGTGAACGGCCGCGTCCTTCAGTTGGAAGAGCTGGAGGCGGAGCGCCTCGTATTTAACCAGAACAACGTGTTCGGCACGCTGGACGTAAACGGCCTGTACCATCAGATCGCGACGGCGGGTTCGCTGTCGATGTAATGGCCTAAGAATACTTCTCCAGCAGCTCGGTCAGCTTACGCCTGATCGAGTCCACCAGCTCCGGCGGTTCCAGGGCGGTGGCATCCTGGCCGAGACCGATGAAAAACGACGTGAGGTACGGAAGCTCGCTGGCCGGGATCGGTCCCTCCAGCCGGCCGGAGCCGTCCTCGCGGACGTTCAGCTTTAGGCTGCGGCGGATAAGCAGGCCTTCGCACGCCTCGACGCCCAGCCGGCTGAGCTCGACAACGCAGTTGACCTGCGACGGCTTGCGCCCGAGATGCTCCTCCCAGTTGCCAAGGTGCACGTTGCGCAGATCGAGCGGTTCCGGAACGCCGAATCCCTCGGCGGGTTCGGCTGCGACGATGCGGTCGCAGCGGAACAAGCGGAAATCGCGGCGCTCGAAGCAGTAGGCAGGGCAATACCACAAGCCACCGCTGGCGAAGATACCGACTGGCTGAATCTGGCGGCAGGTAGAGACGCCGCGGCGCGATTCGTAGTTGATACGGAGGACTTGCTGCTGAATGGCTCCTTCGAGCAACAATCCTAAAAAAGGAAAAGCCGATTGTCGCGACGGGGTCACGAAGTCGACGCGGTTCTTCATTTGATCGATCCGGTCCCGTACGTCACCGGACATATAGTGATAAAACTTGCCGAGCGCCGAGGAGGCTTCCGTTTCGAACGGGAGAAACTCATAATGGCGCAGGGCGTGGCTGGCGAAGAAGATCGACACCGCTTCCTCTTCGGTAAACGCGATTGGAGGCAGCACGCGTTCGTTTAGCACCTGGTATCCGCCGTGCGGTCCAACCTCGGAATACAAGGGGACCCCGAGTTCGCCAAGCTCCTGCAGATCCCGAAGGATCGTGCGGGGGGAGACGCCGAATTCATCGGCCAATTCCTTGACGGTGAACTTCCGTTTGCGATTGACGGTCATCATCAGCTCCATGAGCCGTTTCGATTTGGACATGTTTTTGAAGCTCCGTTCATTATTTTTTAATTATGACAATAGTTGTCACTATTATGAGCTACACTAAGTACAAAGTCCAGCGAAACGGACTTGAGCCGGCGCTTCGGTGTACGGGGAAGTAACAACTAAAAGGAGCGGATCGAAAATGATCATGTTGGCTAGCCCGTTGATTGCGATGAATGGAGAAGCGGCAGAGGCGATTGCGTTTTATGAACAAGCGTTGGAGGCAAAGGTAGTCTTCAAGCAAACGTTCGGCGAAATACCGGAGCCCAAGGAGCCGATAAGCGAAGAGATACAGAAGCGCATCAACCACTCGGTACTGAAGCTGGGAGACGCTGAAATGTACGTATCGGACAAGTTACCGGGAGAGACGCACAGCGTCGGCAACCAGGTGACCGTGTGCCTCACGGTGGACACGACGGAGCACGCGCAACGGTTGTTTGACGCCCTGAAGCAGGGGGGCGAGGTGCACCAACCGCTGCAACCGATCTTTTTCAGCCCAGCGTATGGGATCGTCACCGACAAATTTGGCGTCACCTTCTATGTGTTTACGAAACGCCCGGCGTAAAGCCGGATCCTCGGCGGCCTTTTCGCTTTTTTGGCGAAAGGGCCGTTTTCCTATGCTATGATAGGGGTTAGAAGAATGACAAGGAGGTGGGAGCCCGTGCCCCTACGCGAAATCACCGAGCAGGAATGGCTGATGCAAACGGAGAAGATGGTGGAGACAGAGAATGCGGAGCAGGCAAGCGGCAGAGAGGCTTTATTGTTCGTAACGGCTCTCTGCGGGACTTGCCAGTTGGCGGAAAAGATGCTGGAAATCGTCCTGGCGTCCGGCCCCTGCATTCCGGTATCCAAGCTGAACATCAACTATACCCCGAAGCTGCGGGAGCAGTGGCAGATTGCCAGCGTCCCCTGTCTGGTCGTGCTGCAAGACGGCGTGCCGGTCCGACAGGAATACGCCATGCGTTCGGTGGTGGACTTAAGCGAGTGGCTTCGGGCCTGATCGCTTTGGTCAATAGCAAAAGGAAAGCGGTAACAACGGACTCTTAATTTTGCGATAAAGGTGGTTTTACTATGGAACTGCGGGAAGCGGTAGAGATCATCGGGCGGATTCGCCGCAATATCAGTGAGGTGGTGGTTGGGAAGGAGGACGTGGTTGATCTGCTGCTCGCCGCCTTGCTCGGGAACGGGCATGTGCTGCTGGAGGACGTGCCGGGTACCGGGAAAACGCTGCTAGCCAAGGCGTTGGCCAAATCGCTCGGCGGCGAATTCAAGCGGATTCAGTTTACGCCGGACTTGCTGCCATCGGACTTGAGCGGGATTAATTTCTATAATCAAAAGACCGGCGAATTCGAGTTCCGCTCCGGGCCGGTGTTCACCCACGTGCTGCTGGCCGACGAGATCAACCGGGCGACGCCGCGAACGCAGTCCAGCTTGCTGGAGTGCATGGAGGAGCGGCAGGTGACGATCGACGGAGTCACGCATACGCTTGCGGCCCCGTTTTTCGTTATGGCCACGCAAAATCCGGTCGATCAGCAGGGGACGTTCCCGCTGCCGGAAGCCCAATTGGATCGCTTCCTGATGCGGATCGCCATGGGGTACCCGACATCCGATGAGGGGGTAGCCATTCTACGGCGCTTTAAGGAACGCCAGCCGCTAACGGAGCTTCGTCCAGCCGCCTCCGCCGCGGAGGTGGCGGAAGCGCAGCGGTTCGCGCAATTCGTCCGCGTGGAGGAGGACCTACTCGCCTACATCGTGGCGATCACTGAGGCGACCCGCAAGCATCCGGAGGTTAAACTGGGCGCGAGCCCGCGGGCGAGCATGAGCTTGCTGCGCGCCTCGCAAGGTTTTGCGCTGCAGCATGGCCGCGAATACGTGACGCCGGACGATATCAAGGCGGTGGCTGCGCCGGTTCTTGCGCATCGGCTGCTCTTGCGGCATGGGTTGCGCGGCGCAGACCAGCCTGGCGCCGAGGTGGTTCGCCAGGCACTCGAGCAGGTGGAGGTGCCGGCGGAGACAGTGCTTGCGGCAAAGGGGAGACAGGGGGACTAACCAATGTCGATGCAGCTACCATGGCTACTTGTCAGCGCCGTGCTGATTATCATGCTGCTGGCGTTCGTGTATCGCTGGCGGGCGCTTAAAGGCATAAGCTATCGACGTTATTTCACCGAGCGGGCGGTGTTCGAAGGGGATACCGTGGAAATGGTCGAGGTCATCGCCAACGCCAAGCTGCTGCCGCTGCCGTGGCTGCGCCTCGAGTCGAGCATCGCCGCCGGCCTGACGTTCGGGCGGCAGAGCAATCTAAATATCCATGCCGGGGAGATCTATCAGAACCACAGCAGCATGTTTTACTTGCGGTCCTACCGACAAATTACCCGGCGTCACGAGGTGACTTGCTCACGCCGGGGACAATACCGGCTAGAGTCGGCTACGATGACGACGGGCGATCCGCTGGGGATGAATGCTGAGGTCAAGCGGTTCCCCCTGGATTTAGAACTGCTGGTGTACCCGCGGATTCTGGAGTTGCAGGAGCTGCCGCTGCCGAATCACAGCTGGCTGGGGGAGCTGCCAGTCCGGCGCTGGATCATAGAGGATCCGTTCCTGACGGCGGGCATTCGCGAATACCGGCCCGGTGACCCGCTAGGCAACATCAACTGGAAAGCGACCGCTCGTACAGGCGAGTTGCAGGTACATAAACGCGATTATACAGCCGATCATCGGCTGATGATCTACCTGAACCTGGAGACCAGCGATTCGATGTGGAGAACGGTCATCGAACCGGAGCGTATCGAGCTGGGGATCCGTTATGCTGCGACCGTGGCTGAACATGCACTGCGCAGCGGCCTGGCAGCGGGATTTGCCAGCAATGCGCGTCTGGCCGACGGACCAAGTGAGCCCATCCGCATCGAGCCGCATACCTCCTCTGATCAGCTTACATTGTTGCTTGAAACCATGGCTCGGATGGTGCTGGACAGAACCGCTTCGATGATTCGGATGCTGGAGATAGAAATCGAGGCAGGGGCGACCGATACCGACTACCTGATCATATCTTGCCACCAGGGTGAGAAGCTGGCGGAAACCGCCGAGCTGCTGAGACAAAATGGCAACGGCGTGGAATGGATGGAGATTCCCTCAGATTAACTCGATAGGCATGGAAAAAGCGCCGGTTAGGAATCCGGCGCTTTTTCTATTAATTTTGCCGTAAGCAGCAACCGTTCTGGAGCTGGCCCGACATAGGTAAACGGGTAACAGGTAATCAGCGTAAGCAACGGCTCGGCGGAGTCTTGGACCGCATCGGCATCGCTCTCGTCGACGATTCTCCGCCCCGTCACCTCATAGGTGTAGCGTCCGGAGGTCGTTTCCACCTCAATCCGATCGCCTGCCTTCAGCTTGCCCAGATTGCGAAAAACGGTATCCCGGTGTCCGGCGAGCACGCTGTTGCCGTCTTCACCGGGGAGCGGGCTGCCGGTATAATGTCCGGCCCCCAGCTTAAGCGGCTCGCTCCCCGTCCCCTCTAAGATCGCATAGCGCTGATCAAGCGAGGGGAAGGCGATCTCGCCGAGAAGTTCGCCTTTCGCCGCCGTTCGGGCAGGCGCTGCCGAACTTCCATCGCTGCCCATCTGCCGAAGATTTCCGACCAACGCCGGGGAAAGCGGGTTTTCATCGGCTGTCCGCGCCGCGTTGCCACCTTCTGTTTCCCGCTGAAGCTCATCCCATTGCCGCAGGGCTTGCTGTGCCTCCAGCGGGGCGCTGACCGCTTGGTACGTAGAGTAGGCCAACACAACCAAGGAGATGGAAAACACCAGCCATGCGGCCATTCGCAGTAACGAACGTTTACGCCGCATGTTTATCCCCGTCCGGATTTGCGTAGGAACATGCCGGTTCCGACCGTGGCGAACAAACTGATCAGAATCAGGTTAAACCACGGATTCGCCGTTTGCGGCAGCTCCTCCATCATACCCGGTCCGCTGTCGCCCGGTCCCGGCCCTGGTCCCGGTTCCGTCGGCGTTTGGGTTTGCTCCTGCGGCGGGAGAGCGGGGTGTTCCGGCTGCTCCGGCGTGGAGGAATCGGGATTGTCCGCGGGGGGATTCTCCGGAGGTTGCCCGCTTGGTAAATCCGGCTTCACCTCAGGGTTGCCTGGGTCCACCGGAGTTGGATTATTCGGCTGGGAAGGCCCCTCACCCGGAGGATTCGAGCCTCCGCCTCCGCCGCTCGAAGGCTCCTCGGCATAAGCGGAGAAGCTGAATGCGATCGTCGCCGCTTTGCCTTGATACTCGTTACCGGCCTCTTCCGGAAATACCACGCTCAAATCCAGCTCATTCTCCCCGCCCGCCGCAAGGCGTCCCAGGGCGATATCCTGTTGCTCCAGATGCAGCGCGCCGTCATAAATGACGGTGCCCCCGTCCTTCACCGTTAACTGAAGAACATCGAAGAACTCCGTATCCCCCGTGACGAAGCGCGTACGCACCTTGTAATCGAAAGCGACGGTGCCGTCATTGGCGACCGTAAATGTGCGCTCTACCCGGTCCCCGGGCTTTAAATTGCTCATCGGCAGCTCACTGCTTAACTCCGTTCCGATCCGCAGTTTGAGTTGGTCTGCGGCGCTGGCCTGTCCTGCATGCCACACGACCCCAGCCAGGATGGAAGCGGCGTACACAGCCATGGCATATTTGCGGTAGCCCCGAACCCTCACCCTCTTCAAATGATCCCATCCTTTCCCTTACAACTCGGCCCTCCTAGCTTGCTGCAGACTGATGATGATGGAAGGTCAGTGTCATTCGCTGATATGTTCGTTATAACGAACTAATACTTATGTCTATTATATATAAATTTCAATAAATGGGAAGGGGGAAAATCGGGCGAACGTTTCATCACTCAGCGGGACCGGATTCCTCGAACAAACCGTACCCAATCGCGCCCTGCTCTAAGAATCTCCTTAACTCCCGGAGGGCGGACGAGATAGTAGGGCGTGACCTGGCCGCCCCAGTTGGTCTTGGAGTATGCGACGGTCGGGAGATTGGCCCCGGCGAAATCGAATTCGGCGAAGCCGGCATCCGATAAATCCTGCAGGGCGAAGCTTTGCGATTGTTGAACCACGCCGCGGTTCAAATGTTCCGTCTTGCTGGCAGCGATCCACCCGAATGCGCGCCGGCCGTCTAATGCAACCACGACGCTGGCGCTGACCGGCTCTCCGCTTGGCGCATAGCAGACATAGGCGCGAATAGCTTGATCCCCAAGCAGGTCCTGAACCCGATCAAGATCCTGCAGGGTAAGCTGGTGGCTGAAGCCTTGCCGCGACTCCGTGCCCTGCAAGCACTGATGCACCTCGCTCATGTCCCGCGTCACCGCCGTCCGGTAGCCGGCGGCGGTCGCCTTTTTGTTTTTCGCGCGGATCTCCGTACTAGCCTGATCGAGGGTGTAGGGGAGCTTCACGAGGTACGTGTACTTCACCTCTGCTTTAAAACCGCTCCACAAGAAAGGGCGGATGTCGGCAATCTCAGGAGGAAGTACGAAGCTTGCGCTGCGCTGCGTCTTCAGCAAATCCGGAATCATCGCTTTGGCTGCTTCGTGCCATTGGCGAGTCAGCTTGTAAGGCTTGTCTGTCGGGGTCGGATAGAAGGCAAAGGGGTGGTAAGGGTTCAAAGGCGGCAAATACAAGTGGCCTTTTCGGTTGAAGAACAATAGTACCTCCACTCGCGCAGCCGAATTCGGGGCTTCCCAATGGGCTAGGCGTGCGCTGCAGCCCCATTTGCGGACATGAAATTCCGCCCATTTTTCCAGTAAATCGCGATTGTCCATAGGATTACCTCTGGTTTCTTTTTAAGGCATACCGTGCCTTACTGCCAGCCTATGATCTTGTCCATACGAATATGCGTGAAGGCGGGCGGGACCATCATGGCCATCTGCCGCTCCCTTCGGAGGGACTTGGCATTATATATAAACAAACGAATGCATAGGAGGGAAGACCATGATAACAGTAATGAATTTCGGGGCGAAGGGGAACGGAGTTACAGACGATACCGCGGCGATTCAGAAAGCGCTGAACCAGGCGGCGTCAACCGGAGATACCGTTTATTTTCCCAAGGGAGTTTACCTGGTCAATCCGGCCAAAACGTTGAGGGTCGGGGGCAATACTACGCTCAAGGGAGACGGACGTACCTCGATCATTCGCGCGGGGTCTAGCGGCTTTGGTTGGGAACTTATGCGGGTGGCGGGCAAGGACACTCTGTTGACCGGCCTTGTCCTTGACGGCAATCGGCGGGTGAACCGGGTGCTAACGATCGCCGGGGGGAGCGCACGAGTTACGGTTCAAGGGTTGCTCGTCCAGGGGGCCACGCATAGCAGTGACCGACGCAGCGATTATTATGCGGGGGTTGTGTCCGGCATCGTGGTGCTCGGCAACACGGAGTCGATTTCCATCCAGGGCGCAGAGATTGCGGATGTCATCGCTCGAAACGGGGGCGGAGCCGGTCTTGTCGCCCGAGGAATTTACGTCACAACAACCTGGGGGAGCAAGGAGCGGACCGCACAAAAGGTATCGATCATCGGCTGCAGCATTCACCATATCGGGCCGGCGGACGATGGCGACGGCATTTATTACGAGGACCCGGCCATGGAAGAGAATCGCGGTACAGCAGTCGGTAGTCAAATCGTCGGAAACCGCTTCGATTATTGCGCCAAACGGGCGGTCAAGGTGTTTGCAAAAGGGGTCGTTGTGCGCGGCAATACGATCAACAATCCTTATTTGAGCAACAACTTCTATATGGGCGTGGAAAAAGGCCGATTGGCTCCGGACATGTATGCGGCAATCAGCATCTACGGGGGAGACAGCGAAGTAGAGGGGAATCAAATTGCCGGCAGGGGCAGCTTCTACGCCGCGATCGAGGTCGGGGCTGGGCCGGTCGTTGAGAATGTGGCCATTCAAGGCAATGCCATCACCATGGGCAGCCAAAGTGAGATCAAAGGAACGACGGCAATTCGCCTCGGAAATATTCGCGATTTCGTCATCGGGGGCAATGAGCTGCAAAACGGCGAGCGAGGGATTTGGACCTGGCAAAACGCCGAGAATGGGCGAATCGAAAACAACGTGATCCGCATGCCTAAGGGCGGCGGGATCGACTTGACGACGTATTTGCGCGGGTACTCGCAAAAGAATCTCCTCTGTACGGGGAACCGAGTTACCGCAACCTCTTTCAAAGTGAAGACCTCCTCGACGACCAATCAAAACGTGGTGGTTCAATAAAACGTGAGGTGAATTTTATAAATCGGGCTACTAAATTGGCAGGACACGGAATATAAGACTATATAGCAACCAACTTGGTAGAACGGTAGATACCACCGCTTGGCCCGAAAAGAGGTGAGTCAAAATTGGCGGAGGAAGCGGGAATCTTAGTCGTTTCGCTCGATTTCGAGCTCTATTGGGGAGTCCGCGATCTTTATACCAAGGCGGAGTATGGAACGAAATGGTTGCGAGAGAGGGAACGGATTTCCGACATGCTAGAGTTGTTCCGGGAGTCCGGCGTCCATGCAACTTGGGCGACGGTGGGAATGCTGTTTTTTGCGGATCGGCGCGAACTGCTGGCCGGTCTGCCGGCACTTAGGCCTAGTTACGCCGACAATAGGCTTTCGCCTTACGGCGAGATCGAAGCTGGATCTGTTGGGGACGGTGAGGCAGAAGATCCTTACTTCTTTGCTCCAACGCTGATCGAGTATATCCTCCGAACCCCGGGCCAAGCGATCGGCTCGCATACGTTTTCGCATTTCTACTGTACGGAGAAAGGACAGACTGTCGACGAGTTTTACAGCGACCTGCAGGCTGCCGTAGCTGTAGCGGAGAAAAGGGGGATTCACCTCCAAAGCCTAGTGCTCCCGCGCAACCAGCTGCGCCGTCAGTACATGCGCAAACTCCCGGAACTCGGCTTCAAGACGTACCGGGGAAATCCACGCCATTCGCTATACAGGGCGGGATATTCGGTTTCCGATCACATTCTGCGCCGGGCACTCAGGCTCGGCGACAGCTACATGAACCTGACCGGGCATCATACGTACCCGGTGGATTCGATTTCGCCTAGACTGCCGATCGATCTGCCGGCAAGCTTCTTCTTCCGGACACCGCCAGGACCGCTCAGGCGGCTGGAGCCACTTCGAATCAAGAGGATCAAGGAGAGTATGACCCATGCCGCCCGGCAGGGACAGGTGTATCATCTCTGGCTTCATCCCTACAACGCGGCAGAAGATGAGACGTTCAGATCGTTGGAAGCCGTAGTGAAACACTACCGCCTTTTGTCCGAACAGTACGGGATGATCAGCCTGAACATGGAAGAGCTTGGGGAACGGGTTCTGGCGGGAGCGGAGAAAGCGGCAATGGCTATCCCGGATGAACCTGTGGAATTTACAGAGAACCGGGGCTTGCAGGCATTAATCGAATGAGGTGAACAATCATGGATATGGTAGCCGTGTGGAACGCCGTCCGGCGGCATTTTCTCGCATTTATCATCGTATTGGCGGCTTGCGTCGGACTGGCTGTTCTTCTGAATGAAGTGGTGACCCCCTCCTACCGCGCGAATGTAAGTCTGGTCGCCAATATCGCCTCGAATCCGGAATCGAGTACGTACAATGAGTTTCTGGCTAGCCAAATGCTGACCAAAACTTATGAGGATACCATTCAAAGCCGTTATGTCGCCGCCGAGGTCAAAAAGAAGGTATCCACCCCTGACACGGTCATCCAAATGCTGAAAAAGATCAAAGTCCGCACCGATCCGGGCACGCTGGTAATCCTGTTGTCATATACAGGAGACGAGCCTAAGCAGGCGGTAGCTATCGCCAACGCCTTCGCCGAAACGTTTATCGCCAAATCCAAAGAAATCGTGCAAGGAGCCAATGTTTCCGTTCTCGATTACGCCAGTCTGGAGGAGACGAAGACGCCGGTCAGCCCGCGCAAGGCGCTGAATCTCGCGCTCGCCAGCTTCGTGGGTTTGTTCGCGGGACTGAGCTTGGTGCTGATTCTGGATGCCCGCCATATGCGCAACAAAAAAAGCCGACAGGCACGTCGGCACCTGCCGGATGACTATTCGGAGCTTGGAGACGCCCTGGTCCGGATCGAGAAGAAATATAAAGGGAGGGCGGTCAAATGATGAATTTCGCCATCGCGGGCTGCGGGCATATTGCTTACAAGCATATCGACGCGATAGAAAAAACGGAAGGCGCTAGGCTAGTGGCCATGTGCGATCCGAATCCGGCCCGTTTGGAGGAGATGCGAGCGATCACGCCAGCCGCGTCTTATCCGGACCTCGGCACCATGCTGGCGCAGCAGCCGGACATTGACGCGGTATGCATCTGCGCGCCCAGCGGGTTGCATGGGTCACTGGCGCTGGAGGCGCTCCGGGCGGGCAAGCATCTCGTGCTGGAGAAGCCGGTAACGCTGGACTTGACGGAGGCTGAGGAGCTGCGGCAAGCCGTTCGCTTCAGCGGCGTCAAAGCAACGGTCGTACATCCGAATCGGTACCGACCGGCGATGAGAGTGCTTCAGGCGGCGCTGGCAGAGCAACGGTTCGGCAAGCTGAGCCACGTGAACATGACCGTTCGCTGGAACCGCAGCCAAGCCTATTACGATCAGGCGGCCTGGCGGGGAACGAAGGCAATGGACGGCGGTGTTCTGCTGAATCAGGCGATTCATGGCCTGGACTTGCTGCAATGGTTGTTCGGCCCGGTTGCAGAGGTGAAGTCGCTGACAGCCACACGGCTGAAGCAGATCGAAGCGGAGGATGTGGCGATCGCGGCGATCCGGCTGGACAGCGGCGCGCTGGGCGTGATCGAAGCCGCCACCACGGTGTACGGGCATAACCTCGAGGAAAGCATCTCCGTGTTCGGGGAGGAAGGTTACGCCGTGATCGGCGGCAAGACGGCCAATTGGATCCGGCATTGGGTATGCGCTTCGATGTCACGGGAAGAGACGGAGGCGTTGATTCGCAGGGTGGACGAGGATCCTTACGGTGTGCCGGGCCACCAGTGTATCATTGCTGACCTGGTCCGGGCCGTTCGGGAGGACCGGGAACCGGAGATTTCGCTGGAGGACGGCATTCGCGCCGTGAAACTAGCCCTGGACATGACCGGCGGGGGCAGCGGTGAACCTGCCCATACCCTTGGATAGGAAGGAGGCGATAGCCGATGCATAGCGGGATGCAAAGCAGTTGGATGGAGAATACGAAGAATTCCGGGAACGGGAAAGCCGAGCTGTTGCGCAAGCTAAGGGACAAAACCGCGGTAATCGGTGTGATTGGGTTGGGGTATGTCGGTCTGCCCCTGGCGGTCGAGAAAGCGAAAGCGGGCTATCGAGTCATCGGCTTTGACGTGCAGAGCCGGAAAATCGAAATGCTGAACCGCGGTCATAACTACATAGGTGATGTCGTAGACGAGGACTTGCGCGGGATGGTGGAAGACGGGCGGCTGCTGGCCACCGCCGAGTATGCGTTTTTGCGGGAAGTGGACGCCGTAGCAATTTGCGTACCGACCCCGCTGGATATTTATCAGCAGCCGGATACGAGCTACGTGGAGAATTCCACGCGGGAGATCGCTCGTTTTCTGCACCCGGGCATGCTGGTTGTGCTGGAAAGCACCACGTACCCCGGGACGACGGAGGAGCTGGTGAAGCCAATCCTCGAGGCGACGGGACTTCGCTGCGGAGTAGATTTCTTTCTGGCGTATTCTCCGGAACGGGTGGACCCCGGCAACAAAACTTACAACACAAAAAATACGCCCAAGGTCGTCGGCGGCGTCACGCCCGCATGCTCGGAGGTAGCCGAAGCGTTGTACCGGCAGGTCCTGAACGGTGATGTGCACGTCGTATCCAGCCCGGCTGTCGCGGAAATGGAGAAAATTTACGAGAACACCTTCCGCCATATCAACATCGCTTTGGCGAATGAGATGGCCATTCTCTGCAGCCGGATGGGAATCAACGTGTGGGAAGTGATCGAAGCGGCGAAGTCCAAACCCTATGGATTTATGGCTTTTTATCCGGGCCCGGGGCTGGGCGGACATTGCATCCCCGTCGATCCGTTTTATCTGACCTGGAAAGCGCGAGAGTACGGATACCATACCCGATTGATCGAGTTGGCGGGGGAGATCAACAATGCGATGCCCGAGTTCGTCGTGCGGCGGATCGGCGACATCTTAAACGGGGACCGCAAATCGCTGAGCGGGTCGACCGTCTATTTGCTGGGCGTCGCGTATAAAAAGGACATCGACGATTACCGCGAATCGCCGGTGCTGAAGATGATCGAGCTGCTGGAGGAGCGGGGCGCTACCGTATGGACCAGTGACACGCATATCGCGGAGTTTATGCATCATGGCCTCACCTATACGTGCGAGGAGCTGACCGAGCAGCGCTTGCGGGAGGCCGATATCGCGGTGATCGCGACCGATCATTCGGGCTTTGACTATGAGATGATCGGCCGCATTAGCCGCTGTCTGCTCGATACCCGGAACGCTATGAAGGACCAGGCGAAGCCGGAGCGGTATTACTTGCTGTAGTGTTCACTCGCCTGGCTTGGTACTGCCGAAGGGTCGGTGGACCAGCCGTGGAGCGGCCGAAATGTTGCATTTATTGCAACATTTACGGCCCAAACGGCGGGTTCAGTTACAGAATGCTGTACTTTTACAACTATTGGCGGTTTGCGCGGAGTCTCACCCATTAACCTTATGAGGAGTTAATCACATGAACGGATACGGATATATTCATGAAACCGCGGTTGTCGACCCGGGGGCGCAGGTTGGGGAAGGGACGAGAGTGTGGCATTTCGCCCACGTGTCGTCCGGCGCTGTCGTCGGCAGCCGGTGCAGCCTGGGGCAGAACGTCTACATCGCAGACCGCGTCAGCATCGGCGACGGAGTCAAAATCCAAAACAACGTCTCCGTTTACGAAGGCGTCATTTTGGAGGACGAGGTGTTTTGCGGGCCAAGCATGGTCTTTACCAATGTACGGACACCACGTGCGGCGTTTCCCCGCAACCGCAGCGAGGATTATCTCAGGACGCGGGTCGGACGCGGCGCATCGATCGGAGCGAACGCTACTATCGTATGCGGGGTGACGATCGGGGAGTGGGCTTTGGTCGCAGCCGGGGCTGTTGTCACCCGTGATGTGCAGCCGTATGCGCTAATCGCCGGAGTACCCGGTCGGCGCATTGGCTGGGTGTGCCGCTGCGGCAAGACGCTGGGCTTTAGCGGCGGGGCAGGACGGTGCGGCGATTGCGGGCGGGAATACCGGCTGGAGCAGGACGCTGTGGCGATTATTAGGGAAGGGTGAGCGGGCATGGAACCATTACGTATCGGAGGACAACAAACAGACAGCGCGGTCGGTAATCTGACGGATTCGGGAACGGCGACGGCCGCAGGAAAACCGCAGTCGTCGATTCCCCTACTGGATCTGAAGCGGGAGGTTGCGGAGCTTAAGCCGCAGGTGATGCAGGCCATCGAAAGTGTGCTGGATGAAGCAGCGTTCATCATGGGCAACCAAGTCAAACAATTGGAGCAGGAAACCGCCGAATACTTGGGAACCAAACATGCGATTGCGTTGAATTCCGGCACAGACGCGCTGGTCATCGCTTTGCTGGCGGCTGGAATCGGGCCTGGCGACGAGGTAATTACGACGCCGTTCACGTTCTTCGCCTCGGCGGAGGCCATCAGTAGGGTGGGGGCGGAGCCGGTTTTTGCCGAGGTCGATCCGTTGACGTACAACCTAGATCTGGACAGCCTGGAGGCGGCGTTAACGCCGCGCACGAAGGCGGTGATCCCCGTGCACCTGTTCGGCCGTCCGCTGGACATGGAACGGTTGATGGACCTGGCCAGTCGCCGGGGGTTGATCGTGATTGAGGACGCGGCCCAGGCGTTTGGCGCCGAAGCAGGGGGACGGAAGGCCGGAACGATTGGGGAGATGGGCTGCTATTCCTTTTTTCCGTCGAAGAATCTTGGGGCTTACGGGGACGGCGGTTTGCTGGTGACAAACGATTCCAGGTTGGCCGAAACTGCGGCGATGCTGCGGACACATGGCTCGAAGCGAAAATACTACAACGAACGTGTGGGCTTCAATTCCCGGCTTGATGAGATTCAGGCGGCCATCCTCCGGGTCAAGCTGCCCCATATTGAGGCATGGAACGAAGACCGCCGTCAGGCCGCGGCGCGTTATCATGAGCTGCTGAGGGACATCCCTGGGTTGATGCTTCCAGGCGAGGTGCCGGACGGCGACAAGCAGGTGTTCCACCAATATACGGTGCGCGTGCTGAACGGCCAGCGGGATGCGCTTCAGGCGGGGTTAGCCGAGGCCGGCATCAGCAGCATCGTGTATTACCCGCTGCCGGTCCATCGGCTTCCCGTCTATGCCGACCGCGGCCTGACGTTTCCGCTGGCGGAACGGTTGTCGCAGGAAGTGCTGTCCCTGCCGATTTGGCCGCAGATCGAGGCGGACGTGCAGGAACACATCGCGGGACACCTTCGCAGGCTGATGGGCTAATTTATTTTATTAAAGGACGGCTATGCCAAACATGATGAAGAATCTCTTCTCCCCATTCATCCGCTATCTCAGGCAACTCGGGAAGCTGCTGCGGATCCGGAGCTTGCCCGGCCTGCTGCGGAAGCTCATGAATGATGGGTTCCTGCGGAACGTGGCCGTGTTGGCCAGCGGAACGATGATCAGCCAGGTGATCGTGATGGCGACGCTGCCGGTGTTGACGCGTCTTTATTCGCCGACGGAATACGGCACGTACTCCATGTACCTGTCCATCATCGGGATTTTGCTGATGGTCATCTCTTTTTCCTACGAAAATGCCATAACGCTGCCGGAGGATGACCGTACCGCCTCCAACGTGTTGAGTTTGTCGCTGCGCATCTGCGTCGGAGTCAGCATCGCCAGCGGCATCGGGATTCATATCTTGGAAGAGCCGCTGTCGGCTTGGC
The DNA here is from genome assembly GCF_014947195.2 of Paenibacillus rhizolycopersici. Classification (NCBI taxonomy): domain Bacteria; kingdom Bacillati; phylum Bacillota; class Bacilli; order Caryophanales; family Paenibacillaceae; genus Paenibacillus; species Paenibacillus rhizolycopersici. Next base: position 192,079 of record NZ_JADCNN020000002.1, on the reverse strand, counting down.
TGCACGAGTCCTATTTGACGCACTATTACCTGTTCTTTATCGTCAGCTTGTTCGGCGCCGGGTTTTACCAAATCCTGAACTACTGGTCGATCCGCAAAAAATACTTCAAACCGCTGGCACGGACGAAATATACGCAAAGCCTCAGCCAGGTTTCCTCGCAAATTGGGCTTAGCTTATTCAACCTCGGCCCGCTGGGATTGATCATCGGTGACATCATCGGACGCTTCGGCGGTTTGCTGCCGCAGTGGAGGCTGTGGCGCCGGGATGTCAAAAGCCAGGCCATCACCTCGGATTGGGCCGACCTGAAGGAGAGCGCCTACCGGTACCGGCGGTTTCCGTTCCTGTCGATGGCCGCAGGTCTGTTGAATAGCGTTGTGCTGTACGTTCCAACCATCCTGCTCGCTTCGTTCTACGGTCCACAGGTGGCTGGCTGGTTTGCGCTCTGCCAGCGCATTCTCGGCTCCCCGATGACGTTGATTATGACCTCTGTCCGCAACGTGTATTTGGCGGAATCCGCCGACTCCATGATCAATCATCCCCATAGACTTTATCCTTTGTTCCGCAAAACGGTTCGCAACGTCTTTCTGTTCGGCGCATTGGTCATCTTCATCATCGTAGCCGTCGGCCCGTATATGTTCTCCTTCCTGTTCGGCGAGGAATGGGCCCGGTCGGGCAGCTTTATTCGCATCCTGTCGATCATGTACCTGAGCCAGTTTGTGGCCAACTCCGTCGGCTCTACGATCGATGTCATGGAGCGTCAGGACCTGCACTTGTATCGGGAGATCATTCGCACGGCGTTGATCTTGGGTTCCCTGTACTTCGCCTGGTATACGCAGCAGTCGGTGGAGGTTGCCATCGGGCTGTTCAGCGCAGCGTCCACGCTGGGATACGTGCTGCATCTGGGGCTGTCTTGGCATTCGGTGCGGAAGTACAAAGGGGTGGACAGCGAAGGGGAGGCCTCCATAGGCACCTCCGTAGAAGCTTCCACCGAAGCCTCTGCGGAGTTATCACTACTGGGCAAGGAGCGAGGATAACGGGATGCTGACGATTTATTCACCTCCAGCAAGGGCCGCCGAGAGAGAGTACATCTACCGTGTGATCCTGGGCGAGTTTCTTGGTCTGGACTATACCATCGCATATAGAGATGGGGAACATGTCGAGTTGACACTGACTTCGGAAGCCACGGTGGAACGGGGAAATCCTCCGGTTCGCAAGCTCCGCATGCCGGACGTGCTGCTGCAAACACCCGACTATTTGTGGCTCACTCCGGCCTCCTTACCGAAGCAGCCGCTGGATTGGTTTATGCCGCCTGCGAAAGGATCCGAGGAAAAACCGTTACCGGTCATCTTTGGGAAGAGGGGCCGCGCCGGCCGCTACCTCGAGACGCTTGGCGAAGAGGGCGAGGCTGGGTTCTATCTCGGTCTCGATGTATTTGGCAGCGGTTTGTTTATGCTGACAAGGTATGAGGAGGTTGCGTTTCGGGAGCGAGACCGGCATGGCCGGTTTCCGGGACGGCGTTCTCTAGCTTGCCGCGAGTCCTTCTTGCATCGCCCGATCGTCAATGAGTACGTGGAGTTGTTGTGGGAATTGTTGCACAAGCTTTGGCCGGAACTGGCACGCAGGAAGCGGGAGGCATCCGTCTACCTCAGCCATGACGTGGATTATCCGTTTTACGTTTATGGTCGTAGCCGGCTGCGCATGATCCGCGACATTCTGATGGATGCCCTTCGCCGTCGGGATTTTGAATCCGCCCGCAAGAAAGCCGGAATATTCCTTCGATCCCGGCGCGCGCTGGAACGGGATCCGTACAACACGTTTGACTGGCTGATGGAACTAAGCGAACAAGCCGGACTTCGCAGCGCCTTTTTTTTCATTACCGAAGAGCAAAGGGCGAAATCCGGTTTGGATGGGAACTACTCCATCGACGACCCTGTGATCCAGCGTCTCCTGCAGGAGATTCATGCACGGGGGCATGAGATAGGACTGCATCCAGGCTACCACACGTTGTTGAACCCTGTGCGCATCCGCAGTCAATATGAGAAACTGCGACAGATTGCCGAAGACAATGGAATTCGCCAGGAGGTGTGGGGAGGGCGGCAGCATTATTTGCGATGGCGGGCGCCGGATACGTGGCAGTTCTGGGAGGATGCCGGGCTGGACTACGACAGTACGCTTAGCTATGCGGATCGCGCGGGCTTCCGCTGCGGTGTCTGCTACGAATTCCCGGTCTTTAACCTGAAGACCCGCCGGGAGCTGGCGCTTCGGGAGCGTCCGTTGATCGTGATGGATCAGACGATCCTGCACCCGGAGTATATGGGGCTAGGCCCCGAGCAAGCCTATGAAACGATCCGCAGTCTATACCTGGAATGCCGAAAGTATAACGGCGATTTCACCCTGTTATGGCACAACAGCCAGCTCGTGAAATCGTCGGACCGATCCGTTTACCGCAGATTGGTGTTGGAACTGCTGGGGCCTAACAGCCGCAAGGGGGGAAGTCGTGAGAATCGCCTATCTGATTCATTGGAACGAAGGGCCGGAGAGCGGTGTGTTCAAAAAAATCATCAGCCAAGCCCTTAGCTGGCAAGCGTTAGGGCATGAAGCGGCGTTGTTTCTGTTCAGCCGCGGAACCGCTGCTGCGTGGACGGAGGCAGAAACCGGCGGGCTGCCGGTCTTCCGTGAGGAGTACCGCGGCTGGCTGGGCCGTTCCCCTCGCTTTAAGACGTTGACTGCCCAGGTGCGGGCTTGGAATCCGGATGTCATCTACCATCGCTTCGACTTGTTTTATCCTTCTCTGCCCCGGCTGCTCCGCGATTATCCCTCCGTACTCGAGATCAACACGAACGATGTGGCTGAACTGGCGTTGGAAGGAGGCGTCCTGAGACTCCGCCGCTTCTACCACATGTTGACACGCCGCCTTGTGCTGGCGGCTGCAGGGGGCTTCGTCTTCGTTAGCGGCGAGCTGGCCGAAGCCGACGGCTTCCGTCGGTACGCCAAAAGTTACGCGGTCATCGGCAACGGTATCCCGTTGGATCAGTTTGCGGCGGGACATAAGAGGGGTGGAACGTTAACCGATGTGGCTGTAGGAGAACCGGCGGATATGCTGGCCTCGGCGGCGACGGTGGCCCCTTCGATGGATGCGGACACCTTCGCGAGCGAGGAGCCCGTTCGATTCGTGTTCATCAGTTCGCCCGGCCAGGCTTGGCAGGGTTTGGATGAGATCGCCCGGTTGGCCGCGGCGAAACCGGACTGGTGGTTCGATATCATCGGGCCGGAGCGCACGGAGTTGGAGACAGCCAAACTGCAGGCCCCGGCGAATATGGTGTTCCACGGTCAACTGACGCGCGATCGTTATCAGACATTGCTCGACCGTGCCGATCTCGCCATCGGCACGCTGGCGTTGTATCGAAAAGGCATGGAGGAGGCTTCGCCGCTGAAGGTTCGCGAATATTTAGCCAACGGCTTACCGGTTATCGCCGCTTACCGTGAGACGGATTTTCCGGAGCCGGTGCCGTTCTTTCTCCAACTGCCGGGAGAGCCGGAGAACGGGATTCGCCATCTCTCCGCCATTGAGCGATTTGCCCGTGAGTGGTGCGGGCGGCGGGTGAATCGGGAGCATGTGCGTCATTTGGACGTCACCGTCAAGGAGGCGGCTCGTGTGGCCTATATGCGGCGTATAGCTGGAGAGAGGGAAAGAGGGAACGGATCATGACGGGGATCAGCTTAGTATGGGTGGCGTTACTTGTCGCGACAGTTGTGTTTTTCACTCTCCAATGCCTGCTGTCGCTAAAAATGAAGGTAGACGCCGCCTACCTGTTTGCGTTTTGCATCTACTTTGATTTCTTTGCCTACTTCTATAAATTGGCCATCCCCGGCGAATCGTTAATCCTGTTAATCGGGGCGCCGCTGCTGCCCGTAGGCGTTGCTTTGCTGCTCAAACCGTCCATCGTGCTCGAAACGTTGCGGGATCAAGGGATTTGGCTATGGGGAATTTTTCTGGCCTATGCCTTGATTTCGCTCACTTGGGCCCCGGCGGAGTCGAATGGAATCATGAAAGAAGTCATTCTGTTGGCGCACGGAGTGATTCCGGCGTTGTATGTCTATCTCATCTATCGAAAGTACGGCCGATTTTCCTGGACCGTCGTTGCTTTGGCGGGCATGGCTTATGCGATCTTACACTTACTGCTCGGCGAGTATAGCGAGGAATATCCAGGCCGATTAACGCTTCCCGGCGGGAATCCGATTTTTAACGCTCGAACCTCGCTGATCACGGCGACGGTCTGTCTATGGGCTCCGCGAATTCCGCTGCCGGTCAGGCTACTGTCCCTGGGGGTGGCATTGGCTTCGGCTTTAGCCACGCAGTCAAGGGGACCGCTGGCTGCTTTCTTGCTCGCCAACGCGCTGTATTTCGGCCTATGGTTTATTCGCAAATTTCGGGAGCGCAAGCTTGGAAAGTTGACACGCCTGGCTATGCCCTTGCTTATCCTGTTGATTATCGCAGGCGGGATCGCATCGGCCTATGCGGAGCAACTGGCGGTTTGGGTGGAGAGCAGCCGGTTTATGGTCCTGTTCGACCGGAACCAGCTGCAGGGCGACGACAATTATATCGGCCGGATGGATTTGCAGACGAGAGCTTTGGAGAAGCTGGAGTCCTCCCCGTTTCTCGGCGCCGGGTTAGGTAGCGTGACGCCGCCTTTAGCTCGGGATTTTCCGCATAATTTGGTGTTGGAGATCGCTGCGGAAGGGGGATTTGCGGGTCTGACGTTGTGGACGTTCGCCGTATTGTTCTCCTTGTGGGCCGCTATTCAGCGCACGCCGGCGCTGGCCATCCTGCTGGTTCAGTCGGTCGGTTACGCCTTGGCTAGCGGGGACTTCGGCTTCAACTATGAATATGTAGTGATGGCCATGACAGCTTTGGCGCTGCTGCCAGCAAAGCAACGGGAAGGAGTGGGAATGAAACATGAAGCTCTTGTTTTTGATCACCGGATTTGATTACGCGGGGGCGGAGAATCAGGTGCTGCTGCTGTGCCGCGAGCTGCGGGCCAGAGGCTCCGAGGTCCGTCTGGTGACGATGATCCCCCCGGTCGCGTACTTAGAGGAGCTTGAGAAACTGGGGGTCGATGTCGTCAGCCTCGGCATGAAGAAGGGCGTGCCGGACCCCCGAGCCATAGTTCGCTTGGCCAGTATCATTCGGCGAATGCGGCCCGACGTGGTTCACAGCCATCTGGTGCACGCGAATATTTTGGCCCGTGTCACGCGGTTGTTCGTGCGAATCCCATACTTGGTCTGCACCGCTCACAACGTGAATGAGGGAGGCTGGCGGCGGGAGTTGCTGTATCGAATGACCGATCCGCTGGGCGATTTGCTGACCAATGTCAGCCGGGAAGCCGTGCGGGGCTATACCGAACGCCGGATTGCTCCGGCTCGCAAAATTCGGTTGATGGAGAACGGGATCGATCTCAGCCGTTTTGGTGGGGACGAGCGGGGACGCCTGCAACTGCGAGCCGAGCTGGGAATGACAAGGAAGGGGGACGATCAGCCGGCCGTTGACGGTCCAAACCCATTTATCTGGCTGGCAGCGGGACGTTTCGTTCCCGAAAAAGATTACCCCGCCATGCTGCACGCCTTTGCCGACGCACGGAGAAGCTTCCCGGATAGCATGCTCTGGATCGCCGGAATCGGGCCGGAGCATCCGCATATTGAAAGACAGGCCGCTGAGCTGGGATTGTCAAACAGCATACGGTTCCTCGGGATCCGTACGGATATGCCGGCACTGCTGCATGCGGCCGACGGATTCGTGCTCTCCTCCAAATGGGAAGGCCTCCCGATCGTGCTGTTGGAGGCCTGCGCCGGGCGGCTTCCGATTGTCGCAACAGCGGTGGGCGGCAACGCCGAGGTGGTGCTGGACGGCGTGAACGGCTACCTCGTGCCGCCGGAGGAGCCTGTAGCGCTGGCTCGCGCGATGGTACGGGTCATGGCTCTGCCGCCGGAAGAGCGGCGAACCATGGGGCAGCGCGGAAGGGAGCATGCCGCGGCAAACTATGAGATGTCCCGCGTCGCCGGGAAATGGATCGAGCTTTACGAGCAGGCGTCCGGCCGGAAGCTTCCGGCATCCCGGGCCCTGCCGAAGGAGGCGCATGAGGGATGACGCGAAAAGCAGCCTATATCGCAACGGTCTACGCCCATTTGGCGGCGTTCCACCTTCCTTTTATGAGCGACCTCCGGCATGCCGGTTTTACGGTTCATGCCTACGCCGCCCCGGATCATGGCCGGGCGGATGTGGAACATGCGGGGTTCGAGTGCCGAGATCTGCCCTTTAGCCGTAACCCGCTCGCTCCCGTTAACCTCCGGGCGCTGCGGGAGCTCATCGGCTGGTTGAAGCGGGAGCGGTACGACCTGATTCATGTGCACACGCCTAATGCGAGTGTGGTCTGCCGCCTGGCCACTCGGCTGGCGGGTCAACCCTTTCCCAAAGTCGTATATACCGCGCACGGTTTTCATTTCTATGCCGGGGCTCCTCGGCGTAACCGGCTGCTGTATTACCCGCTTGAGCGATTTCTGTCCCGGTGGACCGATGTTCTTATCACGATCAATCGGGAGGATGAGCGGCAGGCGGCCGCTTTTCCGGTGCGCGGCCGATCGGTTTACGTCCCTGGGGTCGGCGTCGACCTGGCGCTGCACCCGGCCTTGGAGGACGGCGAACGCGATCAGCTGCGCCGCGAATTGGACTTGGCCCCAGATGATTTCGCCGTGCTCTGCATCGCCGAGCTGAACCGCAACAAAAATCAGGGTCAGCTGATTGGAGCCATCGCTGAGCAGCGCCGCCGGGGCCTCCCCGCCGTGCTGCTGCTGGCGGGGATCGGCGGGGAGGAAGCGCGCCTCCGGCAGCTCGCCGCTGAGTCCGGCGCAGCACAGGCGGTGCGCTTCCTCGGATACCGCCGCGATGTGCCGCAGCTGCTGCAAGCCGCCGACGCCGTGGCGCTCCTGTCCAGGCGGGAGGGCCTGCCCAAGGCGCTGCTGGAGGGACTGGCCGCAGGCAAGCCGCTGGTGGCGACGGAGGTACGGGGCAGCCGCGACCTCGTTGTCCCCGGCCGTAACGGGTACCTCGTACCGGTCGGGGACGTGTCGGCAGCCGCCGCTGCACTCGAGCGGCTGCAGCAGGACGTCGGGCTGCGGAGGCGTATGGGCGAGTACAGCCGCAAGCTGGCGGGGCTGTACGATCTGGAGCGGATTCGCCGCGATTTGACGGCGGTCTATGCGGGGCTTGGGTTGATGGAGCGAGCGGAAGCTAGCAAGGTACGGCCGCGTCTGGGGGACGCGGAGGAGGGGGAAGCTTATGATCAAGTTGTATCGGAATAACGGGATGAAGGCGGTTCTCTTGATGCTTGATCTGCTGGTGATCTATGCCAGCTACCGGCTTGCATCCGGGCTGCTGCCGCAGGAGGATCTGCACTCGCCCGCCGTTCTGGGGGATAGCCGGTTCCGCAGCGCGCCTTGGCTGGGGATGATTACGGTGATGACGTATTATTTTTTTAACCTATATGATTTGGCGGGACGGCGAAAGCCGGTGCAATTCCTGTGGAACTTGCTGCTGGCGCAGTTATTTGTCGCCGCGGAACTCATCGTATTCGCGTATGCGAGCAACCTGTTCAGTTTAACCCCCAGCCTGCTTCTCTTCGCATTTACGGCCCAGCTGCTGCTGTCGTTCGGACTGCGCCTCCTGTTGTTTTATATTCAGAGCAAGGGGTTTAGTCGCAAAAAGACTCTGGCTGTCATCCGCAGTGAGGCTCCGGACGATGAGGTGCTGTGCATGATGCTGGAGCAAGGTAAGCCGTGGTTCCGTGTTGAACGGATCGTTCGTGAGGAGGGCCACGGGATGGACGCAGCGCTGCCAGAGCAAGCGTGGGAGGGGATGGAGACGCTGCTCATCGGGCCAGGACTCACCCCCGCAATGAAGGCGGAATGGGCTCGGCACGCGGGGCGACGGAATATGGAAGTGGTCATCGTTCCTGATTTTTACGAGCTCTATCTGGCCGACGCCGAACCGCAGCAAATTGGCGATTTGCTTGTTTACTCGCTTATGCCGCCGCAGTTGACGCTACCGGAGCGGGTGTTTAAGCGTTTGTTTGATCTTGCGGTGTCCTCGCTACTGCTGCTTATGGCGTCTCCTGTCATGTTGGTGATGTTCGTCTTGATCCCGCTGACGTCCCGGGGGAAGGCGTTGTATGTCCAGGAGCGCATCGGATTGCAAGAAAAACCGTTTCCGCTGTATAAGTTTCGCAGCATGGTGGATGGGGCGGAAACTGGAACCGGACCCGTGCTGGCCGGGCGGAATGACGCACGGGTGACCCGGCTGGGGCAATGGATCCGCGCCACACGTATCGATGAACTGCCTCAGCTGTTTAACGTGCTTCTGGGTCAAATGAGCCTGGTCGGACCTCGGCCGGAGCGGGCGTTCTTTATTAACCGCTTCAAGGAGGAGTTGCCGCATTACACCTACCGCCTGATGGTGAAGCCGGGGTTAACCGGATATGCCCAAGTGATGGCGGGGTATGCAACCACACCCTCCGACAAGCTCCGTTATGACCTAATGTACATCAAAAGATATTCGCTGCTACTCGATCTGAAGATTCTGTTCCAGACGATCCGGGTTGTAGTCCAGCGAGAGCAGGCCAAAGGTGTAGAGGCAGTCGGAGGGACGGAGATGGCAGCGACATCGTTGAGTACGGCTGTTGCCGTTTCACCCGCATCCGCATCCGCATCCAGCGGGACAGCTACGGCCACAACGATGGCATCGACGACAAGCTTGCCGCCATCTTAGCTTGCCTGGTACCTTCACCAACAGGAGGTTAAACGTCGCAGTCCACAGTTACAGTCCACAGCCCACAGTTCGCGATCGCAGTTCTCCTCACTCATCCCTCCACCTTGGCCGCACTAAACAAATGGATCTTATTCCACCTGTGCCTGTCTAGGAAATGTTGTATTTTGTGCAACAATTTATTCGGCTCTAGAGACGAATGGCCGAAATGTTGCATAAAGTACAACAAATCTATAAAGCCCCCTAATCACTTTGGACACTTTCAGACTAAACAATATACAATAAATATTAGCTGGAGGTAGTCCGTATGAGAGTTCAGCATAGCAAGTTCGACGAGTTAAGAATACAGGTCGTCGAGGAGGCATTGGACAGAGGGAATGTGGCTTTAACTGCTCGCAAACATGGAATCTCCCCCTATTCCTTGTACAAGTGGGTGAAACAATATAGGGATGAGGTGGAGATAAACATGGGTAAAAAAAAGGACATAAAGCAGCTTAATGATCCACAGACAGCTCAAGAGTGGGAGCAGAAATATGAACAGGCAGCGAAACTCCTTGGTGAGAAAGAACTGGAGATCGCGATACTTCGAGATCTTGTAAAAAAAAAGTATCCTCACATCCAATTCAAGTGGCCCGAAAATGGATCCTAAAGGGCTACAAGGTAGCTCCTGTGCTTAAGATCTGTGGTGTTCCGCGTTCATCGTACTACTATTCGCTCAAGCATACGAATCCTAAACAAGCCCCTCAAGGTGGGCGTCCCGTACCCGGATACTCCTATACCTTTGAAGGAAAGAAAGTGGCCGATACGCGGATTAAACACCTGATTATGAAGCTGCTGGAAAGTGAGGAATCCGTCTATGGATACCGGAAACTCACGATTGCCTTACGCCGGCAGCATCATCTTAAGATTAATAAGAAGAAGGTGTACAGGCTCTGCAAGGAGCTCGATATCCTAAGCAAGCCGGTAAAACCTAAACAGTCTTATCCACGCCGTCTCGCAAACAATATGGAGGTTACAGGACCAAACCAGCTGTGGCAGATAGATATTAAATATGGCTATATTGCCGGCCTGGAACGTTACTTTTATACCGCAAGTATTATCGATGTCTACGACCGTAATGTGGTTGGACAATACCGCGGCAAGGAGTCCAAGACGAAGGATCTGCTTACCACTCTACACAAGGCCCTCTTAAAAAGAGGCGTGTACACCCAAGAAACGCCGCTGGTTGTTCGTACCGACAATGGCCCGCAGTTCAAGAGCCACAAGTTTAGAGAGTTTTTCGAGAACAACAAAGAGTTACTGATCCATGAAAGAACACCGAACCGAACTCCGAACAAAAATGCGTACATTGAGTCATTTCACAGTATCTTGGAGCGTGAGTGTTTCAAGCGGCATATCTTTATGAGTTTTGAAGAAGCATTCGATGTTCTTGACCAATTCATGGACTTTTACAATAACCGCCGAATTCACATGAGTTTATATGGTTACTCTCCCGCTGAATTTGCAGTGAAACTGGAGAGAAACGAAGTAAACGCATTTAGAATCTCCGTATAGTTGAGCCGAACTAAGGTTTGATCCTAAAGTGTCCAATATTCGGGGGCCTGGCCGAAATTAGAGCACCACAGGAAAAATGACCCCAGAATGTTGTACTAAATGCAACATTCTGGGGTTTTTAAGTAGTTTAGCGGCTGAAATGTTGCATATAATGCAACATTTTGAAGGGAAAAGGAGCCCAAGCAGGTGCACGATACAGCCTATAAGGGACGCTGGCTCAACAGACACTCAACGGTCACATATCATGCCTCACTTGCAACTCAACAGGCACTTAACAGGAACACTCACCAGGAACTCAACAGGCACTTAACAGGAAAACTCACTAGGAACTCACTAGGAACTCAGCAGGCACGCCAGATCTCACCGGACACTCATCGAACACCACCAGACCGTCCATGAACTCACCAGACACTTCCCCTCACATTCATTAGGTGCTCGACAGACACCCGCCAGACACACAACTCGCATATTAGATGCCATCCCAAACGATACCCATCTCACCTTCACTCACCCAACTTACTTTGCCATATTGTCCGTCAGCGTCCCCGCTCCGGAGGCAAGCGCCCCGCGGGCATTGTCGGATAAGCGAATGGGCGTTTCTGCGCCGGCGATCGCGTTGCCGGTGATCCGGAAGCCACCGATCTGGTCGAGGCGGATCCCGCTCGAATCGGGAAAAGGAGGGCCTACACCGCCTTCGATGACGTTATTCTCAATGACGATGCCGTCTGCCGCACCGACATCAGCCTCAATGGCGGCATAGAAGCTGCCGGATCCCCCGATGATATTGCCGGACACGGTCACATCGCCGGCATAAACGGATATCGCTGCGTACATGTCCTGAGGCAACGCGTCCTTAGGGGTTGTGAGATAGCGGTTGTTCCCGGAGTAAGGGTTGACGATTCGGTTGTTCTTCACAACGACGCCGGGAGCGGAGATTTTGATCCCGCGTTTGGCGGCATGGTGGATGATATTATCGGATATCACGGAATCCGACAAAGGCGAGGAGCCCGGCGGCTGATCGAAATAAATACCGTCCGCATCCTCCCGTGGGGAAATATAGGAGATGAGGTTGCCCGAAATGTTAACGCGGCGAGCGATCGTTCGCCCGGGTTCGCCCCAAGTCATAATTCCCCGAGCGACAGGAGCAGCCTCTCGTGCAGCGATCTCGGTGAGCGTACAGCCAAGGATCTTGATGTCGACGGTGTCCCCATAGATCATGATGCCGGCGACGACGGTGGTGGACAGCGGGTGCCTCGGCTCCTCCGGCTGGTTCAAGTCCTGGATCGTGCTGCCCACGATGGCCACATCTGACGAACCGCTGTGAATGCCGATGCCGCGGGTCAGCCGTGCGCCGCCGTTGATCACAACGCCGTCGATGCGGATCCTCTGCCCTTGGATCGAGACGGCCTCGAACCCGTAGCGGGCGCCGGTGACCGCGCGGAACTTCAAGACGGGTCGGCCCAGGCCGCGGAGGGTTACGCCGCTGCGGAGCGGCAGCGGCTCGTCCAAGGCGAGCAGGTACGTACCGGGGGGCACGATGACGGTAGTGTCCCGGCCGGTAGCCGCCGCTTGCCGCATCACACGCAAAAATACGCGGGTATCGTCCGTAATTCCGTCGCCCTTAGCGCCGGCTTCCTTCACGTTGAAGGTAGGCGCAGGAAAGGGGAAGGCAGGTCCCCATCGCAGCAACAGGCCCCAGCTCAACGCCAGAATCAACATGACGAGGAGCAACAATCGAAGCTGAAGCCCACGAGGTCCTCCTCCACCCGGACGAAGCCGACCGTTGGGAATAGGCGAGGTCGATTTACTCATCGGGCGCATCCCCTAAGATCTCACGGGAAAGGTCGGACCAGGCCTTCATATCCGGAATCCAATAATAAAGCTCGGCATTCACCAGCGGATCATGGGCTTTGCCGCTGTTCCCCGGAAACTGCACGAAATACATCTCCTCCGGATCGATGCCGCGAACCATCCAAGCCAGGCTAAGCATATCGGCATTGGACAGATTGGTATCCAAAATGTCCTCTTTTACTTGTCGGATCAGCTCAGGCAGCTGGGCCAGGTTGTCTGGCACGAGCAGCCTGCGGGCGATCGCCTGAACGACCAGCGCCTGGTTTCGCTGCCGGGCGTTATCGCCGTCATCCAGCGATTTGCGTTCGCGGACGAAATCGAGCGTGGTTTCGCCGTTCCAATGCTGCTCCCCGGCAGGCAAGGTCCGATAATTGTAGGTTAGCTTGATGGGAGCATCCAGCTTCACATCTACGCCGCCGATCGTATCAATGAAATGCTCGAATCCGTCGAAGTCCGTTTTGACGTAGTAGTTGAGGGAGCAACGGCATAAATTACTGACGGCTTGGATCGCGGCAAGGGTACCGGCGTGACCGCCTTTTCCGCCCGCTTCTGCCATGGCGTGCGCATGGTTGATCTTGGTCAAGCCAATCCCGGGAAGGTGGACCCGGGTGTCACGGGGAATCGATACTAGGCTTACCTTATTTTGTCCCGGATTGACGTGAGCCAGCATCAGCACGTCGGTGCGGGAGGCTTCCTTTGCCCGGGCATCGGTGGCGAGCAGCAGCAGGTTAAAGCTGCCGCGATCACCGCGAATTTCTTCCGTCTGTGCGGGATTTGCCGCTGCAGCTTCACCGGTCGTCCCCGTATTTTTACCTCCAGCTACCCCGGACCGTTCCGACTTCTCGACAGAACCGTCGGATGGATCCTCCTGCCCTTTCCCGCCAACTGGCTCCGGCGTTGCCAAAACGGGGATATCGGTATCCCGAAAATGCCGGGACGGTTCGTATATCAAATAGGCGGTCAGCAGTCCGCCGGCCACGAGGAGTAGAAGAACTACCGGTATCGCCACTTTTTTACGGATTTTCATTTTCATTGGGTTCCACTCCGTCTCTAGCGAAAATAGGCTAAGATCTCGTTAAAAGAATTCATAGCAGTATATTAGTGGAATCGGGATTCTATACGCGAATACGTGCAAACAGACGGATATCCAGCACTTTCCTAGTCTAATTCGGGCTAGGCCTACATAAGGTGGTTGAAACGGGGCAAATGCCGGTATTTTTAGGGAATAGGGGAGTCGAGACGATGAAAGTGCTAGTCACGGGGGGAGCGGGATTTATTGGCCGTCACACGGTCAAGCGGCTTCTGGAAGAGGGGGAACAGGTGGTTGTGGTCGATACGGGCCAAGCCGGAAATCCGAGAAAAATGGACGAGTCGGTCTCCTATTACTCAGTGGATATCGTTTCGGAGGAGCTGGAGTCTATTTTTGCAGAGGAACGCCCGGATGTCGTTATTCACCTTGCGGCTCAAACGAGCGTTCGTCGCTCGCTGCAGAACCCGTCGGCCGATGCCGAGACGAACATTCTGGGAACCATTCAGCTGTTGCAGCAATGCGTACGCTTTGGGGTGCGGCGGATCGTGTTTGCCTCATCGGCCGCGGTCTACGGGAATCCGGACCATCTGCCGATCAAGGAGTCGCACGGGACGGAGCCATTGTCTTTCTACGGCGTTTCCAAACGGGTTTCGGAGATGTATATCCAATCGTTCAGCGAACGCTACGGCTTGGATTATTCCATTCTGCGGTACGCCAATGTTTACGGGATCCGGGAACGACGTACCGGGGAGGATGGGGTGCTGACGGCGTTTGTGGAGCGGTTGATGGCGGGACTTCCGCTGGAGGTATACGGGGATGGGCTACAGACGCGAGATTTCGTGTACGTCAAAGATGTCGCAGAGGCGAATGTGCTGGCGCTGCGAAGTTCAGGTAATCAAATTTTGAATGTCAGCAGTGGACGAAGCATCTCACTCCTGGAGGCACTCGGAATGTTGAAGGAGATTTCCGGACGCAATGTCCAGCCGCAATTTCGGCCTGCTCAGGCAGGGGATATCGAACAGAGCTTACTGGACAACGGCAAAGTTCGTGATGTCCTATGGTGGGAGCCCCGATATTCGCTGTATGACGGACTGTTGGAAATGATGGAATTTGAAACGGAAGCGCGAAAAAACCCTTTGCTCGTCGAGCGAGTCGGTTACAGTGAAACGTCAGTCATCTAAATGACTTGCGGCTCACTCACGCCAGCAGTGGAATCTACCCCGCCTCTTGCGAGAGGAGCGGGGTTCTTTTTTTGCGTCGGCTTCAGCAACGCCCGCAGCACCTTGCCCTGTGGTATGATGAAGCTAATGAAGAAGAGTATCTTCCGGTCGGAGGGGAAGAAGGAAGATGCGCTCGCAGGGAGATCGGGAGGGATATCGGGATGAGCAACAGGGACGAATACGACGAACGGGACCGCGAACTGGCCGGGAAGAGAGAACGCGCCGACGATCACCAACGTGACGGGGAAAATGAATCCGCTTACCTTGTGCAGACGCTGCGGATAGGGTTAGGTTGCCTGATGGAATACGTGCTGCTGTTGCCGGCTTGGATTTTGTTCGCGGCTTTTCTCCGGCCGCCGGAGTTCCCGGTAGCGGGGTTGGGGTTGTTGCCATTGTTGTCACTAGCCGGCGTCCTGACTGGCCCGCGCCTCCATAAGCTGTGGCAACGCGGGGCGGTGGCCCTCGGGTTCGGCTTGGCCTTTGCCGCGGCCGCCTTCGCCTGGGCCGGCGGAGTGGGGGCGCTTGGCTACGGCAACGTGCCCTCCGTCGCTGCCTTTCTCTTGCAAACCGCCGCGCTGCTTGCCGCCGGCGTGCTCTGCCCGCTGCAGGGGATGGCGGTCCGCAATCGCCAAGGTAGCTTTCGACTGTATTGGGCCGGGCTTGGTCTTTATTTCCTTGCGGGGATCTTTTTCCCGCGAATCGAGGCGCTTCAAGGAACTGTCCCGTTGATTACCTGGACCGGTGTATTCAGCTTGGCCACCGCCCTGTTCGTAACCAACCACCAGTATTTACGCTACAGCTCGCATTCCGGTGATTCGGGAGAACGCCTGCCTGCGGGTCTCCGCCGGCATAACCGCTTGTTCGTCGGCGTCATCATTGCACTTGCCTTGCTGCTAGCGGCCGGAGCCGGTCGCTGGATCGGCAGCCTGCTATTAGGATGGCTAAGAGCGGTCGTACGCTGGCTGCTTAGGCAACCGAAAGAACCCGCACCGTTGGAGCAGCCGGAGGTGGAGGTTCAGCCGCTGGAGCCTATGATCCCGGTGGAAACTCACGATTCGGATCTGCTGTCGCGCATCCTCAATTTTGCCTTTTATGCTTTCGGTGGCTTGATCATAGCCGCACTGCTGGGCTTCGCACTGTATTGGCTCTACAAGAACGCCGGCGGGATCTGGCGCAAGGCAATCGACCGCTTGCTCTCCCTGTTGCGTCGGGAAAGCGCTACGCCGGAGCAAGCAGCTTACCTCGACGAGGAGACGAGCCTGTTCACTTGGGAGTCTACTCTGCAAGGATGGCGCAAGATGGGAGCCCGCCTGCTGCGTTCCGGGAAGTCGCCTGAGCGTTGGGAGGAAATGAAGGATAACCGGGAACGGGTTCGTTACTTGTATCGTTTATTTTTGCGGGAGGAGCAGGAGCGCGGATATCCGGTGAAGCCCTATCTGACGCCGCAGGAAATAGTGCAGGAGTTAAGGTTGGAAACAGGGCAGAAGTCCGAAGCCACGAAAGCGACCAGACCCGGGAGACGGCGTTTCAGCTTTGGCGCGGGGAATTCGGAGAGGGAGAACAGTCGGGTCCGAGTGGACTCGGATGCCGCATTAAGCCCGTTGCTTCGGCTATACTACCAAGTACGGTACGGCGGGGAAACACCTCCTGACGAAGAACTGGCGGAGTTGAGACGGCGCTGGCCGCAGTAGTCTTAGGTCACATAAACCCAAAAAGCGCGAGCCTGCAGAGATTCCCTCTGCGCTCGCGCTTTCTTACGCCTGCCTTAGGCGTCGTGCCTAACGATTTCGAGTTTCTTGAAACGATGCGGTTCCTTTTCTAGCAGCTTAAACGTCAAATCTTCATGCTCCAGCGTTTCCCCAACGTCCATAGACGGGTTCATGCCATAGAGCCAGCCGCCGATCGTATCGACTTCCTCGGTACTCAAGTCGGTCAAAAGTACGTCATTGATCTGATTCACCGTCACCGTGCCAAGGGCGACCACATGTGACTCATCCAACTGAACGATCGGATCTTCCTCTTCCTTATCGAATTCGTCGCGGATTTCACCGACGAGCTCCTCAAGAATGTCCTCAAGCGCCACCAAGCCGGCTGTTCCTCCATATTCGTCGATCAGAATCGCCATATGGGTGCCTTCCTGCTGCATTTTCTTCAGCAGTTCGTTCACCGGGGTGACTTCCGAAACCGTCATCGCCGGCTGCAGCAGAGCGGCGAAACCGACGTTCGGATTGCCCTCGTAAGCCAGGAAAAACTGCTTCGTATTCACGATGCCGATAATGTTATCCTTGCTGCCTTCGACGACGGGAAAACGGGTATATTGCTGCTCCCGAATGATATCCAGGTTCTCCTGGCGCGTCTTGTCCGTATATAAACACACCATGTCGGTGCGAGGTACCATTATTTCCTTGGCGAGCAAATTATCAAATGCAAAAATCCGGTTTACGTAGCCAAATTCGCTCTGATTGATTTTGCCGCTTTCGAAGCTTTCATTGATGATGATTTGCAGTTCTTCCTCCGAGTGCGCTTCTTCATGTTCGGAAGCTGGCTTGACGCCAAACAGGCGCACCAGTTGGTTGGCCGATCCGTTCAAGGCCCAGATGAAAGGGCGCATAACCTTCGTAAATAGAATCAAAGGCTTGGCCGTAAGAATAGCAATTTCTTCCGCTTTGCGAATCGCCACCGTCTTGGGAGCCAGCTCGCCCACAACAACGTGGAAATACGTGATGACGACAAACGCAATAATAAAAGAGAGCGCGCTGCCAACGGTCTCGGGTACCTCCAGGCGATGGAACAACGGATGCAGCATGCTCTCCACCGTTGGTTCTCCAAGCCATCCAAGTCCCAGCGCGGTAATCGTGATTCCGAGCTGGCAAGCCGATAGAAATCCGTCCAGATTAGAGGTGACCTGTTTGACGGCGAGGGCTCCTTTACGTCCCTCCGCTATCAATTGATCAACCCGGCTGCCCCGGACGCGGACGATCGCAAATTCGACCGCCACGAAAAATGCCGTGAGCGCGATGAGAATCGCGACTAAAAATAAATTTAATACCAATTGCCTGTCACTGTCCATTCGATGCATCTACTCCTCAATTTTTAAATATAAAGGCATAAAACTATCACTATTATATAATACAACCCCATAGGAACGCGAATTTTGCCCTAGGTAAAAAGTCGGGGTTATTCGGTTATAATGTTCGTGTTTTATATTATTATTATTGTAAAATGTAATTAGTCGCACGTAATAATCAACAAAACACGAATATTAAATAAAAAACCACCTTGACTCATCCGTTTATTTCACTTATACTCAGATTGTTCTGAAGCACAGACAAGACTAAAAGAAACTATCGAATTCGTATATCCTCAGTAATATGGATTGAGGGTCTCTACAAGGAACCATAAATTCCTGACTACGAATAGGGTGCATTCGCATACCTATGAGTGGTCGGGAATTTTTATGTTTATGGCATGAATTCATATCGCCTCAGGAGGATACAGATGAGTAAATACGATGTCATTGTGGTGGGGGCGGGACCTGCCGGGATTTTCGCCTGTTATGAACTGACCCGTAAAGCGCCGCATTGGAAGGTGCTCCTGGTGGACAAGGGGCATGATATTTATCGCCGCCGCTGTCCGATCTTGGAGGAGAAAATCACGCTTTGCCCGCCTGCGGCCGGGCGCAAGGAATTTGCCGGCTGCCTGCCGGCCTGCTCCATTACCGCGGGGTTTGGCGGGGCCGGAGCCTACAGCGACGGGAAATTTAATATCACGACGGAATTTGGCGGTTGGCTGAGCGATTATATCGCGCCGTCCAAGGTGCTGGACTTGATCCAATACGTCGACTCGATCAATTTGGAGCACGGGGCGACAACCGCGGTTACCGATCCGATGACGGAGGCCGTGCGGGAGATCGAACAACGGGGTTACGCAGCGGGACTGAAGCTGCTTCGGGCACAGGTACGGCATCTGGGGACCGAGCAGAACCTGGAGATTTTGAAATCGATCTACGAATATCTGAATACCCGCGTCGATATGTTGTTTAAGGCGGAGGTCGAGGATCTGATCACGGAAAAAATCGACGGAAGCCACCAAGTTCGGGGCATTACGCTAAAGAACGGCGATACCTATGAGGCCGACCTGGTGATGGTAGCTCCGGGCCGTGACGGCTCGGCCTGGCTGACCGACATCCTTAAGAAGCGCCGGCTGAAGATGACGAACAATCAGGTAGACGTTGGGGTCCGCGTGGAAACCTCTGACGTGGTCATGCGGGAGATCAACGAGCATCTGTATGAAGGGAAATTTATCTATAACACGTCGGTCGGCACGCGAGTTCGTACGTTCTGCAGCAATCCGTCCGGACATGTCGTGGTTGAGAACCACAGCGGCGTCATGGCGGCCAACGGCCACTCTTACAAAGACCCGGCGCTGGGTTCAAGGAATACCAACTTTGCGCTCCTCGTTTCGCACCGGTTTACCGAACCGTTCGATAAGCCAAACGAGTACGCGCGGGAAATCTGCCAGCGTGCCAACGATTTGTCCAGCGGTGGGGTGATCGTGCAAAAATACGGTGATATTCTGCGGGGCCGCCGTTCCACGGCCGCCCGGATTTCGGAAGGCTTCCTTGAACCCACGCTCAAGGAAGCGGTGCCGGGCGACCTCGGGCTTGTGCTGCCGTACAATACGATGAAGAGTCTGATCGAAATGGTCGAGGCGCTCGACAAGGTGACGCCGGGCATCGCCTCCGAGCATACGTTGTTCTACGGCGTGGAAGCGAAATTCTACTCGGCCCGGCCGAAGCTGAGCGAATCGCTGGAAACCGAGATCGGCGGTTTGTTCTGCGGCGGTGACGGCGCGGGGATTACCCGCGGGCTGGCCCAGGCGGGAGCGGCCGGCGTGTGGATCGCCAGGGGTATGATCGAGAAAGCGGGAGCGGTATAGGAACATATACGGATACGGAAATGGGCACGGACCTTGGATCAAGGAGCCGTGCCCATTTTTAAAGTTTCAGGATGGATGAGGGTGACACGATGTCACCGCTCAATGGTACGAAGAGGTTAGGGCTACTCCAATCCGCCTTGCAACGTCATTTGCAGCTTGGTGTTGTGTGGAGATTTCGGTTCTAGCATGCTTTGGACATACCCTTGCAGAAAGGTCGAATCGGCCTTCTCCCATAATCGATAGCCTTGCGAGGCTAGCAGGCGCTCACGTTCGGGCCCCGATGCGGCCCTGCCCGCGAAATACAGCAGGTTGATGTCCGACATGGTCCGTGCCATCAACGTCTTATCCGCTTCGGATAAAGGGAGCTCCCCCAAGGAGGCATAAGCCTTGTTATAAGAATGCTCAGCGAAAAACTTGCGGCTGTATTCCGCGAAACCCGTCAGGTTCCCGTCTGATACCTGCCGTTTACGGGCCCATGCCTCTACATCGACCTGAGTGGATTCATACTCGATCGTCCTTCCGGTCGGATCGTATTGCAGCACACCGTATTGATGCGGATAGACGCTGAAGGCACTGGTCGCAATATCGTAGAGGCCGTGATTCGTCTGGCGGATATCTTGAATATGGATGTGGCCCGACAATACAAGATTAAGACGCAGCTTCTCAAATAAGTGGTTTATTTCTTTACTGTTGTTGAGTGTAAACCCTTTGATGGGTACGGTGCTGTGGTCGACCAGGTTATGGTGCATTACGGTCACAATGCGGGCGCCATCCTCAGCGGCGAGCCGGGTGCATTCCTTGATCCATTCTTGTGTGGCGGATGGAATCTCCCCGTCGGTCTGGGGAAAGCCGGCGAACTCGTTTAGATCGTACTGGCTTGTATCGAGCATCAGTAACCAAAGATCGGGAGATACCTTAGCCAAATAACTTAAAGTCGATGTATCTCTGGAAATGGCTTCATGATACCCGAAAGCCTCGTAAATCTCGACGAACTGCTCCGGCGTAATTGCTTCAGTTTTGTATTGCGAATTGCCCTTGAACCGGCGTGCCCAAGGATTCGAAAGATCATGGTTACCGGGAATCACGTAGACTTGAGTTCCTGCGGCTTCAATCTTCTTCAGTTTGGCGGCCAGGTCCTCGTGGCTAGCTTTCTCCCCGTTGTTGGTTAGATCGCCGCTCAAGATCAGGGCGGCCGGGTTCTTCTCTTTAACTTCCTCGGCGAAGGCTTCGCTCATCGGGTCGATGTAGCTCAGTTGCTTGCCGTCTCCGGCTTGGATATAGGTATGAAAGGCCTCCCCATCATCATGCAGGCGGGGGCTTAGGTAATGGATATCGGTGGCGACGTACAGGGTTAACGGCTGTCCCGCCTGCAACTTCATGGGCGGGCCATCCGAGGACCAAGAAGCCATACAACCGCTTAGACCAAGTAAACTTAAGCCGGCGGTAAGAATAACAGCTGTTTTTAACGAACGAAACATATCGGCAGAGCTCACTCCCATTTAAGCCGTTCTCCGGAAAGCCGGGCTAAGACCACTGTATAGGGAGAACTGAGGTGGTGCTGTGCTGTTTTTCCTTGCGAGCGGGGACTCACGCCTATTCCTGCAGTTGTTCGAATTCAGTTTGGACTTGTTTATAGTAATGGAGGTAAGTGAACGCTCCGAATACGAGGGCGACTAATAACGGGAGAACTGCCAGTGCGATTGGAATGTACAGGCTGGTTTCCCCGGCTAATACGATTTTCTCTTCACGGGTGACAGGATCCGAAGGATACCGTTGATAAAGTACGTTGATTTTACGTTTGGCCTGGCTTAGATAAAGTCGATTCGCGGTAATAGCCAAACCGATTTTGATAGCTAAATATACGGTAAGCACGGTCACCACCATTCCGCCCGAAAAGGTGCTTCCTGAATTCGAAAAAAGCAGAGGTCCGGCAATGTTCATCACAAGCGAGCTTGCAACCAGATATAGAAGTAAATATAAATACATTCCACGGTATAACAGCCAATATCCACCGAATAGAAAAGCCGGCCAATTCCAGCGGTTATCTTCCCGCCATTTCTGCAAGTAGGATTCTGCTCGGCGCCCCACAAAGCTTCTCAGATCCTCCTCCGAGACTCCGAATTCTTTCGTGTTTCGTCCTTGTTGAGGATTTAACGGGGGGAAGAGTTGGGTGAGCAGGATATCCTCCCTTTCACTGCTCGGCTTCGCCGGGGAACCGCAACTAGCGCAAAAACGATCTTCTTCATGTAGGACATTCCCACAGTTGGTGCAGTACATAGACAGCCTCCGTCCAGATAACTTCGTAGATGGTTTTCGTATAGTTCGGAAGAACTATACCTGAGATGTTTATCGGAGGATCAAGGCGTTGGGTTTAGACTTGTATGTCTTTTAGCTCAAAATGTCCAGAATCGGTGATTTTACATTATTTTTACGACAAGGAAATAATCTGCAATTTTATAATAAATATGATGAGAGGGTAGTCCAATTAATAGGCGAATAGGGAGGAATCGATGACTATGGGTAAGGGCAACGTCAAAGCTAGGCGCAACAGATGGCTGAGTCTCTTATTGGCCGGAGCGATGATCGCAACCGGTCTGCCGGGATGGGCACCACAGGCGGCAGCGCAGTCTGCCGATCCGTCAATAGCGGCGGAAGTAACGGAAAGAACCGTTGATGACGGTGCGGGGCAGCCGCTTGATTCGGAAGTACAAGTGCCGGGCAGCGAGTTGCCGTCCGATCTATCGGATGGAGGTGTACCGCAGACCGAGGCGGTTTCGGAAGCTGGCACAGCACCGGACAGCGTTGAGGCATCCCTGCAGGTTGCAGCCGATTCGCTCAGCGTTGCTGCAGCGATCGCGAAAGGGAATAGCGGTGAAGCTGTCGAAGTGGCCGGTATTATCGTTGGTCATGCGACGGGTTCACTCACCGCGGATTTCGACGCTCCCTTCGGAAACGACTTCAACTTTCTCATTGCCGATGCGGCCGGGGAGCGGGACAAAGCCAAGCTCATTGATGTTCAGGTGCCTTCCGGCTTAAGAGCGGAGTTCGGTCTGCAAAGCCATCCGGATTTGATCGGGAAATCGGTGGTCGTATCGGGATCTCTTGCGGCATACAACAATTTTCCAGGGTTAAAAAGCGTATCGACAATTTCATTATCACAGACTCAACCGGAAGATCCCGGCGAAGACCCTGGCGAGGATCCCGGCCAAGGACCGGATCCGGGTGAAACTCCGCAGTTACCGGACGGTACCGGCAAGAAGGTGCTGTTTGACAATGCTCACGGCCAAACCGCCGGCGCAGCGGACTGGGTTATCGATGGGGGGTTCTCGGATTTTGCCGAGGGACTGCGGGCGGCTGGTTTTGCGGTAGAGTCGCTGGATCGCCCGAGCCCCTACCATTTTGGGGAAACGGCGATCACCTACGAGGCTTTGCAACCTTACGATGTCTTCGTTATTCCCGAAGCGAACGTACCCTTCAAAGCAACTGAACAAGCGACGTTGGTACAATACGTGGAAAATGGCGGAGCCGTTTTCTTCGTCTCGGACCATTATAATGCCGACCGAAACAAGAACCGCTGGGACGCTTCAGAGGTGTTTAACGGCTATCGCCGTGGAGCTTATGAAAATCCAGCCAAGGGGATGACGGCCGAGGAAGCAAACTCGCCTGCGATGCAGGGATTGAATAGCTCCGACTGGTTGGCCGATAACTTTGGCGTTCGTTTCCGTTATAACGCTCTTGGCGACGTCAATGCAGCAGATATCGTCACCCCGTCGCAATCGTTTGGTATCACGGCCGGTGTAGAAGCCGTCGCCATGCATGCGGGGTCAACCGTGGCGATTCTTGATCCACAGAAAGCCAAGGGGCTTGTCTACGTCCCGACCGGCGTTCCGGCTTGGGGGAATGCGGTTGACGAAGGAGTCTATGACGGAGGCGGCCGGGCGGAAGGTCCTTATGCTGCCATCGCCAAGCTAGGCCTCGGCAAAGCGGCCTTTATCGGCGATTCTTCGCCGGTAGAAGATGCAACGCCGAAATACGTGCGGGAAGAGAATGGCCAAAAGAAAACGACGTATGACGGATTCAAGGAAGTCGACGACGGCTTGTTCCTGGTGCAAACCGTGAAATGGCTGGCGTACGACGAGAACTACACCTCCTTTGGCGAGGTACCGGGATTAACGCTGGACGTGCCGACGGTGGTGGGTGCTGACGAGGAACCAGCCGCCACAACGGAACCGCAGCCGGAACCTTGGTCGCAGCCGGCCGCCGGATACAAATGGTATGATCCGGCGACCTTCAAACCGGGATCTTACGGCTCGTCGCAAGCGCCAGAAACGGAGCCGGTGTTTGCTTTCGTACATCAAACGCAGCTGCCAAGCCAGCAGGAGTTCCAACTCCGTGTAACGGCGGACGGCTTGACACCGGGGCAGACGGAGTCCGATTTGCGCGTGGGCATTTACTTAGCGGGCGGAGAGCAAATTGCCCGGTTCAAGAATGCCGACGGCAGCTGGTCGGATTACAACTACAGTCCGGCGTTTTCTTTCACGGGTAACGCCCAAGGGCATGCATCCAAAGACTTGACTGTACAGCTGAAACCGGGGGTGACGGCCACAAGCGCCAATTTGCGTTTGAAGCAAGGCAGTGCGAATGAGATCACGAAGCAAATCGAAATTGCAAACGTGGATGCCGAGCCTTTGCCAGGCGATCATCCGCCGGTGCCGGAGCTGAGCACGATAGCTGCGATTCGCGGGGCGGCGGAAGGGACGGTTGTTACGGCACAGGGGGTGATTACCTCCGAGCCGGGTGTGTTCGGCGGTCAGGGTTTTTATTTACAGGACGAGACGGCTGGAGTTTATGTCTTTCAAACGGCAGCGGGTTACCATGCCGGAGATCTGGTCCGAATCAGCGCAACCCGAACGTTGTACAACGGTGAAGTGGAGCTGGAGAATCCGGTGCTGATCGAAAAGCTAGGCACGGCCCCGCTGCCGCAGCCGTTAGTCCAAGAGGCGGTGACGGACGCCAATCAAGGGCAATTCATCACCTTAACGAACGTGGAGGTGCGTGACGTTGTCGCTGCCGTGCCAACCGGTTCTTTTGAATTCAACGCCGTCCGGGATGACGGGAGTTCGACGCGTGTACGCTTCGACGGGAGAACCGGTGCGGCGATGGATGCTTTTACGGCGTTGTACCCTGCAGGCACGCGCGTGGATATTAGCGGAATCGCTTCGGTGTTCCGGGGAACGTACCAACTGAAGCCGCTCGCCTTGGCCCACGTTGTGCCTAGCGCGGTGGAAGCGGATCTAACCGCTCCGGTGACGGAAAGCAATATTACGGGGATTGAAGGCGCTGACGTTTATAACCAAACGGAAGTCACCGTGGCTTTTTATGCGGAGGATGAAGGAGGCAGCGGATTGGACCGGACCGAGTTCCGGGTGAATGGCGGGGAGTGGACTTCCTATGCCGATCCGCTGGTACTGACGGCCGACGGCAAGTATACCATTGAATACCGCTCCATGGATAAGGCGGGGAACCAGGAAGCCTCCAAGTCGCTGTATATCAATGTAGATCGCCTGGCGCCCGAAGTGACGTTCGGGGGAGACAGTCAAGTCCTGCAGGTTGCTTCGAGCGTTCCGTTCACCATTGCCGTCCATGACGCGGTCAGCGGCTCGAAATCTACGGCCTACCGGCTTGACGGTCGCAGCATCTCGGGGATCGCGGAAATCGTTCCGTTCTCCCTGGCGGTCGGCACGCACAAGCTGGCGGTTCAAGCAACGGATGCGGCGGGACATACCGCTACGGTGGAGTTTGCGTTCAAGGTTACGATCGACATTGCCCATCTGGACGAACTGGTGGATTTGGGCAAGGAGCACGGCTATTTCAAAACCAAAGGCACGGCCACTAGCCTGCTAGCTCAAATTACTTCTCTGCAAAAAGCGAAAACTTCGCTGGAGCGCGACATTAAACTGAAAGCGCTGAAGTTGACCATTAACGTCCAAAGCGGCCTGACTATTAAGGAAAGCTTCGCCAAGCTGATGCTTAAGGATTTGGAGGTTATCGGAGGGAAGGCGGCGTAGTCTTCGCTGCCATGGTTTATGAAAAAGTCGCTCAGGAGCACACTCCTGGGCGACTTTTTTTGCCCTGCCATAGGTCCACTCCGGAAGGGAACGGTACGAAAAAACCAGGCTTGCCAAGAATGAAAGCGTTTTGTATAATAAGTTATGCAACCGGTTGCAGGTTAAGGAGAGATCAATCGTGTCTAAGATAACTATTCAGGAAATTGCAATTTTGGCGGGTGTAAATAAGGCGACCGTATCGCGGGTGATTAACGGGAATCGGAACATTTCCGAGAAAACCCGGAAGAAGGTCGAAGACATCATGAAGCAGTATAACTATGTCCCCAATTCCATCGCGCGCGGATTGGCGACGAACAAGACGTTTACGGTCGGCTTTTGTTTTGACTACACCAATAAACAGGCCTATGCCAACCCGTTTTTTTACAAAGTCCTTCAGGGAATTGAAGAGGTTGTATACGATCGTGATCACATGTTCCTAATGATGAGCGATCATGACGGGAAAAGCGACAGATCCACGTTTGAGCGCGTGGTGGTTGAGCACCGGGTTGACGGCGTCATTATTCCCAATACATTGCTCAATGAGCGGAATTATGAACTGCTTGCCAAACATAATATGCCTTTTGTGGTGTCCGGAGAAAACACGCTGCCTCAAGTGGACGTACCTTGGGTGGATATCGACAACGTTCAGGCCGGCCGGGTCTTGACCGAGCATCTGTTGAATTTAGGCTGCCGTAGCATCATGATTTATGCCGGCGGGTCAGCCGCTCTGCGGGACAAATTCCTGTCCGATCGCCTGACCGGTTATCGGGAAGCGATGCGGCAACATCATTTGGAAGCTCAGGTGATTGAGCATGCCGATCTTTTAAAATCGTTTCATGATCCTCAGGAATATGCATCTGAAGGGCAACGGCCCGATGCTTTGATCTGCTGCACGCATGAACAGCTTTTTGAGATATTGGACTGGGAGAACGGCAATCCTCTACTAGCGGAGCTTGCTTTGGCTACATTCGATAGCTTCCCGATGTCCAAATACCTGAAATACCCGGTGCATTTCGTGGAAATTGATCTGGAAATGATGGGAAAGCAGGCGGCCCAAATGTTATTTTCGTTGATGAATAAAGAACCGGGAGTTCCGCCATCCATATCGATTCGGACGCAAATCGGAAAATGATTGAACAAACTAAACATAAGAGGTAATAAGTTGATGACCCAATATCTGTATCACGAACCGGTAGTGGATGCTACCCTAATTTCTCTTAACGAGCTGGAAGTTCGCCTGAAGCTTCCTGCCGAGGCTGCTCAGGTGACGTTAAACTACTGGAATAAATATAAACCGGAGTACGGCATCCGAAAGCAAACGATGACGCTGTGGGCGGAATCGGGAGAATTCAAGTATTATCGTACGATATTGACGGGTATGGAATCTCGCATTCGGTACCTTCAATATAAATTCGAGTTTGAAGAAAAGGGGGAATCCTATTGGCTGGGTGCCGAGGGATTGCAAAAGTCCGAGGGAACCAAAGGTAGCTATTCCTTCGCTTATGCGGGAGATCGCGATGTGGTGAGTTCTCCGGTATGGATCAAGGAACGGGTTTGGTATCAGATCTTCCCTGAACGATTCTGTAACGGGGATCCCGGAAATGACCCGGACTCTACGGAACCCTGGGGGAGCGTGCCGACCCGGGACAATTACATGGGAGGTGATCTGCGAGGCATCATTCAACAATTGGATTATTTGAGTGGTTTGGGCATTAACGCGCTGTATCTGAATCCTATATTTGCGGCCACGTCGAATCATAAATACGACACGGTGGATTACTTTCAAATCGATCCGCAATTCGGGACGGTGCATGACCTGCAAGAGCTTGTCCGAAAATGCCATGAACGCGATATCAAGGTGATCCTCGATCTTGTTATCAATCATTGCGGATTCTATCATCCCTATTTTCAGGATGTCGTGCAAAAAGGGGAGGATTCGGTTTACAAAGACTGGTTCTATATTAACCAATACCCGATCCAACGGAGCGAGGACGGTTACGACTCAGTCGGTTATTATCAATGGATGCCTAAGCTGCGGACATCGAATCCCGATGTTCAGCGATACGTATACGATATCGTTTCCTTTTGGCAGAAGGAGACGGGGATCGACGGCTGGAGAATCGATGTCGCAGATGAGGTGGAGATCAGCTTCTTGCGGGAGCTGAAATCCTATGTCAAGAAATTAAATCCTAACGCTATCATTATTGCAGAAATTTGGGACGATGCCAAGCGCCTGATGGCGTCCGGTGGCGTCGACAGCGTGATGAACTATGAGCTGAGAACGGCCTTGTTCGACTATTGCCTGGATCGCTCCCTGACGCTTGCCGAGTTCCACTCCAGACTTGTGAACTTACTGCATCGTTATTCCTTAGCAGAACTAGATCAGATGTTTAACTTACTGGGAAGCCACGACACAGAGCGGATTTTGACTCGCTGCGGGAACGACGAAAGCAAATTGCGGCAGCTACTGGCATTTCAATTCTTCTTGCCGGGCAATCCTACCGTTTATTACGGGGACGAACTGGGAAATACCGGGGAGAATGATCCGGGATGCCGCGGAAGTATGCCATGGCATCTCGTCCCGGCGGAAACACCGTTGTTTAGGGAGTTCCGCAGCTGGATTCGTCGTAAAACGACGAATCCGGTGTTGCAGCACGGGCTCACGGAACTCAGATACCGGGAAGGTTCGGAGTGTTACGTCATTCGGCGTTACGCTGAATCTGGGGAAGCGGTGCTGCTGATCAATTTTTCGCCGGAACCGTTGGAGTTGGACGCCGTGTTGAAGCGGTTTGATTTGAACGTCGAGTATTTCATTCATAATTCGGATGATACCGGGCGCTTGCCGGCGACGATTGGCCCCGGAGAAACGATGGTATTCCAAAAACGGGATTAAGGAGATCGACCTATGATAAATAAATGGAGTAAACTATTGCCAATTTTGCTTGCCGTGATCTTGGTCTTAGCAGGCTGCGGATCCAAGGACAAGCAAGGGGCTGCTAACAGCGCAGGTTCGGGAGATACAAAGCCCGACAAGGAAGTCACTTTAACGTTCTGGCATCATTATAGTACCGCATCACCGGAAGAGAAGACGCTGAAAGAGGTGCTCATCCCGAAATTTGAGGAGGAAAATCCCGGGATTAAGGTCAAGCCTGTTGCCTTCACGTGGGAGGACCTGCATAAGAAATTGCAAATCAGCGGCAGTGCCGGCGAATTGCCGGACGTAGCCCGGTTGGATATCATCTGGGTTCCGGAGTTCCAGAAGAGCGGATTGCTGCAGCAGCTTGATGCATTCGAAGATTTTGCCGAGGTTTCCGGCGGCCTGCTGGAAGGACCTCTTTCGACAGCTAAAGTAGGCGACCATTATTACGGACTTCCCTTAAATACGAATACCAAGGTCTTGTTCTGGAATAAGGAGATGCTGACGCAAAGCGGAGTAGAACAAGCGCCGGAAACCACGGAACAGTTCTTTGAAGCCTTGGGCAAAATTAAAAGCAAGTATGAAAAAAGCTGGGGGTTCGGCGAACCGGCCCTTCAAGGCTGGAATATCCTGCCGTGGATTTGGAGCAACGGGGGCGACGTGCTCTCGCCGGACTTCACGACGGCTGACGGCTACTTGAACAGCCCGGCTACGGTAGACATTATCACGAAACTCAAAACTGCTTTCGCAGCCGGACAAATTTCCGGGTTCAAGCCGGGAGATGTTGCAGTTACGGAAGGACATGCGAGCGGAAGCTACGCCATGATGGCGGAAGGCCCGTGGGCAGTTGCCCAATTCCAGTCGCAGTTCCCTGATTTTGATGTGGAAATGGCTTCCTTTCCAAAAGGGTCAACGGGATCTATTCAGGTACTGGGCGGAGAAGATATCGGGATCTTTAGTAAAGACAAGCAAGAGGAATCCTGGAAATTCGTGAAGTTCATGGTATCGGAAGCCGCACAGGTCGAAATGGGCAAAATCGGCCAAATTCCAGTCAATCTCGCTTCGATGGAGAATGCTGATGTAAAGGCGATCGATTATTATCCGCCGTTTCTTGAACAACTGAAGACGGCAAAGGCGCGCCCTCCGGTGAGCGCTTGGCCGCAAATCGACGGTGTCATCAACGATGCAATGAGCAAAATTTTCATGACGGATGCGGATGTGAAGACGGAGCTGGATGCGGCTGCAAGTGCCATCAATGCTTTGTTAAAGGATTAGTCAATTCTCGGGAGGGCGTCTTCCGCATGGGAGGCGCTCCCTTCTACGAAGGAGTCAACACGACATGCGCAAAAAACACGGAGCAGCTGGATACTTGTTCTTCTTGCCCGGATTTCTATTTTTTGCCCTATTTATTCTCTACCCGTTGATCCGGAATTTGATCTACAGTTTTTATGATTTTCGGCTCACGAACATTCATCAACTTGATTTTGTTGGATTGGACAATTACAAGCATGTGTTCGGGGATGAAGTTTTCTGGATTTCGATCCGGAACATTTTCATCTACGGAATCATTTCCGTACCCGGCCAAATGATATTGGGGTTTCTGGTGGCTTACGCGCTTTACCAGAACCGTCCCGGGACCAAAACATTTCGGGTGCTTTACTTTTTGCCGGTCATTACGTCTTGGGTTGTCGCCTCGTTAATTTTTAAGTATGTATTTGCCGATCAAGGCTTTTTGAATTATGCGATTACGGATATGCTTCACCTTACGGACCGTACGATCAGTTGGCTAAGCGAACCGGGAAAAGCCATGATCGTGATCGGGGCGCTGGGCATCTGGAAAGGGGTCGGCTGGGCGATGGTCATCTACATGGCCGCACTGCAGGGAGTACCCAAAGATCAATATGAGGCGGCCTCCTTAGACGGCTGCAACGCTTGGAACCAAATCCGTTATATTACGCTGCCGTCGATTCGAAATACGACGTTTTTTATTCAAATGATGTTGATCATCGGCGCGTTTAATGTGTTTACATCCGTTTATCTCATTACCAATGGCGGGCCGCTGCACCAGACCGAAGTGATGTTGACGAGAATGTACCAAAAGGCGTTCTCCGAATACGATTTGGGCTACGCATCGGCGTTATCCTACGTGTTTGCGGTCATCATTGCCGGATTAACGTATGTACAGTTCCGTCTGAAGAAACAGGAATAGGGGGCGAACCATATGCGCTCGCTGAAAACATTTTGCGTCTACGTCTTGCTCGTTGCGGGCGGAGTAATCTCCATTTACCCGTTAGTGTATATGCTTTTGACCGCGCTCAAACCCATGACTCTGCTATTCGAATTTCCACCCCGGTTTTTGCCTTCGGAAATGACCTGGTCCAACTTCAGGGAGGCTTGGGGAAGCCAAAATTTCGCTCTGTATTTGTTGAACAGCGTTGGGGTGACGTTGGCTAGCTTCGCGCTCATTTTTCTGCTGTCTTCCATGCTGGCCTTTGCCTACTCTCGTTTTGACTTTAAGGGAAAAGGTCTGAGCTTTGCGATCATCATGGGCGGCTTGGTAATCCCGAGTTTGACGCTGCTGATCCCCCAATTCGTCCTGATTCGTCAGCTCGGTTTGTTCGATTCGCGGTGGGGACTCATCGTCGTATACGCTGCCGGCGCCATTCCGTTTACCACCTTCCTGCTTAAGGGCTTCTTCGACTCGATTTCCCGCGACATCGATGAATCGGTCGAGATGGAAGGAGGAGGCGCTTGGACGTTGTTCGCTTCGATCATCTTGCCTCTCTCTAAGCCGGCATTTGTTCCGGCCACCATCTTTAACGCACTGACGGTGTGGGAGGAATTCCCTTGGGCGCTGACCATCATCAATGATCCGCTAAAACGGACATTGCCGATCGCGTT
This sequence comes from Paenibacillus rhizolycopersici, assembly GCF_014947195.2. Classification (NCBI taxonomy): domain Bacteria; kingdom Bacillati; phylum Bacillota; class Bacilli; order Caryophanales; family Paenibacillaceae; genus Paenibacillus; species Paenibacillus rhizolycopersici. The sequence continues at coordinate 160,746 of NZ_JADCNN020000002.1, read as the reverse complement.
GGCAAATTTTCAAGGGCAATATACGACGCAATGGGGCATCGTGTTCGCAGGTTCGCTGATCGCCGTGCTCCCGATTATTTTGCTGTTTCTGCTGCTCCAGCGATACTTTATCGCCGGGATTACGGCCGGGGCGGTGAAGGGGTAGACTATGCCTGCCAAGCTCGATTCACCTGATTGTGCAAACGATTGACCTAACCTTAAAAACGGTGATATAATCCTGCAAATAGAGGAAAGTAAACGTTTACTAGCCTAAGCGTGGGCAACGTTGGTTTGGAGCAGTTGTTCGCTTCGCTGGAAAGCGGAAGGAGAGAGCTTGGCATATGGAGAACGAGTTCATGCAAGGAGCAATCGAGGAAGGCGGTGCCTTCGTCAAGGAGTTGGCAAACGATCGGGCCTATGTCCTGGGACGCAACGCATGGAGGACAATCGAGGAAGGGAACGAGCGGGAGTGGCTGATCGGTAATGGCATCGGCGGATATGCCAATCATTCTGTACCGGGCGGCGGTTACCGGATGTCGCATGGTTATTTGGTGGCTTCGGCGAAAGCGCCGGTGAACCGGATGCTGGTGTTTACGCGTTCGCAAGAGCAGGTGGACATCGGTGACCGCAGCTATGACCTGACTTCCCAACAATACATCAACTGGCAAAAAAACGGACAACGCCATCTGCGCCGCTTCAAGCTGGATACTGTGCCGGAATACGATTACCAGGTCGAAGACGTGCGTATCGTCAAAACGATCGCACTGGAGTACGGCCACAATACGGTCGCGGTTTGTTATGACATCACCGGGGGCAAGGAGCCGGCGCGAATCAAGCTGGTTCCGCTGTTTAATTACCGTTCGCCCGGGGATGTGTCCGAGAAAGGAAGTTTACGCTTCGAGAAGCAGCTGAAAGGTCGGTTGCTGCAGCTCATTCCCGAACGGGATCCGGCGGTGACGATCTCTTTCCTGGCTTCGGAAGGGGAGTTTCTGGATCGTTCCACGCTGCCCGTAACGATGGCGACACCGAATTATGTCATCGAAGAAGGGCATTATTACCCCTTCGAGAACCGGAACGGTTTTCTGGGCATCGACAATCACTATACGCCGTATGAAATTCAGGTGACCGTTGAGCCATATGAGCGTAAGAGAGTGTATCTCAAATGCTCCACTGAACCATTGGCCCTGGACGGAAAGGATGGCTTTACGATCGTGCGGGAATACCGCAAACGGATGGAGCAGCTCGTACAGACGGCCGGTTACGGCGATCGGCTGGCCAACCGCCTGGTGGAGGCAGCGGATCATTTTATCGTGGATCGGGAGTCTACCGGGTTGAAGACGGTTCTGGCAGGGTACCCCTGGTTCACCGATTGGGGTCGGGATACGATGATTGCGTTTCAAGGGGTAGCGCTGGCAACCAAACGATTCGCGGAAGCCCGTGAGATTTTGGAATCTTTTGCCCATTACGTGCGGCGCGGGCTCATCCCTAACATGTTCCCCGATGACGGTCAGGAGCCGCTTTACAACACGGTTGACGCCTCCTTATGGTATGTTCACTCCGTCTATGAATATTTGAAACATACCGGTGGGGAAGATGATTACAGGTTCATTCGCGACAAAATCTATCCGAAGCTGAAGGAAATCATCGCTGCTTACCGGGACGGCACGGACTTTTCCATTGGAATGGATGAGGATGGGCTGATTCATGCCGGCGGGGGCCTCGATCAGGTCACCTGGATGGACGTGCGAGTTGGCGAATGGGTGGTTACGCCGCGGCACGGCAAACCGGTGGAGATTAATGCGCTGTGGTACAACGCATTGCGGATCATGGCACATTTAGCGGAACGTTTTGAGGATAAGCTGCCATATGATGAATTAGCACAGATAGTGCAGGAATCGTTCTGCCGCAGGTTCTGGAACGAGGCGGATCAATGCCTTTACGATGTAGTGGACGTGCCGCAAGACGGCGGCGGCTTGGAAGATGACCCCTCGATTCGGCCCAACCAGATATGGGCGGTATCGCTGCCGTTTACGATGCTGCCTCCGGAACAGGAGAAGGCGGTTGTGGGAATGGTGTATCAGCATTTGTACACGCCGTATGGACTTCGGTCATTGTCCAACCGGGACCCACGGTTCCAGCCTCGCTATATCGGCAAGCTGATCGATCGGGACGGCGCCTATCATATGGGAACGACGTGGGCGTTCCCGCTTGGCGGGTTCATCACGGCCTATTGCAAAGTGAATGGCTACAGCCGGGAAGCCGTACGGACGGCGAAGGAGATGTGCAGCGTGTTTGAGGATCATATGCATGACGGCGGACTTGGCGGCATTGCCGAGATTTTTGACGGGGAGTTTGCCTGCACCGGGCGCGGTTGCTTTACGCAGGCTTGGAGCGTAGGCGAAATCCTTCGCGCTTATACGGAAGACGTGCTGCCGAATTTGACGGGATGGGAGTGATGAACGATGTCGGTACAAAAAGAATACCAAGGCACCATCGATTACGGAGATTTGGCGGTCACCGAGGGAATCTCGGTGTTTGACGCCGAGTTTGATGAGAAGTTCGACTATGATGGGGATGATCTGGGGGCGGTTTATTCGCCGGAGCAAACCCGGTTTCGCTTATGGGCGCCAACGGCTTCTGAGGCGAAGGTTGTTTTATACGACAGGTGGGACGGCAAGCCGGTGAATGAGCTGCCGATGCAGCGGGATGTACAAGGGACATGGACTCTTACGGTAGCGGAAGATTGCCGGGGATTATTATATACGTATCGCGTCAAGGTTGGGAAGCAATGGAATGAGGCGGCGGACCCTTACGCAAGAGCAGTGGGCGTGAACGGGGAGAAAGCGGCGATCCTCGATTTGCGGAGCACCGACCCGCAAGGATGGGAGCAAGATGTGAAGCCGCCGTTCGAATCGTCGGTGGATGCCGTGATTTATGAGCTGCATCTTCGCGATCTGTCGGTTCACCCTAGCAGCGGCATCCGCGAGAAGAGCAAATTCCTGGGCCTGGCTGAGGAAGGAACTCGGGGGCCGGACGGGATTCCGACGGGTCTCGACCACATCGCCGGGCTGGGCGTAACGCATGTGCAACTGCTGCCGATTTTCGATTACTCCCGAGAGAGCGTGGATGAAAGCCGTCTGGATGCCCCCCATTACAACTGGGGGTATGATCCGCAGAACTATAATGTGCCGGAAGGCTCCTACGCCACAGACCCTTATCTTCCGGCTGTCCGCATCGCCGAGCTGAAACACCTCATCCAGACGCTGCATGCTCGCGGGCTCCGGGTAATTATGGACGTGGTTTACAACCACGTATACGATGGGTACCTGATTCATTTTACCAAGCTGGTGCCGGGGTATTATTTGCGGTACAAGGCGGACCGGACGTTCTCGGACGGAGCGTTTTGTGGGAATGAGTGCGCCTCGGAACGGCCGATGATGACGAAATATATCGTTGATTCGATCCTGCATTGGGTACGCGAATACCATGTCGACGGGTTCCGCTTCGATCTGATGGGACTTATCGATATCGAGACGATGAATGAAATTCGCCGTCAACTGGACGAGATCGATCCTTCGATCCTGACGATCGGCGAAGGTTGGATGATGGAGACGGTGCTTCCCAAAGAGCGCCGGGCCAACCAGGATAACGCCGGGAAGGTACCGGGCATCGGCATGTTTAATGATGGGCTGCGGGATGCGGTGAAGGGGGATATTTTCATCTTTGACCGCAAAGGATTCATCAGCGCCGGCGAAGGCTTCGAGGACGGGGTGAAGCGCGGCGTAGCCGGGGGCATTGACTATGACGGGGCGGAGCTTCGACAATTTGCCGTTGAGCCGATTCAGTCGGTCAACTACGTGGAATGCCATGATAACCACACGTTATGGGACAAAATCGAGCTGTCCACGCCGGGCGCCTCGGACGACGAACGCCGGGCGATGCACCGGCTTGCCTCGGCGATCGTGCTGACGAGCCAGGGCGTCCCGTTCCTCCACGCCGGTCAGGAATTCCTGCGCTCGAAAGGCGGCGTGGAGAACAGCTACAAATCGCCGATCGAGATCAACTGGCTCGATTGGGAACGCTGCGCTGCGCATCAGGACGACGTGTCCTATATGCGCAGCCTAATCGCTTTGCGCAGAGCGCATCCCGCGTTCCGCCTGCGGACGGCGGACGAGATCCGCGCGCACTTGCGCTTTGAAGCAGCGCCGCCCCATGCGGTGGCGTATACGCTGCGCGACCACGCCGGTGGCGACCCGGACCGCCACCTGTACGTGCTCTACAACGCGAACCCCGGCGCGTTGTCGCTGGAGCTGCCCGCCCTCGGACCGTGGGAGGTCCGGTTCGGCGGCGAGCATGTGCTCGCGCTGCAAGCGGGCGCGAGCGGTAGCCCTGCAGCGGCTGCGGGCGCTGCAGCGGGGTTGCCTCCAGCCGGGGCACGGCTGGAGGTTCGCGGGGTCGGCGTCGTGGTACTCGCCGTCCCGCGGTAACCGCGCAAGGGCCAGGGGCGGGAGCCCCGCGGCCCTTGGGTTAGCGCCGCGGCGCAGCCCGGCGCTGGGGGGCTGGCCTGCGTCCAGCCCAGGTGGCTCGGCCGCTACAGGCATCGCCACGCTGCCGCGGCCCCAACAAATAAGGGTAAAAAATACCCTTATTTCTGCGAAAGGGCCTCTTTTGAACAAAATAGCGGTATTTTATGGCCTTATTTCTCCAGAGGAGCCCCCAAATGGGCGGTTTTGCCCCTGTCGGACAGAAATAAGGCCATTTTTTACCGTTAATTGTTCATCGCAACTCCAATCACCAGAAATAAGGCCATTTTTTACCGCTATTTCACTCGGGGCCGTACACGCCTCGCCTCACACAAAAAACAACCCCCACGGCCAAGCCGATGGGGGTTGTTACAATCGTTTAGCTTAGCGCCGAAGGCTCCAGACGCTGCGCTTGCACTTGGCTCTTCGCCGCGACCGTGTAGCTTTGGTCGTAGATGCGGATCGCCGCCGGTGCATCCGACTCGTTCGTAACGATGATGTTGTCCTCGGTTGCATTTACTTGCAACAGGGAACCGCGGAACATCACCTTGAACGAGAACGAGGTCCAGTGGGACGGGATGAACGGACGCAGCACCAGCTCGCCGTCGTTCACGCGCAGGCCGCCGAAGCCTTGCACGATCGCCATCCACGTGCCGGCCATACTGGTCGTATGGCAGCCGTCTTCCGTGTCGTTGTTGTAATTGTCGAGGTCCAGGCGCGCGGTGCGCAGGTACATCTCGTACGCCTTCTCCTGATATCCAAGCTCGCAGGCGAGGATCGCATGCACGCAAGGGGAGAGGGAGGACTCGTGGACGGTCATCGGCTCGTAGAAGTCGAAGTTACGTTTCTTCGTGTCCAGGTCATAACGGTCGCCGAGGAAGAACAAGCCCTGCAGCACGTCAGCCTGCTTAATGAAGCACGAACGCAGGATCCGGTCCCAAGACCAGTTCTGGTTGATCGGCAGATGCTTCGGATCCAGATCCTTCACAGCGATCAGCTCTTTGTCGAGGAAGCCGTCCTGTTGCAGGAATACGCCGCGCTCTTCATCGTATGGGTAATACATGTTGTCGATGATGTGCTGCCATTGCTTCGTTTCCGTTTCTTCCAGGCCCAGCTTTTCGACCAGTGCATGATAGTGTGCGGAATCCTGTGCTTTGACCTCGCCCAGCGCTTCCAGCGTGTATTCCATCGTCCAGACCGCGATCCGGTTCGTATACCAGTTGTTGTTGACGTTGTTCTCGTATTCGTTAGGTCCGGTTACGCCGAGCATCACGTATTTGCCCTTCGCCTGCGAGAAGTTCACGCGTTGCTCCCAGAAGCGGGAGATTTCCACGAGCACCTCGAGGCCATATTCGCCCAGGTAGGATTTATCGCCTGTATAATTTACGTAGTTAAAAATCGCGTAAGCGATCGCCCCGTTCCGATGGATTTCTTCGAACGTGATTTCCCACTCGTTGTGGCATTCCTCGCCGTTCATCGTGACCATCGGGTAAAGCGCACCTTTGGTAAAGCCCAGCTTGCGAGCGTTCTCCTTGGCTTTCTCCAAGTGTTTATAGCGGTAGATCAGCAAATTGCGGGCGATGTCGGACTCGGCCGTGCTGAGGTAGAACGGCAGGCAATACGCTTCCGTATCCCAGTAGGTGCTGCCGCCGTATTTTTCCCCGGTGAAGCCCTTCGGTCCGATGTTCAGACGGTCGTCCTCGCCGCTGTAGGTTTGGTTCAATTGGAAAATATTAAAGCGGATCGCCTGTTGCGCCGATACGTCGCCGTCGATGATGATGTCGCTCATTTCCCATTTCTTTGCCCAGGCTTCGGCTTGCTCGCGTTTCAGCGTATCGAACCCGGCTTGCTTCGCAGAGCGGAGCGCTTCCGTTCCGGCCTTCACCAGATCGCCCAATCCGTGATCGCGAGAGGTCACATTCGCTACATATTTGAACAACGTAACCGTTTCGTTCGCAGAAGCGGTAACGGCAACTTCGGCGGAGACGAATTTCTCCTGTTCGTGGAACGCGGGAGTCAGCTCCAGGCGTTTCCCGCCTTGCTCCACATCAAACGCCATGATCGATGTCACGTGGAAGTCGAGTTTTTTCGTCTTCACGGTCAAGTAGGAGAGGTCGGCACCGGCGGATTTCTCCACCTCCAGCCAGAATTTCTCCTCATAGTTGGAGTCCTTGTTCTTCACATCCCCATCGAGATAAGGCGCAAAACGAAGCTCACCACTGAAATTCAACGGCGTCACGGCATAACGGATCGCCCCGATTTCATGGCGTACGATGCTGACGAAACGCACGGATTCCACTGCCAGTTCTTTGCCGTCCTTCATGACGGCGGTAAAACGGCGGGAGAGAGTACCTTCCTTCATGTTGAGCTCGCGGACGAAATCCTTGACCTGACACTCGGCCAAATCCAGCGCCACGCCGTCCACGAACACGCCGATGCCGATCCAGTTGGTGCTGTTGAGCACTTTGGCGAAGTATTCGGGATAGCCATTTTTCCACCAGCCCACTCGCGTTTTGTCCGGATAATACACGCCGGCCATATAGCTGCCTTGCAGGGAAGGACCGCTGTATTGCTCCTCGAAGTTTGCACGCTGGCCCATATATCCGTTGCCAATGCTGAAAATGCTTTCAGAAATTTCATGATTCGCCGGATCAAAGGATTCCTCCAGGATGGACCAAGGATCCACTTTTAAATACTGTTTCACTCTAACCGCTCCTTTAGTCTTTCTAATAGATTATTTATGCAAAAAAAGAACGAGAGCTATTCGCCGTAAGAGACTCGCTTTTTATTGGCGAATGGCGAGTCACGTTGCTCGAAGCTGTACTATGGGCCTCTTATGCTTACTCGGCAGCCAGCTGCTGAAGCAGGGCAACCGAAACGTCGCCTAGCGAAGAGACTACTCGGTTGGCGTCGCCAAGCGTTGCCGGCGATCCGATGCCGATGCAGCGCATGCCGGCACGACGAGCAGCTTCGATTCCGGCTTCCGCATCTTCAAATACGACGCAAGCTTCCGGGGGAACGCCAAGTTCCGAGGCGCCGAGCAGGAATACCTCAGGGTCGGGTTTGGCGCTGGAAGTGCGAGTACCGTCGATAATCGCATCGAAGTACGGCGTCAGCCCGGTGTTTTGCAAAATGATCGGCGCGTTCTTGCTGGCCGACCCCAGTGCGGTCTTCAGCCCGTTTTCACGGCATTGCTGCAGGAACTCGAGCGCCCCCGGCAAAATTTCCGACGCATCCATCCGGGAAATGTATTCGACGTACCAGTTGTTTTTGCGTTCGGCCAGCTCCTGCTTCACGTTGTCTTCCAGCTGAAGGCCGCCAACACCAAGCAAAATGTCCAACGAAGCCATGCGGCTTACGCCCTTGAGCTTCTCATTATCCTGTTCCGTGAATTCAAAGCCAAGTTCCGCAGCTAGCCGTTTCCAGGCCAGAAAATGATACTTCGCGGTATCGACGAGCACGCCGTCGAGGTCAAACAAACAAGCTTGAATGGGATTCATAACCAACCTCCTGTAAGGTCATCGATTAGCGCAAACGTTTGAACAAAAGGTGAAAAATAAAGGAAGCTTCAGCTCCCATTTATTTTCACCAACAGGTCCATGCGTCCCTTAGGATTTCTTGGGGACCGAATACATGGACGAATCGCGGACGATCAGGCGGTGCGGAATGATCTGCCGCTTCGGATACACCTTGTCGCTGTTGTTTTGAATCGATTGAATCAACACCTGAGAAGCGGTGTAACCTAAGTTGTAAATGCCGATATCCATGCTGCTGAGCGGTGGCGTAGAAAGCTCCGACAGCGGGATATTGTTGAAGCTGACCAGGCACAAATCTTCAGGCACTTTGAATTTCAGTTCATGCAAGCCGCGAAGCACGCCAAAGGCTACAACATCGTCAATCATGACCAGAGCCGTCGGACGGTCTGGAAGATTCATGAAGAACGACATGGCCCGATAGCCGCTGTCCTGTAAAAACTCACCTTCGACAATCCATTCGGGCCGGCACTCCAAGCCTGAATCTTTGAGCGCATCCTGATAGCCCTTCAACCGGTCTTTGGAGACGACGAGCTCCGGCGGTCCGCTGACGAACCCGATTCGTTCATGTCCCAAGGCGATCAAATGTTTTGTGGCGTCGTATGACGCCTGGATATTATCATTATCCACCGTTAAAATATCAGGATATTCCTCGCTGCGTCCGATCAACACGAACGGGTGACCCCCCTCATGGAGGAAATCGATCACCGGATCGTTCTGCCGTGAATACAGCAAAATGACCCCGTCCACCCGGCGTCCGTTCAAAAGTCTGGAGACGCTTTCGAGTTCTTCCTTCTCATTGGCTCCGGAGCTGATGAGCACATCATAGCCTAGGCGGCTGGCCTGGGTTACGATGCCGCGGATCAGTTCCATGAAGAAGAAGTTCGAGAATAATTCCTCGGCGGACTTTGGCAGCATGATGCAAATACTGTTTGTCGTTTTGGAGACCAAACTCTTGGCCATGATGTTTGGATGGTAGCCAAGCTGGTCCATAATGAGCTTCACTTTGCGCGAGGTTTCCGCGCTGATTCTGGGGTGATTGGACAGCACCCGGGACACGGTAGAGGGCGATACTCCGGCCTTTTTGGCAACATCCTTAATGGTGACAGCCATAAAAAACCTCCTCTGTGGAACCGTTTGCTTTACACTGTAATATTAATCTAAAGAAAACGGAAAGTAAATAGAGAATCTGGGGATAAATCGCATACATCCGCCTTGTGATCAGGGTTTTTTCATCGAAATTAAACATCATTGGGAGTAAATAACTGTTCGGATTGCGCAAACGATTTACCCCAAAAAAACGACCGGCCATTTCCAGAAGGAATTAGGCCGGCCACAAAAAAAGTGAAGCTTGATTTAGCGTAGGAAGGATCGTTTACGCCAGAGTCAACACGGCATAACCGTAAGCCGGAAGCTTAACGGCGAGCTTGCCGTCGTTCGTGCCGTAGGTTTGACCGCTGAAGGCGTCGCGCCAAGCTTGCCCCGCCGCAGGAACCTCGAGGATCTGTCCGGCATCGTAGTTGTTCAACAGGACAAGCACTTTCTCCCCGTTCAATACGCGTTCATACGCGAGCTTCGAGCCTTCCTTCTCTGCGAGCAGGAATTTCAGGCTGCCGGTGCGCAGCGGAGCGAGCTGCTTGCGAACGGCGATCAGCTTCTGGTAGAACGCGAACAAGTCGCGATCCTGACGTTTCGGATCCCACTCCATGCACTTGCGGCAATCGGGATCCTGCCCGCCGTCAAGGCCAACTTCGTCCCCGTAATAAATGCAAGGCGTTCCGCTGTAAGTAAACTGGAACAGGGCCGCCAGCTTCATTTGGGCTTTGTTGTCTTTGCATAACGTCAACAGGCGAGGGGTATCGTGGCTATCGAGCAGATTAAATGCCACTTCACTTGCCTGAAGAGGGTATCGGGACAACTGCTTGCCGATCGCATTGGCGAAACCTTCGGCATCGAGCGTGCCGCGCACGACGAAATCAAGCACGGCTTCGGTGAACGGATAGTTCATCACGGCGTCGAATTGGTCCCCTTGCAGCCAGCCGGAGGATTCGTGCCAAATTTCGCCCAAGATGTAGGCGTCTGGGTTAGCAGTTTTTACCGTTTTGCGGAAATCGCGCCAGAAGGCATGATCCACTTCGTTAGCTACGTCCAGCCGCCAGCCGTCGATTCCGACTTCCTTAATCCAAAACTCGGCGACTTTCAACAAGTATTCTTTGACTTCCGGGTTTTCGGTATTCAATTTTGGCATTAGCGGTTCGAACGCAAACGTATCATAGGTTGGTACGCCGTCCTTCACTTGCAGAGGGTATTCGCGCACGTAAAACCAGTCTTTGTAGCGGGATTTTTCGCCCTTTTCCATCACGTCCACGAAGGGAGCAAACGTCTTACCGGAGTGGTTGAACACCGCGTCGAACAACACCTTGATGCCGCGTTCATGACAAGCCTGCACTAGCTTCTTGATCGTGGAGATGTCCCCGAAATGCGGATCGATCTTCATATAATCGGCTGTGTCGTACTTGTGGTTGGTTGTCGCTTCAAAGACCGGGGTGAAGTAGATTCCTGTAATGCCCAGTTCACTTAAGTGATCAAGGTGATCGATGACGCCTTGCAGATCTCCGCCAAAGAAGTTATCCCGTTCCGGCTTGCCGCCCCAAGGCAATGCCCCTTTCGGATCGTTGCTCGGGTCGCCGTTTGCAAAGCGTTCCGGGAAGATCTGATAGAAGATGGCATCCTTCACCCATGCAGGCGGCGTGAACACGTCGATCGGATTAATGAACGGGAACTCGAACAGCCGTTCAGGACCAGCCGGACGTTCCTTCGTAAATTCGCTTTCCGTCATCCAGATTTGCTCTTCGCCGGATTTCAGCAGGAAGCCGTATCTCGTCCGGCGCAGCGGCGGTTGATAAGCGCATTCCCAGTAGTCGAACATTTCGTCGCTGATCATGAGGGTCATCGGAATCAGCTCTTTGCTTTGATCCCACATGTATTTGTCTCCAACAAAAGCATAAACCTCGGTGAGATCGTTCTTCTTGGCCCGCAGGCGCAAATGGAGTGTTCTGTTGTCGTAAGCATAAGTCCAATTGAGTTTGGGACGATGATACACGGCCTCGAGTAACATAATAAATTCCTCCTAAATCGGTTTTTAGATCGCTTCGTCCGCCAGGCTCCGTCCCGGCTGTTTTGTGCATAAGCAAAAAAAGCACATCCAAGCCAAGTAACGGGCCGAGGATGTACCTTTCGATAACAGCGCCTTCAACTTATTGAACCGAGCGGCAAAGCTAGTATTGCTCTCATTGATCCGGATTATAACACTGTTCAAACCATTGCACAAGACAGAAGCACAAAGAGAGTTGTATTGAATGAAAGTATGGAAGTAATCGTAGACAAAAAGGACAAATACCGCTTGATACATAGGGGGAAAACGCGAAAACATGCCTCGAATGCTAGTGTATGGCAAGGTCGTGAATACATAAAAAATGCGAATATCGGAGAAAATAAAAGAGAGAAGGAGAAAAGAAATGATTTACCCCCAGTTTAGGACTGTGCAAACGTTTTTACAAGTAGCATGCCATGATGTATGATGTGTTACGTGGATAAAGCGCTTTCGGGCGGGAAATGCTAAACTATTGGAGATAGAAGTCACAACGGCGAAATAGTTTCAAGCACTTTCTGAAAACGTTTGCGCAAAATTCTTGAAAAACGTCTATATAAACATTTAGGAGGGGTTATTGTAATGAAGTTCAAAAAAGCATTGACCTTGGTTGCGGCGCTGTCCTTGGTTATTTCCATCACAGCTTGCGGATCGAATAATAACGGTGGCAACAACGGAAGTGCGAATGCTCCGGCGAACCAAACCGAAAACACTGGAAATGCGGGAACTGACAATGCTTCCGCAGAGTCGATCGTTCCGGAAGACGGCGCGGAACTGGTCGTTTGGGAAAGTAAAGAAGAGAAAGTATTTACAGAAGAAATCGCCAAACAATTCACGGAGAAATACGGCGTAAACGTAAAAATCGAAGAAGTAGCTCCAACCGATCAAATCGGTAAATTGACGCAAGACGGACCATCCGGTCTCGCTGCCGACGTTCTGATCGTTCCTCACGATCACTTGGGCAACGCTGCAACCTCCGGTCTGATTTTGGCGAACGACGTGTTTGCCGAAGAAACGACGAAGAACAATACAGAAGCTTCGATCCAAGGCGCAACTTTCGACGGTACGCTCTATGGTTATCCGCGGGCAGCCGAAACGATGGCTCTGTATTACAATAAATCGATCCTTCCCGAAGCGCCAAAAGACTTCAGTGACGTTATAGAGTTTAGCAAAACGTTCACCGACAAGTCGAAGAATAAATACGGCATCATGTGGGAAGTTGGGAACATGTACTTTAACTATCCGTTTATTGCCAGCACGGGAGGCTACCTGTTCGGCGATAATGGCACAAACCCTGACGATATCGGCTTAACCACCGATGGAGCCATCGAAAGTATGAAAGTGTTCCAAAGCTTGAAAGAAATTCTCCCGATCAATAGCGGCGACATCAACCCGGACATTAAACGCAGCTTGTTTAACGAAGGCGACGTAGCAATGGACATCAACGGTCCTTGGGAATTGGCCGGCTACAAGGCAGCTCTCGGCGACAACCTGGGTCTGGCTCCTTATCCGTCCATTAACGGCAAAACGGCGATCACTTTCTCCGGGATTAAAATTTGGGTCGTGAACTCCTTTACGAAATACCCGAACGCAGCGAAATTGTTCGCGAACTTTGCTTCCACGAAAGACGCTCAATTGTTGCTGAACGAAAAAGTTGGCGCAGTACCTACGAACCTTGAAGCGCTGGAAACTGATCAAATCAAAAACGATCCTTACGTATCGGCGTTTGCTGAGCAAGCGAAGAACTCGCAGCCAATGCCTTCTATTCCGGAAATGGCTAACGTATGGGCTCCTGTAAATGCGGCACTGCCGGAGATTTGGAATAATAATGCCGATCCGAAAGAAGCTATGGAAAAGGCCGCAACGCAAATTAAGGATTTGAATAACGGAGCGGCTGAATAAGTAAACGACGTACGAGGAAAGCGATCTGCCCGCCGCTGTTAGCGGCGGGTCATTCCTTAATTTCCCGTAGGAGAGGAGAAGGAAGGGAAATGGACCGACACAAGAGAAACGCGACGATCCTGTCGATACTGTGCATGGGGCTCGGTCAGCTGTATAATCGGCAGATCATCAAAGGTTTGTTGATGATGCTGATTGAAGCGTTCGGGATCACTTATTTTATTCGTAATTTGGGCAATGCGGTTTGGGGTATGATTACGCTTGGCGAAGTGCCTAGAATGCTTGTCAAAGGAAAATGGGTGGATGGAGATCACTCTATTTTCATCATGATTCAGAGCTTGATTACCTTACTGTTCTTGGCGGTGTTCATTCTTGTATACGTCATGAACGTCAGAGACGCCCGCAAAATCGGGGAAGAGAGAGATAAAGGCAAGAAGTCAAATAACTTTAAGCAATCGGTTCGCTATGTGCTAGATTATAAATTTGCTGTTGCTTTTTTGAGTATCCCCGCTGTCGGGATTTTATTTTTTACCGTGATGCCGATCATCTTTATGATCTTGCTCGCGTTTACCAACTACTCGGCGCCGAAGCACATTCCGCCAGCCATGCTGGTTGATTGGGTCGGATTCGGAACGTTTAAGAATCTGGTGGCGCTAAAAACCTGGAGCCATACCTTTTACGGCGTCTTAACCTGGACGATTATCTGGGCGATTTTGTCGACGATAACGACTTATTTCGGCGGGTTGCTTGTGGCCTTGCTTATCAATCAGAAGGGCATTCGCTTTAAGGGGCTATGGAGAACGATTTTAATTCTTCCTTACGCCATTCCGCAGCTGATTTCGCTGCTTGTCATGAGAAATATGTTTAATGGCCAGTTTGGTCCGATTAACCAATACCTCGGATATTTCGGGCTAGGCGGATTACCGTGGTTGACTGACCCGTTCTGGGCGAAGGTTACGGTCATCGTCGTCAATATGTGGGTCGGGATTCCGGTTTCCATGCTGCTGATCCTGGGCGTGTTGACCACGATTCCGAAGGATCTGTACGAAGCGGCCGAAGTGGACGGAGCTACCGGATATCAGAAGTTCAGAATCGTTACGCTTCCGATGATCCTGTTCACGACCGCACCGACGCTCATTACTCAATTTGCCGGTAATATCAACAACTTTAACGCCATCTTCCTGCTAACGGGCGGTGATCCGGTCAAAGGCGATTATCAATACGCCGGGGCTACCGACCTCCTGGTTACGTGGCTCTACAAACTGACCTTGAACCAAAACAAATACAACATGGCCTCTGCTATCGGGATCATTATTTTCATCATTATCGCTTCGTTCTCGATTTACAACTACCGCAGAACCAAGTCGTTTAAAGAGGAGGATATGATCCAATGAGCGGACGGAAAATACGAAACGCGATTCGGCTGGGTGCCAGTTACGTGATGCTGGTTATACTGTGCATTGCCGCCGTTTACCCGGTGCTATGGGTCGTCTTCGGTTCTTTGCGGCCAGGTAAATCGCTATATAGCAAAACGCTGATTCCGGAGAAGTTTACGTTTGATCATTATACCGAACTATTTACATCGAAAACGTATTTGTTTGGCACCTGGTACTTAAATACGCTGAAAATCGCTGTTTTCTCCATGCTCCTGGGCGTGCTGCTGACACTGCTCACCAGCTATGCGTTATCCCGGTTTCGGTTCCGTGGACGCAAAACGGCGCTATCCGGCATGCTTGTTCTGGGGATGTTCCCGGGCTTCATGAGCATGATCGCCATTTACTTGCTGCTCAGGGAGCTGCAGCTTCTCGATACGCATATAGCGCTGATTATCGTGTATGCGGCAGGGGCCCCGCTCGGCGGTACGTTTATCGCGAAGGGCTTTCTCGATACGATTCCGCGATCGCTCGATGAAGCGGCGCGGATTGACGGCGCCAGCAACTTCCTGATCTTCCGGCGCATCATTCTCCCGCTGTCCAAGCCGATGCTGACTTATATGGCGTTAACCCAGTTTGTCGGTCCATGGGTTGACTTTATCTTTGCTCGGCTCGTGCTGCGGACGAAGGAAAACTGGACGCTGGCGGTTGGCATGTGGGATATGGTCAGCAGTAACCAAAACAGTAACTTTACCTTGTTTGCTGCAGGGGCAGTTCTGATCGCACTGCCGATTACCATCCTGTTCATGTTCCTACAGCGGTTGCTTGTTGACGGCCTAACATCAGGCGCTAGCAAAGGATAACGCAGCAAGAGAGAATAGACACCCGGGTATAGCCTCAGTCGAGCTGGGCTATACCCTTTTTTTGTATACATATATTGTAAAAGGGGATGCGGGGTATGAAGAAGCTTCGCGGTCAGTGGCATTGGAATTCCGTGGGTTTGAAGATGTTTGTGATTGTATTTGCTGCAGTTGTATTGTTGTCGGCAGTACTAGGATTCAGTTCTTACCGGGCGTCGCGGGAAATTATCCGTGAGCAGGTGGCATCGGCATCCACTCAGGCGGTGGAGCAGGCCGCGGACAAGCTGGACTTTCTGTTTGACCAATATGAGGCATCCTCGCGGCAGTTAGCCGTCGATCAAACGTTGCGGAGCGATTTGGAAACGGTCAACCAACCGGGGATCGGAACCGTTGCCAGAACGCAAGCCGAAGATCGAATTCGTAAGAAACTCGATGCGTTGAAGGGGGCTGACGATCGCCTTCAAGGGGTGCGTCTGGTCACCAAAGGTCTGGAGGATGTGAAGTCGTATAAGTCCTCGGGGGTCAGCTCGGTGCGTACGGACGAGGCGGTGGAAGCGCGGGTGAAATCGGTGTTGGAGGCCGAAGGAGAACCCGTATGGTTTCCGGCGTTGCAGAAGGGCTTTTTTGGCGCCTACACCGAGCCGACGATTACGATGGCCAGGTTGCTGAGGAACATGAATCACCCGGAGGCGGAGTACATCCTGCTGTTTGAGATCAAAGCGCAGGCTGTGGGCGACATTTTGGGTAACCTGCAAATCGGAAAGAGCGGTCAGGTTCGGGTGCTTACCGCGGATAACCGCATTGTCCATGCGGCGGATAAGACCCTCTTGGAGACGGATTCTGTGATCCGGATTGACGCGAAGCTTGCACAATCGGGAGAGAGCTCATTCCAAGCCGCGGATGAGCAAGGGTTACAGCAACTGGTCGTCTATAGGCAACTAAAGACGGTCGACTGGAGAGTTGTGGGGTATGCCCCGGAGAGTGATTTTCTGAGTGCGGCGGACCGGCTGCTGGTCGTGATGTTATTTGTGCTATTGGGTGCCGTAGTGGTTGCCGTGCTGATCGGCTATTTACTGGTGCGCATGGTCGGCCGGCCTTTGGAGAAGCTCTGCCGTTTGATGGAGGAAGGCGAACGCGGGAATTTACAGGTTCGCACTCATTTCAAGGGGCGAGACGAAATCGGACGTTTGGGCCACAGCTTTAACCGGATGTTAGAGCAAATATCTCGGCTGGTGGAACAAACGAACGTGTCTGCGGCAGAATTGCTGACTACGGCGGAGAATCTGACGAGAGCCTCGCGCGACACGTCGCAAACCGCTGCCGAAATTGCGCAAGCAACCGGGGAAATTGCAGCCGGGGCAGAAAGCCTGGCCGTGGAAGCGGAGAAAGGAACCGAGACGGCGGAGCAGATCGGCAACCAGATGGGCCGGGTAGCTCAGCTCAACGCGGTGATGGACGAATCGGCTGGCCGGGTCATCGACGTGAGCCAACGAGGGGAATCGTACATGGAACAGCTGGTGGAGAAGACCGAATCGATTTCACGCATGACGGCCTTGCTGGAGGGGAATTCGGACAAGCTGAGCCGCAGCACGCACTCGATTCGGTCGATCCTCGCCCCGATGGTTGAGATGACGAAGCAGACGAATATATTGTCCCTCAACGCTTCGATCGAAGCGTCCCGAGCCGGGTCGGCCGGCAAAGGATTCATGGTCATCGCCGGAGAAATTCGCGAGCTGGCTGCAGCTTCGGGCGAATCGATCCAGACGGTGTCGGCGATCACCGAGGAGATCCAGGAGGCGATCGGACAAACCGTTGAGGTGCTGACAGGCATTTCCCCGTTGTTTGCCGCGCAAACGGAAGCCGTGAAAGAGGCGGCCGGCATCTTCCAGAACGTCAAAAGGGAGATGGAGCAATTTGTGACGGAGATCCGGAGTTCATCCACCTCCGTTCAGGAACTGCTGCATTCGCAATCGATCCTGCATGATTTCGTCGATACGGTCAGTTCCGTTGTGGAGCAAACCAACGCCTCCACCGAAGAGGTTGCGTCCATGTCGCAGGAACAGCATCGGGTCAGCGCCGGATTGGTCGATCTGTCAGCTCGGCTGGAAGAGCTGGCAGCTCAATTGCAACGTTCGCTTAGCGCGTTTCAGGGAGAACGAGCGGGGAGCCGCTAACTAGTTTGCATAATTAAAAACGCTCCGGCGTTGAAGGAAAGCTAGTCTTCCTTCCGCCGGAGCGTTTATATTTTTGGCAGGCAGCTAACGGACTCAGGAGACGCTATTTGGGTCTCGATTCGCTTCGAATACTCGATTTGGCCCAAATAACGTCACTGGAGTCCGTTACGTAAAGAAGTCCGCATTATAGGATCGAATAACGTCATTACAGTCCGTTACAGTCCGTTACAGTCCGTTACGAGGCTCCATGTAACTGCGGTCTGTGGAGTCGGAACGGAGCGACGGAGCGATGACAAGTTGGGGTAGCGGCAGCTACGGTTGCGTTAAAGCAGCGAGCTTTATTCCAAAATGGCCGTCGAATATGCCGGTATTCCTAGCGTGTTCCCGCTCAGCTCCGCCCCAATGCTCGTTTCAGCCAGCAACTTGGCGAAGCTCTTGCCGTCCGCTTGATTCGGGTCCAATGTGAACGTAAGTTTGTCACCGGTCAGATTGTGAACAACGAGTACAGCCTGGTCCTCTGTGATGCGCACAAAGGCCGTTATTCCCGGCTGGTCCGTTTCATATTCCTGAATGGCGCCGTCTTTGAGTGCGGGAAACTCGTTCCGGATCTGAATCAGCTTGCGGTAATGCGACAGTAACGAAGCCGGGTCACCGGCTTGTTCGCTTACGTTAAGGCCTTTCTTGCCGGCATTGTACTCCGCGGTCTCCCAGGTCGTTTGCCCTTCGCTGTCGTCCTGCGTCCAGCGCATCGGCTCGCGGATCAGCTCATCAGGCTTTGCGCCATACATGCCGATTTCCTCGCCATAATAAATAAACGGGTTGCCGGGAAGTGTCAGCAGCAAGCTTGCCGCCATCTTCGCATGCGGTAAATCCCCCTCCAGCTGGGTCATGACCCGGTTCTGGTCATGGTTGGTCAGGAACGTGGCGTCGACGAATTGGCCGCCGGATTTCTCGCCATACAGCTTATACGAACGCTCCAGAGTGAAGGGGATATTCGCATCTTTTTCCGTCTTGACGCTGCTGAGAATGGTTTCGGCTAAGCTAAAGTTGAACCCGGAATCCAGTGCCTGATCCAAATAGGAAGCGATTAGCGCCGCCGAAGGATCCCATACCTCCCCCACGAGATAGGCGTCAGGCTTAACTTCCTTTAACCCGCTACGGAACTCCTGCCACCAGGCAACGTTCTTGTCCGTGGTCGCTTGGCTCTTATCGGTCTGCAGATCTTCATAGATATGCTTTGCGGCGTCTAGTCGGAACCCGTCCACACCCTGCTTCAGCCAAAACTGACCTGTCGCGGTGATTTCTTTCCGTACTTTCGGGTTATCAAAATTGAGATCGGGCATCCCTTCCCAGAATATACCTAAATAGTGGTCGCCTCGCACACTATGCCAAGGGTTACCGCTTCCAGCGGCGCTGGAGCCGGACGTGGCCGTTCCGCTATCCTCGGCCCATACGTACCAATCGCGATAACTACTGGATTTATCGGCAGCCGCCTCCTTGAACCAAGGGTGCTCCTTACTGGTATGGTTGACGACCAAATCCATGATGACCTTGATCCCGCGTTTATGCGCCTCGTTCAGAAACTCGCGGAAATCGTCCAATGTACCATAGTCCGGGTTAATCTGCCGATAGTCGGTCACATCATAGCCGTGGTAACTTGGCGAAGGGTTAATCGGCATCAGCCAAATCCCGCCGATACCCAGATCGGAGTCGGTATCTGGGTTTCCGTCGTTCAAGTAGTCGAGCTTGCGGGTCAAGCCTTTGAAATCTCCGATGCCGTCGCCGTTCGAATCGGCGAAGGAACGGACGAAGACTTCATAGAATACCGTAGACGGTTGGGGATCTACGGCATCGGCTGTAACAGCTTCCGCACCCCCGTCCGAGTTATGGCTTGAATCTGCCGTTGTTCCCGTGTTGTTGTCCTTTGGTTTCGGGGTTGAGGCGTTGCCGTCCGGCGTTCCGGTGCAACCCGCCAGCAGCAGCAGGATGAGGACAGCGCTTCCAATCCGCCGTAACTTCGTAAGTCGGAGAAGGCCTGTGGTTTGCATGGATCATCTTCCTTTCCGAATAGTCCCTTTATTTCACCATCATACCTGACTTCATGACATTATTAAAACGTTTGCACAAATGAAATCGATGAAAATTCGGTTCTTTTTTAATAATACTCATCATTATCTTCGAATTTCTCAGTAATACTCCCTACTTCATTCAAATAGTGCTGATTTAAGGGATAGAATATAGAACAATCCTATTCATTTACCTTAAAATAAGCCATAATCGTTAAATCATCACCTAATAATAATGCGCAAACGTTGGAACTCGACTATGATGAACGGATTCACTGTATGGTATGGCCGCTGGTTTACGGTCTTATACGAGAGGATGGAACGTCTTCAATTCCATGACAAGCTCTGTGAAAATTAATCCTATCAAAATACTCGTATATGTGATATCATACGATTTGTAATTCGCATCTGGGCGTTTGCCCAGCGGGTGCGAAGACGAATTTATGTATTATTTTTTCAGGGGGAGATCTGATTATGGATACCTTGCGTATCATCATTAATGTAGCTGTCATGCTGGTGCTGATCGGCGTTCTGATTTGGATGCAGAAGAAGCACGTTTCTTTTACAAAACGGGTATTTACCGGGCTGGGCCTTGGGCTGGTGTTCGGCATTATCTTGCAGTTGTCCTATGGGGCTGGCTCGGAGGTTATTGCGAAGTCAACCGACTGGTTTAACTTGGCTGGCCGAGGTTACGTAGGGCTGCTGCAGATGGTCGTGATTCCGCTGATCATGGTATCGATCATCTCAGCGATCATGAACCTGAAAGGCAAGCAGAATTTGGGCAAAATGAGCGGACTAATTATCGCGGTGCTGTTGATTACGACGGCGATCGCGGCGAGCGTCAGTATCGTGACCAGCTTGAGCTTCGATCTCAAGGCGATCGAAATCCAGGCGGGCGAACGGGAACAGGCGCGCGGGACGGCGCTTGAGGAACGGCTCGGTACGGTGGAAGACAAGACGATTCCGCAGCAAGTGCTGGATTTCATTCCGACCAATCCGTTTGCGGATATGACGGGCGCGCGGAGCACCTCGACCCTGGCGGTCGTGATTTTCTCAGCATTTATCGGGGTAGCGGTGCTTGGGTTGGATAAGAAGAAGCCGGAGCAGGCAGATACGTTCCGCAAAGTGGTTGAAGCGGTTTATGCCGTCGTGATGCGGATCGTTACGCTGGTGCTGCGTTTAACGCCTTACGGCATCTTGGCATTGATTACGAACGTCGCGGCCACAACCAATGCGGAAGAGATTTTGAAGCTGATCAAGTTCGTCGGTGCTTCCTACGTGGCATTGATCGTGATGTTTATTATTCACCTGATCCTGTTGGCCGTATTTGGTTACAATCCGATCCAATATGTACGTAAAGTGCTCCCGACGCTGGTGTTTGCGTTCACCTCGCGTTCGAGTGCCGCAACGATTCCGCTGAATGTGGAAACACAGACTAAACGTCTGGGCGTACCGGAAGGGATCGCCAACTTGTCGGCTTCATTTGGCGCAACGATCGGGCAAAACGGCTGCGCCGGGATATATCCCGCAATGCTGGCCGTCATGATTGCCCCAACCGTAGGAATTAATCCAATGAGCTGGGACTTCATTCTGACGTTGATCCTGGTTGTTGTCATAAGTTCGTTTGGGGTCGCCGGCGTCGGCGGCGGAGCGACGTTTGCTTCGCTGATCGTGCTGTCGACGATGAACTTGCCGGTCGCTTTGGCAGGCCTCTTGATCTCCGTCGAGCCGTTGATCGATATGGGCCGGACTGCCTTGAACGTCAATGACTCGATCACCGCGGGTGTGATCACCGGAAAGATCCTCGGCGAGAACGACACCGAGGCATTCAAACGCGACGTGGATCTGGACGTCGTGACTGCGTAATCTAAAGCAATGAGAATAAATTCGAACCGCTGGACGTAAGCCCGGCGGTTTTTTTTGTAGGCAAGTGTAATGATTACCGGGTCTTAAACGTATTAACATGCGGATGGCTTGGAGGCGGCATCCTGCCGCGCGGAGGAAGTGACCCCAAGAAATCCGTCCCTTGGAGAAAGGAGGGGAAGGAACATGCTGCAGCAGCGCGCGCTGTTTCCATCCGTGAAGGAGCAGGACAAGCGAGACCAAGAAGAGCGGACAGCCGTATCGGCCGATACGGAGTTTGAAGTGATTTTTGAAACCTACTATACCCGAATCTTTAAATATATTCGCTTCCGGGTGGACTGCGATTATACGGCAGAGGATTTAACCAGCCAGGTCTTCGAGAAGGTATTGACCCGCTATGGTACCTTTCGGGCAGATCGCTCCCCGTTTGAGGCATGGCTGATCGCCATAGCCCGCAATACGGTAAACGATTATTACCGGAAGCAGCAGAGGCGGAAGTGGTTTTCCCTGGATCTGTTTAAAGAGTCTCCATCTCGAGAGCAAGGGCCGGAGGACCGGACCCTCGTCCGAGAAGCGGAGACGGAAATGAGTCGAGCTTTGCAGACGTTAAAGCCCCAGGAACGACATTTGATAGCCCTCAAATTCGGTGCTGGTCTGAAGAATGTTCAAATTGCCGAATTTATTGGCTTAAGCGAAAGCCATATCGGTGTGATGCTGTTTCGCGCTACGAAGAAGTTAAAGTTGGAACTTGAAAGGGAGGATAAGGATGGACAACCAAGAACAATACCGCCGTTTTGAAGCTGAAGTTGACGCACTGCTGGAAGGACGCGAGGATCCCGTGAGTCAGACCGGAGAGTACGCCGAGTTGGTAGCTTTCGGAGGAGCGCTTGCCGCTGCCGAACTGGGTGCGGGAATTCATAAAGAGGCGGTAAAAAAGCGGATCACGAACCCTACTTCTGCTCGCGGCGCCGTCCGTGGTTTTACGGGTCGCAAGCTTGCCGGAGCGGTGGCTGTTGCCGCGGCGCTGATTCTGGTCATCGGGATCGGATTTACGCCTTCGTCGTTTGCCAGCGGCTTGCTCGATCGGATTATTTCCACGGTTACGTTAGGACATATCACCGTCTATCAGGTCGAATCTCCTTCGGAGGAAGCGTTAATCCCGTTGCCGGAAGCTTTGCAGGGCAAAGTGTTCACGAAGGACGGTAAACCTGTTTTCGAGATGAACTCGCATATAGGGACGTTGTATACCGCGGATGGCGAGGAGATCGCCGGATTTGACAACGAGGAAATCGTGACCAAGGCCCAAGCGGAAGCTGAGGTGAAGGAAGGGATTCTTACGTTGTCCGACCCGGAAGCCTTGAGTCAACACACCGCATTCCAGGTCAAAATGCCAGCGTTCTTGCCTGAAGGTTACGCCTTTAAACGGGCCGAACAATATCTCGACGAACAGGGGACAGCGAGCCCGAAATACATCAGTTTGTATTTTGCCGAAGCGAGTAACGGAAATGAAATTTACATTCAGCAGCGGCTAGCCGACGAAGAAACCGCTTATGCCAGCTCTACGGAGGGAGCGGTAAAGAAGACCAAGATCGGTGGTGCGGATGCTATCATCGTGAATGGGAATTCGATTGCTTGGGAGGCGGATGGCGTGATGTTTGATCTGATCGCCAAAGGGTTAGACGAAAGCGAATTGATCCGGATCGCGGAGTCTTTGAAGTAAATTGCAAAGAACAAACCGGCTCGCGATGGCGGCCGGTTTGTTTGTGCGCTGCGTTAGGCTCATCAGCTCATCGCATGCTATTGGTCACTAGTGGTCACCCTAACGGACCTGAAAGACCTTATTCGCCCTAAAGGGGGCCTTTCCAAATTCTAACGGACCGTAGAGCCGTTATTTGACCGAAAATCCCGTGCATGTAGCTCAAAAACGCCAAATAAGGTCTGTGGGGTCCGTTACATTTTTATAGCTGGCTGTTATCCCGAAATAACGGCGTTGGAGTCCGTTAGAATAGCTCAAGCGCTCCCGTGCGCTATTTCACGGCATAAAGTGTTTCCGCGCTGAGGCCATTCAGTTGATCACAACGTTCTTCTCTTCAAACTTGATCTCCGACGGTTTGTCGGGGGGCGTAGGGGGAGCGGTGGAGCCGTTGATGATGACTTTGTCGTTACCGTTGATATTTAACGCTCCGTTCGTATAGACGCTGCCCGCTAGGGTCGAAGGGGAGTTCCCGTTATTCAGGTTGACCGAACCCGCAGCGAACAAGGCGAATTGATTGCTGCCATTGATGTTGCCGTTTGAGGTTCCCGTTAAATAGATGTTTTTCGCCAGTAACGTACCGCTCGTGTTTAACGTGCTTCCGTAGAAATCCCCAGTTATGTTCACCGTAGGATCGCTGTTAAAATTGGTTGTGCCGTTTACTTTTATCCGGCTGCCTTGTAATTTCATGTTGTTCCCGCTGTTCATGAGCAAGTCCCCGCTAATGTAGATGATCCCGCTGGCAACAATCGAGGAATTAGCCTCCATCGTTACCCCGCCGTTCACCCAAAGATCGCCATCCACCGTTAAAGTGACATTGGGCATCAATTTGATCGAATTCAATACGGTTGATTTTGTATACTTGGCGTTGGCTTTGACCTCGAAATCCAGGGGTGTGGCCGGAGTGGAAAAGAGGGCGGATTTCGTCGTCTTCATTTCCTTATCGACCTGATGGACAATGGAGGAAATATCCAGCTTATCCGGTGGAGTTAAACCAGATCCGCCCGGAATGGTAGGGGATACAAGCACTCCGTTGATTTTGGACTGATTATTGGCGACGGCACCTGCCGAATAGACGTTGCCATTGATCGTCGTTCCGTTCAACGCCAGGGCTCCAAAGCTAACAACGGCATACCCGCCCGTTCCGGATCCCGGGGAAGGATCGCCCGGGGTGAAGGATAGCGTAATTGCCACCTTCCGCCGAAAGGTTTGCGTAATTTTGTCGGACACCCCGTCGGCTTTGACAATGGCGACATATCGCTGGTTTTCCTTGTCCAAAGTTACCGTATCTGACTCTACATAAGGAGCGGCGGCAGCTTTGACATCCTCCAGCGTGACCTTGTCCTTCTTCATCAGCGCCATCACGGCAGCCCTGAGTTCGGAAAGCTTGATCAACAGCTTCGTTTCGCCGTCGGCTTGAGCGGAGACGATATCTTCAGAGACGTTCACCATGCCTTGGGAGTTTGTCACCGACTGCATGACTAGAGTGCCCACCACGAGAAGGAGGGCAACCAGAAGCAATACGGAGATCAAGGCATAACCTTGCTCTTGGCGAAAAGCGGCTTGTCCTCGTCCTTTCATCCCTACGCACCTCACGATATAAGTTTTATCGAAACGAATAAATAGATGGGTTCCACCTTGGGCTCATTCTTGAGCGCAACTTTCAGGTTCAGAAGTAAATCGTTGGGTCCCTTGGTGAACGTGGTGCCGGTTAAATCCAGCGTTTCGTCGCTGAACCGGACACCGTCAAGGAGAAGCTGTCCACCGTTCAGTTGGAAGCGGATCGTCTGGGTTGCCTCCGAAAGCGCGTCGGTGACCACCTCAGCCTGAAATTGGGTAAAGCTACTTCCAGAACTTGAGATCGCCGCGGCGTTTCTCAGTTTGGCCTGGAGCGCGGAACTCAGCGTAATCGCTTCATTTCGCAGCTCGGTTTCATGGTTGACTCGTCCAAAAGCGAACAGCGAGGTGGTCAATACGGTGGACACCAAAATGACCAGGAGACCGGACAAAGCCAAAGCGGCCAGCAGTTCCACGAGTGTGATGCCGTCTTCACGGCGAATCAGCTCCATCCGAAGCTTCATGGTAAACTCCCTCCCGCAGCAGTCGCATAGTTCTTCTTGACGGCGCCAGTAATCGAGACGTTATGCCTATATTTGCCGGCTCCTTGGGACGGATCGGGCTGCCAATAGGCGGTTACGGTGATGTACAGAATGTCGGGATTGGAAGCGTATTTCGAATTTCGGTCACTGATCTCGGTCGTCAGGAGGTAGATGTCCTTAGTCGCATTAGGCAGCGTACCCGGGGGGCGGTTGGCCCAGGTTTGCAGCACTGAGAACTCCATGGCCTGCATCTCGTGCAGATGGGCGTTGGCCAAATGGGTCGCAGACAGGCGTTGGTTCGTAAGCTTGCTCTGCGTGGCGCTGTTCGTGAAATAGGATAGAAAATATAAGCTGACGATCGAGAGAATAACTAGCGCAAGGGCCACTTCGAGTAGCGTTAGACCGTCTTCCCGAGCAATCGTATGCCGAAGGGAAGATTTTTTGGGGTTTAAGGCGGAATTCATGACGATCCACTCGCTTTCAAACGGTATAAAAAAATGTTGAGTCTTGTTAGTCGATGGAGAGTCCTGTCGAGCTATGTATTCTAGGTATATTTTACTATAAAAATGATAGCATCGTTTTTGCGAAAGGTATATAATCGTTATGAAATTAAGGTTGCATAATTTTCCCTCGTGTAATCTATCAAATGACCCGAACGTACTTGGATAGGCCTTTGGAACTAACCTCGTAACAGCTTTTTTTCAGCACATGCACTCTCAGATTCTCTTAAAAATTCCAACAGTGATGAGGTGAACCATGTACACGATCAAAAAAAGGTTGGGTGAACTTCTACTGGAATCCGGAATCATCACGGAACCGCAGCTGCAAACCGCTTTGGAGGAACAGCAGCGTACAAAGAAAAAACTCGGCGACGTGTTGCTGGCGCAAGGCGTCCTGACGGAACACCAGCTCATCGAGGTGTTGGAGTTTCAACTTGGTATCCCGCATGTCACGTTGTCAAGGTTTCAAATCGATGCCAAATTGAGCCAGGTCATTCCGGAGCAGATGGCCAGACGTTATCAAGTGCTCCCGATCCGCGTGGACGGACGTAAGCTGATGGTCGCGATGGCGGACCCTTTGGATTTGTTTGTCATCGACGACCTTCGGATGAGCACCGGCTTTACGATCGAACCGGCGATTATTTCACGGGGCGAGCTGCAGCGAGGAATTGCCCGGCTCTATGGCCTGCAGGACTCCATGAACGAGATGATTAAGGATCTCGGAGTTGGCGTGGCTCAAATCGATGTTGAAGATTCGGTGATATTAGGTGAGGATTCGCCCGTCGTCCGGCTGGTGCAGCAAATGATTGAGCAGGCGGTACGCCTCGGGGCCAGCGACATCCATGTTGACCCGATGGATACGCAGCTTGCGATCCGCTACCGGATCGACGGACAGCTTCGGAACGAGCGGACCGTTCCGAAGTCGATGCAAGGTGTGATCATCGCCAGACTGAAGATATTGGGCAACTTGAACATTGCCGAACGGCGGCTGCCCCAGGACGGCCGAATCAAGATGCTGGTGGACGGCAAGCCCATTGATATTCGATTGTCTTCGCTGCCTACCGTTCATGGGGAAAAAATCGTCATGCGGCTGCTCGATCTCGCCGACGGCGTCAAGGGATTGGACAAGCTGGGCATGACGGAGCATTCGTTAAGCTTGTTCCGGCGAATGATCGAAAAGCAGCACGGTATGGTCCTGCTGACAGGACCAACGGGAAGTGGGAAAACGACGACCCTGTACTCGGCATTACAGCACCTGAACCGAGAGGAAACGAACATCATAACGGTCGAAGATCCAGTGGAATACATGCTGGACGGCGTGAACCAAATGCAGGTTCATCCTGCGGCTGGACTGACGTTCGCCAGGGGGCTGCGTTCGATCCTGCGGCAGGACCCTAATATTATCATGGTGGGAGAAATACGTGACCTGGAAACGGCGGAAATTGCAATTCGAGCTTCGTTAACGGGCCATCTCGTATTCTCGACCTTACATACGAATGATGCGGTAAGTACGGTCGTCCGGTTGCGCGACATGGGCATCGAACCGTACCTGATCGCGTCCTCGCTGATCGGGATCGTAGCTCAGCGGCTGGTGCGCTGCATTTGCCCGGATTGCAAAGCCGCCTATACGCCAGATAAGCAGGAAATGATTTACCTGGAGCGGCTTGGCATACGCACGGACAAGCTGTACCGCGGCGCCGGCTGCGGCACTTGCGGCAAAACCGGCTACCGCGGCCGGATGGCGGTGCATGAAGCCCTGATCATTAGCGATGATCTTCGTTCGGCTATCGTGGACGGCTGTTCAATCCCTGAACTACGCCAGATGGCGAAGGAGCAAGGAATGACGACACTGTTTGCCGACGGGATTCAGAAAGCGCTGGAGGGACGAACCACCCTGCAGGAAATCATCCGCGAAGTAGATGAGGAAGAGCGATGAACCAGGAACCTATCGTAACGGACGAAACGTTTAACGGACTGTTGAAACACGCTTTTGATGCCGGTGCATCCGATTTGCATGTGACGGTGAATTCGCCGCCGGTACTGCGGATCGACGGGATACTTCAAGCGCTGGGCGAGGAGCTGTTGTCGCCGTCCACGCTGGAGCAGATCGTGCAGGAGTTGATGAGCCCAGCGCAGTACAAGAAATTCACGGAGCAAGGGGAGTTGGATTTTTCTTACGGCGTGCCTGGGATCTCCCGGTTCCGGATCAATGTATTCCGGCAACGGGGCTCGATCAGTATCGCGGCTAGGGTCATTTCGCCATCCATCCCGGCATTCGAAACCTTACATCTCCCGCCCGTGCTGCTGAAGCTGGCCCAGAAGCCGCAAGGCTTGTTTCTCGTTACCGGCCCAACCGGAAGCGGGAAATCGACGACTTTGGCCTCGTTGATAGACCATATCAACCATACGCAGCGTAAGCATATCGTGACGTTGGAGGACCCGATCGAATATCTGCATCGCCATGATAAGTCGATCATCAATCAGCGTGAGGTGGGATTGGATACGGTATCGTTTGACAGCGGCCTCCGGGCAGCACTTCGCCAGGACCCGGATATTATTCTGGTCGGGGAGATGCGCGATCCGGAAACGATCCGGACGGCGATCACGGCGGCCGAAACCGGCCACCTCGTTTTTGCCACCTTACATACCGCCGATGCGCCACAAACGATCGATCGGATTATCGATGCTTTTCCGCCGGCTCAACAGGGGCAAATTCGGATTCAACTCGCTTCGGTGCTGCTGGCGATCCTGTCTCAGCGGCTGCTGCCATCCCGCAGCGGGAAGGGGCGCATTTGCACGACGGAATTGCTGCTCAATCCGCCGGCGGTCGGCAACCTGATCCGTTCGGAGAAGGTGCACCAGATCAAAAGCGTGATGCAAACGAACTTCCAGCTTGGGATGCACACGCTGGAGATGAGCCTGCGTGAGCTGTTGCGGCTGGGCGCGGTGGATGAAGCCTCAGCCCGGCCGTACTTGACGGAAAGCACGCTCTAATTCATGAGTGGCGCAAAGACAGATGTGAGAAGCGGAAGGACAGATGCTAGATGCCCCAGTACGTATATCAAGGCAAGGATGGGGTGGGGAAACAACGCAGAGGGGCTTTGCAAGCTCCCGATCGACCCGCCGCGCTTGCCGAGCTCAAGAGGCAGCAAATCGTTGTAACCGGTCTGCGCGAAAAGCGGGAGACTGTTTGGAATAAGGAGTTTTACCTAGGGAGTCCGGTCAAAAACGAGCAATTCGTCGTGTTTTGCCGGCAATTAGCCACGATGATCAAGGCGGGTATTTCCATCGTTGAGGCGACCGCGATCCTTGCGGAGCAATCTGAAAGCAAACCGCTGAAGAAGACGCTGGCCGAAGTGACGGCCGAGCTTCGCAAAGGCAATACATTCTCCGGGGCGATCTCGGCGTACCCGCGGATCTTTCCGACGATCTTCGTGCACATGATCCGTGCGGGTGAAGAGGCGGGCAGCATGGAGGAGACGCTGGAGCGGTTGGCCGTGTATTTTGAAAAGGCGCATATTACGCGGGAAAAGGTGAAGTCGGCGATGACTTATCCGCTGATCGTCAGCGTGATGGCCGTGTTTGTCATTATCTTTTTGCTGAAATTTATGATTCCGCGGTTTCAGGCGATGTTCGCCCAACTGGGTGGGGATCTGCCGGCGATCACGAAGTTTACGCTTTCCCTTAGCCGTAGCCTGGAGCAGCATTGGATCCTATGGCTGTTGACCGCTTTGGCGGCGGTCGCCACCGTCTATCTTCTCCTGCGGTGGGAGCGAGGTGCCTATGCTTGGGATTACCTCAAGCTCAAAGCCCCCGTGTTCGGGATGCTCAACCGAAAAAGCGCGATCGCCCAGTTGACACGGACGTTGTCCTCGCTGTTCGCCAGTGCGGTGCCGGTGATGCAGGCCCTGGCCATCGTGGAGAAGGCGGTCGGTAACCGGGTGATCGGAGCTACGCTCCGGGAATGCCAGACCTCGCTGCGCCAAGGCCGGCCCCTGTCTGAGCCGCTGCGCCAGTCGTGGGTATTTCCGCCGCTGGTGACTCAGATGATCCGGGTTGGCGAAGAGACGGGCTCGATTGATACGATGCTGGGCAAGGTAGCGGATTTCTACGAACGCGACGTAGAGAATACCGTGGACAAGCTGAAGCAGTTGATCGAGCCGGTGATGATCCTTTTGCTGGCTGGCGTGGTTGGGTTTATTATCGCCTCGGTGATGATCCCGATGCTTAGCTTATATCGGAATATTAGTTAATCTTGGTTCAAAGGATACGAATTATTTAAGGGGGTTAATCAATCATGACAGCACTTATCCAACGTTTGCAACGTTTACGCAAGGAAGAGAAGGGAATTACGCTCGTCGAATTGCTAGCCGTGATCGTGATCATCGGCGTCATCGCTGCCATCGCGGTGCCGTTGATTACGGGGTTGCTGGACGATACGAAAGCAAACGCCAGATCGGCGACGGCGAATCAGCTGTATGAGGCGGCGAGATTGAGATCGATTTCAAAGAATAATGGGGAGATCTCAGGAACGCATACGCTGGCGCAGTTGGTTACAGACAAGTACATCCAAAGCGGGCTTACGGATCCGAAATCGGGTAGCCCATTAGCTGATACGACAACGGTTAACTTGGGAGCGACAGGTACTGCAACGGTTGTAACGCTCGTCGTTACAGGTGGCGATACCATTAACTTTAATGCATCAGATTTGAAGAACGGTAAACCGGGTACAGCGAAGGCGCCATAATGGACGCTAATCTGCTCCTGACGGCGCTGAATTTGGCCGCGGGGCTGGCCTTGGGGCCGGCCCTGGCGCGATACGGGCGCCGGCTGCTCGCGCGGCGCGGGCTGCTCCGCGCCGTCGGCGGCGAAGCCGCAGGCCCGGCGGCGCGCGAAGCGGCCGCCACGGGCGAGCCCGCACGCGGCGCGGCTGACGCCAGCGCCGCTGCCGCCCCCGCCTCCGGCCGGCTGCGCCGGGCCGGAGACCTCGCCGCCGCCCTCGCGACGGCGGCGCTGTTCGCGCTGATGCACCTGAAGTTCGGTGCATCGGGCGCATGGGCGGTCGGCCTGCTGCTGACCGCCCTGGCCGTGATGTGCGCGGTCACGGACCTGACCGCGCACATCATCCCCAACGGCGCCGTCATGGGCTTTGGCGCCGTGCTGCTCGTCGCCGCCCCGCTGGCGGGCGGCGTCCCGCTGTGGAGCCAAGCGCTAGGCGCGCTTGGCGGCGGCGGTCTGCTGCTGCTGATCGGCCTCCTCACCTCCGGGAAGGGGATGGGGATGGGCGACGTGAAGCTGCTGACCGTCTTCGGCTGGGTCGTCGGCTTTCCCGGCGTGCTCCTGGCCTTATTTCTGGCCAGCGCGGCCGGCGCGGCCGCCGGATTGCTGCAACTGGCGCGAGGCCGCAGGAACCGCGGCCAGACACTGGCGTTTGGTCCCTTTTTGGCGATCGGCACCCTGGTGGTTTACATGTATGGAAAGGAGATCATCCATTGGTATCTGCAAAACGTCATCCCTCTTTACTGAGCCGACGGCCGGCCCATATCGGAATTACCATCGATGAGGATGGCATCCGTTACGTCAAATACAACCCCAAACGGGGTACCGTGGAACGGGCCGGCTTACTGCCGGTAGATGCCGAACTGAACGAGGACGGAGTTCCCGATGTGACCGGGGTAACCGATATGGTGAAGCGCTGGGTGAATCGCCGGGGACTCACCGGGAAAAAGGTTCGCTTGGCGGCCCCCACCTCCCAGTCGTTTATTCGTTTGCTCCACGTCCCCAAGGTAAGCAAAAGACAGCAGCGCCGCGTAACCGAGCTGGAGATCGAAGGTAGCATTCGCTTGCCTTTTGAGGATCCGGTGATCGATTACCATTGGATGGAGGATCGCGTACAGGAGGAGACTCTGCTCACCTTCGTTGCGGCCGTCCCCCGTCCGGTCGTACAAGGGCTGGTTTCGTCTTTGGAAACCGCCGGATTACGTATGGAAGCGGTCGATTTGGCCGCAATCGCGCTATCGCGAATCCTCCGGCAGCAGCGTTTGCTCGGGGAGGCCAGCAATGTGATGGCTATTAATTTTAAAGCCAAGGAAGCTGAGATTTACACGTACCACCACGGTCTGCCCGATTTCGTACGCACGTTTCCGCTGGAGCCGATGTCCGGGGACAAGCTGAATACGTGGCGGTACGGAGAAATCGTCTCCTCGGTAACCCGAATCATGAACTTCTACGAATATACGCTGCACGAAGGACATGAACGGGTACAAAGTATCGTGATCGCGGGCGCGGCGCCGGACAAGCCGGAGATCGCCCGGCAGCTGTCGGCGGCCTTTGATCAGGTGAGCGTGTCCGAAGTGGATGTATCGCCTTATTTTGTCGGGCAAGACATGGCCGACCAAGGCAGTTATGCGATAGCCCTCGGCCTGGCGATGAAGGGAGCGGAACGCCGATGATCGACATCAATTTGCTCCCTCCCAAACCCCGTGCGGCATCAACCGGACTCGTTCTGCCCGTTCTGTTGCTGCTCGCAGGGCTTGCTATCAGCGCCTACCTCGGTTACGAGTATTGGGGGGTGCAGGAAGATACGGCAGCTTTGCGAACCTCGATCGCTGAAACGGAGCAGCAGCAAGCAGAGCTGCAAAACGAGCTGCAAAGCATGGGGGCTTCAGGAATCGGAGCCGCGGGTGTCGAGTTGATCGAGAAGCTGCGACAACAGCGGCCCGATGTGAAGACGTTGATCGGCAGATTGGAAGCTCCGTTGCCCACCGGCAGCACGCTGGAGACGGTTCGCTTTGGCGATGCCGGTCTGGCCTGGACCTGCCTGTTCACCAGCTTGGGCCAAGCCAGCACTTATTCATCCTCGCTTCGTGAACAGCCGGAATTAAACGGGGAGTTGATTCAATCGGTGAAGGAGTTGCCGGAACGCGGATATATCGGTACGTTTGAACTGAGGTTGGGGACGGTAACGACGGAACAGGCAGGTGACGGAGAATGAAGACGGAACATCAGTCTGGATCTGCCGGAGCCCGCTGGATGCTGATTGCTGCCCTCGTGATGCTGGCGGCAGGATCGTTTTATTTCTTCGGTTACCGACCGGAGGTGGCGAAGTCGGTGAACTTGGAGTCCGACCACGAAGAGAAGCAACTCTTTCTACAAAAGACCCAGGCGATCGCGGATGCCAAACGAGCGGATTTGGCGGCGGAGAACGCTTCTGCCGACACGGCCAAGCAAGAGGCGGCCGTACCTGACGAACCCGATCGGGAAGGGACTTTGCTTGACCTGGAACAGGCAGCCAAGTCTTCCGGTGTGCAGATCAGGGAGGTCGTCTTCGAAGAGTCCGGGATCGGCGAACCGTCCGCCGCTTCGGCTGAGACTACGCCGATGGACGCTCCCGGACTGCTGAATGAGGCCGACATCAACTCGGCGGGGTTCACTGTAATGTCATTTCGGCTTAACTTGAAGGGGACGCTGACCGAGGTCAAAAGCTTCGCCGCAGCTCTGCAAGATGCTGAACGGCTTTACGTCGTCCAATCCTTCGACTATGGGGACGAAGAAGCAACAGGCACGAAAGCGGCCGTCCTCCAGTTGTTGGCTTTTTACCGTTAATTAGGCGATACCCAAGCGCGCAAAGGGTTCAAAGAAGCATTCCAGCCGTGGCGTTGGGGTGCTTTTTTTTGCAAATCCCTATCATTCCCTGATACTTTCTGCTATGTTCACCGTATACATAATTATAATGCTGAAAGGTGGTGCAACAGGGGGATGGAAATGTGGGCAATTTGGCTCATCGTCGCCGGAATCTTATTAGTACTTGAGATGATGACGATGACTTTTTACCTGCTATGGCTCTGCATCGGTTCGCTGGTTGCGACAGCCGTGGCTTTGGTGGCCCCCGAAGCTTATTTCTGGCAGGTTGTTGCGGGCTGTCTGGTCGCTTTGGTCCTGACGGTATTTACGAAACCGCTCTCCAGAAAATTTCGCGCAGCAAAAGGGTTTAAGGATATCGGTACCGAACTGGTAGGGAAGCAAGGCATTGTGGTGGAACCGATCGAACCCGGGCAATACGGCATCGTGAAGGTCGGGGGAGATTCTTGGAGCGCTACGGCGACCGTCCCGATCGGCCGGGACGAGAAGGTCCGGGTGCTGGAGCGAGGCAGTACAATTATCGAAGTAGAACGATGGGAGGAAATTTCTTAATGCAATGGGCAATTATTGCGATCATTGTCGTTGTTGTCGTCGTATTTATCTCATTGACGGTCAAAATCGTACCGCAACAACGGGTGGGAGTCGTCGAACGGCTCGGTAAATTCAACCGCTTGCTGACGCCGGGGCTTAACGTACTGATCCCGGTCATCGACCAGGTACGGACGTATCATGATTTGCGGATTCAACAAACCAATGTGCCTCCGCAAACCGTAATCACCAAGGATAACGTTCAGGTTCAGATCGACACGATCATCTTCTATCAAGTGGTGAATCCGGAGCAAGCGACGTACGGCATCTCCGATTTTGTCTACGGGGTGCGGAACATTACGACGGCAACGCTGCGTCAAATCATCGGTAAGATGGAGCTGGACGAAACGTTGTCCGGTCGGGAGAAGATTTCGACCGATATCCGGATCGCCTTGGACGAAGCGACGGAGAAATGGGGCGTACGGATCGAGCGGGTGGAAGTGCTCGATATCCGACCGCCGGTAGATATCCAAGAAGCGATGGACAAACAAATGAAGGCCGAACGGAACAAACGGGCCATCGTGCTGGAAGCGGAAGCTGCGAAGCAGGATATGATCCTGCGTGCGGAAGGTGACAAGCAAAGTAAAATCCTGAAAGCCGAGGGCGACAAGGAAGCGCGGATTCGCGAAGCCGAAGGCTTCCGCCAAGCCCAAGAGCTCGAAGCGCTTGGTCAGGCAAAAGCGATTGAGTCGGTTGCCGCTGCCGAAAAAGCGCGGATCGAAATGCTGCGCGATGCTGCCCTGAACGAAGCGGTCTTGGCGTACCAATCCTTCGAGGCGTTGAAGGAAGTGGCCAAGGGACCGGCGAACAAGGTGTTCATCCCATCGAATGCGATCGAAACGCTGGGAAGCCTCGGCGCCATCAGCGAAGTCTTCAAGGCCGGCAAAGACGGCAAATAAGTGCATGAAACCTAAAGAGCCTGGCAAGAGTTTGTTCTTGCCGGGCTCTTTTTCACGTCTAAACGGTTCTAAGTTCCTTCGCCCGGTACTGTCCCGGAGTAAACCCGGTCCATTTCTTAAAGGCATTGTGGAAGGCGCTGGGCTCGGAATAATGCAGTAAATAGGCGATATCGCTGGAGGAATATTCTTGGTGCTTCAGATAGGCTTTAGCCATCTCCATGCGTATCCTTGCCGATAACTGCTGGTAGGTGGCTCCCTCCTCACTCAGTTTCAGTTGCAGCGATCTTGGACTCATCGCAAATGCCTCTGCCGATTGTTGCAGGGTGGGAAAATAGCCGGGCAAGCAGGACAACATCCACTCGCGAAGTTGATCGGACCACGACTTTCCGCGCACCAGTGTGGTCTTGATTTCCTCCGCGATCGCTTCAAAGGATTTCAGCAGCCTCGGATCCGAATACATCATCGGGAATTGCAGCACTTCCCGATCCATCCGGAAGTAGGCCTCCTTGCCGCCAAACTTGGGTTCAATCCCAAACAACGACACATACGCACTGAGATCCTCCGGAGCGGAGTAAGTGAGCTGCAGTTCACGAAGCGGAACAGGACGCTGGCTCATCCGGAGCAGCAGATGGTAAACCGAGCTCACCATATCGTCCAAGCAATAGCGGGATATCGGAAGCGAATGCGGTCTACAAATCCGAAGAACCAAGTCGTTCCCTTGTTCCTCCCATTCGAGATTGTAACCGCTGCACAAAATGACATGGTACCTTTGATAAGCCTGGAGGGCATCCAGGATACGTTCCGAATGCATCATGACATAACCAAGAATGCCTAGATCCGCGAGGTCCGTAAGTTGCCCCTGATGTAAGCCGAAGTTCTCATCCTCCGCATACTTGGCCGCCGCAAGGTTTAACCGCTCCAGCTCGGATTCACGGATCCGCGCTTCCACATCGCTGAGCAAATGAATATCAAAATCCGCCAGTTGGCAGAGATATTCGAAACTGAGTCCCTTTCTGGCGATAGCTTTGCGAAGTGGGTATACCATCGATACCGCAAAACCAAGGGGATCCATGAATCGTTTCCCTCCTTTGCGCGAATCCGCAATTTTTTTACGCGATCGATCATTTCGCCGCTCGGATGTTCGCCTTATGCTAAAGATACCATTCTTCACAAGCCGATGACACCGAAAGTTCCAAATCGAAGGAGGACAACCAAATGAATGTCTTGGTCATTAATGGGCACCCCAATCCCGAGGGTTATTGCACCGCACTGGCAGGTGCTTATCGGGACGCCGCCGCATCTCAAGCCAGCGCAAAGGTCCGAGAAATCGATCTAAGCGGGAGTGCCTTTGATTTGAATTTAAAATACGGCTATCGTCAAAGAACCGAGCTCGAGGATGAATTGAGGGAGGCGCAGGAGTTGATTCGCTGGGCCGATCATCTGGTTTTTGTTTATCCGACGTGGTGGGGGACGATGCCGGCTGTATTGAAGGGGTTCTTCGACCGCGTCTTCTTGCCCGGGTTCGCCTACAAGCACCAACCGAACTCTTTGCTCTGGGACAAACTCCTCAAGGGGAAAACCGCGCATTTGATCGTGACGATGGACACTCCTTCCTGGTACAATCGCTGGTTCTATAAACGAGCAGGGCACCGAGTGATGAGAAACAATATTTTGGGTTATTGCGGGATCAAGACGGTGCGCATTACGGAGTTCAACAGGGTCTCATCCTCTCAGGAATCCACGCGCCTCAAATGGCTGGAGAAAGTGAAAAAGCTGGGCTCTGTGCTGGCTTAACCTAAAGAACCGCCCGATGAGATGCGATCGGGCGGTTCTCTATATATCAACGGCTCAGTTATGCCGGTTCGACAATTGCTCCTTCAGGCGTTCGAGTTCTTCGTTAACGGCGGAGGATTGCGTTCCGCCCGCATCCGCGACGCCGGACGCGTTCCCATAGCTAGCCGAGACTTCCTGCTGGGCTTCCCAGTTCAGGATTTTCTCTTCCATCCGCTCGAAACCTCGAGCCGCTGCCCCGCTTTCGATACCGCGGCTGAAGTTCGGCCGTTCTGCTTCGGCTTTGACTTGGGCTTTGCGGGCCCGGGCGGCTAACTCGTTCCGTTTTTCCTTCAAGCGGGCGAATTCCGCTTTGCCTTCTGCAAGACGAATCTCCAGCTCGGCTACGCGATCGCGGGCTTCCTGAGCTTCCTTGGCGTACTGCTGCGCTTGTTCCTCGTAACGGATTTTCTCCGCGGCAGCGTGGCGTGCCGTAACTTCATCGCCTTGCTCCAGGGCTGTCAATGCGCGGATTTCGCTTTGTTTGGCGAGATGCGCGATGTCCGTGCTTTTCCGGTCCTGGACGGTAGCCGTCATTTGCTGCTCCTTGATCATTTTCTCGGCGGCGGCAATGTCGTCCTCCAGGTTGCGTAAGTATTGGCCGGTCATCAGAACCGGGTCCTCCAGTTTGTTTAATACTTCGTGGATCGAAGCTTTCGCCAGATTGGCAATGCGATCAAATACGCTACTCATTCGAATCTCTCCTTTAAGTTCAATAATGTTTGCGATACGTTACAGATCAAAACGGGGAAAACGGATCATCGTAGCTGTAGCTGCCGATCGGTTCCTTCGGAACGACCAGGCTGGCGATCAGGTACAAGGCGACGACCGAGCCGACGCTGAAGAATACCGCAATGACGGCCACCAGCCGCACGACTGTGGAGTCAACCCCCAGCCACTGGGCCAAGCCGCCGCACAGGCCGCTTACTTGCTTATCCGTTGCCGAACGATACAGTTTTCTCATGATCAACCACTCGCTTTCATTTATTTTTACATGTCACAGGATCATTGGGGTCAAGGTTTCGATCTAACGAATTCCTATCCGTTGTTCATGTCTTCATTCTACCGGGAATGACGGCAAGGCATAACGGGCTGGGGACGGTTTGTGAACTGGACCTTGGTCGGGTTGGCTCCTCGTCTGGAAGTCGGGGCAGGAGCTTCAACACCGAGGAACTCTTGACAGGTACGATGAAAAAAAGCTTGACGTAACGCCTATGTAAGCGCTTATTGCGAGAATTGTCCGATTTGGTTATAGTGTTGTGCATAAGGGAGGGGCGCCGATGTTTTTTTCGTTGCGCAATCGGCTGATTGCCGTATTTGTCGTCTTATTGGTCATATCCTTTTGCGTCATGTTCCTGATCAGCTATAACAAATCCAGCGCCATCCTGCGTTCCGACAGCGAAACGGCGGCACTGGAAAAAATGACGGCCTACACCGCGCTTATCAACTCCACCATCGGCCAAATCTACGATTTTTCCTCGATTATCTATAACAGCGAAATCACGAACGAGTGGAGCGAATACGTCTCCGATCCGAAGCTGTCCGACGGGCAGAAAATGTTGAAGAACATTCAACTTAGCAAGTTTCTGACGCGTACGGTAAATAACTATTCCATCATCGCCACCGCCTCGATTTATCGCAAGGACGGGCTTTACGTCGGTTTAGACAATCGAATCCTGCAGGATCCTTCGTTTTTGGAGGCGGACTGGTCTACCGATTTTTATAAGTCTGAACAGCACTGGGCTCCAGCGAGCGTGGATCCCTATGAACCGGTTCGCTTGAAGCAGCATGAGGTGATTAGCTTCTTGATCCCCATCGGGACGTTTAGCATTTCGCAAGCTACTGCCGTCATGAAGGTGAACGTTCGCGCGGAATACTTCAAGGATCCGCTCAGTCAGGTCCATCTCGGGACGCATGGCACGATCTTCTTGCTCAGCGGCGAAGGCGAACCGTTGTTAGGTCAGCCGTTGTCGGATTTCGACGAGCCGGTCTTAAACAAGCTGATGGACATTCGAGGGCATGGCCCCCGGGAGGGCGTTTTCTACGCCAGACCTCAAGGCGAAGACATGATTTATGTGTACAAAAAACTGCAATTCAACGATTGGATGCTGGTTGGCGCCGTCTCGGAAAAGGAACTGTTGGCCAACCTGATCAATCTGAAATCAGGGATTCTGGTCGCGACTGGGACGTTGCTGGTGTTCGCCGTCCTTGCGGCTGTCTGGATTTCCTATAGCATCACGAAACCGCTGGGCGGCTTGGTAGCGGCAATGCGGCTCGTCCAACGCGGGGAATTCGCCCAAGCCGAGCAGCGCATCCCCGAGCGTCAGCAGGTGAACCATGAGGTCGGGTTCGTAACAGCCACGTTCCGCAATATGATCGTTAGGCTGCGGGCCCATTTGAAGAGCGAGTTCGAATTGAAGCTGCGACGGCAACAGGCGGAATATCGGGCGTTGCTGATGCAGATCAACCCGCATTTTCTGTTCAACACGCTGGAGCTGCTTAGCAGTCTGGTCATCCAGAGGCGAACGGATGATGCCGTCGACGTTATCGAGTCGCTGGGCAAAATGCTGCGTTTCTCGCTGAATGCCAAGAGCGATTTGATCCCGCTGCGCGACGAGGTGACGTATACTGAATCTTTCGCGGCTATTCTGAACCACCGGTTTGCCGAGCAGTTGGATTTGTCGATGGAGAACGCCGTACCCGATCGTCCGGTTTATATCGTGAAGTTTATTTTGCAACCGCTCGTTGAAAATGCGGTCAAATACAGCCAAGTCAAAAGCGACGTCGCCGTGGTACGCATCCGGATCTGGGAAGAGGAACAACGCTTGCTCTTGCAGGTGACCGACAATGGGGTGGGGATGGAGCCGGAACTGGTACGGCAGTTAAACGCGGAGTACCAGCATTCGCAACTGGAGCAGGTATTAAGCACCGGGGGAAGACAGATCGGTCTCCGGAACATTTTGGCACGCTGCGCACTTTATTACGGGGCCGGCTTTGCTTTTTCGATCCAATCTGCGCCGGGAGCAGGGACAACCATTACGCTGAGTTTGCCGATTGGGGAGGGGAATGCCGATGTATAACGTGTTATTGGTTGATGATGAACGGGAAATCCGCCAAGGCTTAAGGCTGAAGATCGATTGGCAGCAGCTTGGCTTGCAGATTGCCGGGGAGGCAGGGAATGGCCAAGAGGCGCTGGCGTGGCTCCAAACCCAGCCATGCGACATCATTATTACCGATATGCGGATGCCGATTATGGACGGGGTGGAGTTGCTCGAAAGCTGCTCCCGGAAATATCCCTCCATTCGTCTTATCGTGCTGACGGGATACGACGATTTTCAGTACGCGCATGCAGCAATCAAAAATCGGGCCAGTGATTTGCTGCTAAAGCCGGTGACGCGAGGCGAGCTGGCTGAAACGTTGAACCGGGTCGCCTCCGAACTGGACCAAGAACGTTCGGCACAAGAGGAACGCAAGCTGGCCGAGTGGAAGCTGTCCCGTTACCTGGAGGAAATGAAAGAGCAGTTTATCAACAGCGTGATCAAAGCTTACCCGGGCGGCAGTCATTTATGGCAGGAGCGGATTCGGTTGTTCGGCTTGAGCGAGTTCGCCGTGCAACCGGTGCGTTTTGTGGCGATCGGTTTGTCGCCGCTAGAGACCCCGGATGAATCCGGTCTTCGTCTTCCGTTTGAACTGCTGTGCCGAGAACTCGCCGGTACGTCCGACACCGGGCCCGGAATTCCGGTATTTCGGGAAGCGAAGCATCCCGATATGCTGTTTGCCATCGTGCCGGGCGATCTGGAGGTCGTGCAGCGCTTCTCGATTCAGGTGACCGACATCGTCCGCCGCTACTTAAAGCGGGAGGCTCTTGTTACCGCGGGCGAACCCACGCAGGGTCTTGAGGCCTGGCGTGAAGGTTACCTCTCCTCTGTGCTGGCCTGGTATATGGGGCAGCATGCGCAGCAAGCCGAGGGCGAGTCCATGCGTGGCCCGGCGGATCCGGCCCAGCTGGCG
This sequence comes from Paenibacillus rhizolycopersici, assembly GCF_014947195.2. Lineage (NCBI taxonomy): Bacteria > Bacillati > Bacillota > Bacilli > Caryophanales > Paenibacillaceae > Paenibacillus > Paenibacillus rhizolycopersici. Next base: position 120,004 of record NZ_JADCNN020000002.1, on the reverse strand, counting down.
ATGCAAGATAAGCTGAAGCTGCTGCAACGTCATTTGGCCGACGGCCGTAAAGAAGCGTTCGAGAAGCTGGTTGAAGAAGAACTCACCAAAGCCCTCGCCCTCTCGCATCCGCAGTTCGTGAAGCTGATTTTTCAATGCTGCTTGTCGATTGAATTGGCTGCGGATACCCTGGGGTTCGCATTGCGTGACAAGGATGAGATTTGGATCGATCCGGAGTGGGTATGGGGGCTCGGAACCGTACCTAAAGCCTGCCGTTTTCTTTACGGCCTGGCCGATCCGCTATTTGCTTTAAAGAAGGGCTGCGGCACCCGAGAAGAACCTTCCATCGTGGAAGCGATGAAGGAAATGATCGAGCTGAACTTCATGAATGATCTCAATTTGTCGCAAATCGCGGAGCAATATCACTATAACCTTTCTTACTTGTCCGATCTCTTTAAAACGAAAACCGGGAAATCCTTTCTCCAATATCTGACGGATGTTCGCATGAACAAAGCGGTGCAGCTGCTCGATGAGACGCCGCTCGCCTTAAGCGATATCGCGGAACTGACGGGCTTCTCCAATGCCAGTTATTTCAGCACGAAGTTCAAGAAGGTGTTTGGAATCAGTCCCTCGGAGCACCGACAATCAGACAAAAGCTAAAAAAAGTATAAGTGCAATGTCCAAAGAAATTGGATTCTTCTCCTCTTTTGTATGCGCTACCATTTAACCAGCAAGACCATTAAGCATAAGGGGGAAGGTATAGATGAAGAAGACCAAGGCAATGTTGTTGGCTAGTTTGCTTCTCGTAACCGCCATCTTGGTTTCGGCATGCGGGTCCGGTAACAACAATGCGGGCAGCGCAACGACCGGGGCCGGGAATTCAAATCAGCCGTCGGAGGCGGCGGGTAACGCCTCCAGCGAGGAACAAGTTGAGCTTCGCGTCATGTGGTGGGGGGACCAAACCCGAGCTGACATCACGACGGCCATGCTGAAGAAATTCGAAGAGAAGCACCCGAACATCAAAGTGGTTCCCGAGTTTTCTCCTTTTGACGGATATTTCGACAAGCTGAATACGCAGCTCGCTTCGGGAACAGCGCCAGACCTGTTTACGTTAGGGAGCAACATCTTGGAATATGCAACACGAAATGTGCTATTGGACATCAATTCGTACGTCGGCAATGAGGTCGATACCAGCAAGATTTCACCGCAGCTTATCAACATGAATACCTTTGACGGTAAGCTGCAAGGGATCTCGATTGGAGCGAACTCCACGGCCATCCTGGCTAACACGGCACTATTCGAGAAAGCCGGATTAACCATGCCGACGAAGGATTGGACCTGGGATGATTTTATCAAGATCAATGAACAAATCGCCGCGACAGGCAAAGGGATCTACGGGTCATACGATTATTCCGGCGAGATGGACCAGTTTGGCGTCTACCTGACTCAACGCGACAAGATGATCTACAATGAGCCCGAACAGAAACTGGGCTTCGAGGCCGCGGACGTAGCCGAGTGGTTTACCCTCTGGGAAGGCATGCGCAAGGCGGGCAGCATCGTAACGCCGGAGCTGCAGATTTCGGCTGATCCGGACGACACGAGTATGTCCCTGGTCACGAAAGGCCAAGTAGCGATGCAGTTTATTCCGACCAACCAGTTTGCCGATTTCCAGAAAATGTCCCAGGATAAGCTGACCCTGATTCCGGTTCCGATGGGGCCTAACGGAAGCATGATCTCCGTTCAATCGAGCCAGAACATCGTCGGTTATGCGAATACCAAGCATCCGAAGGAAGTGGCGATGCTGATGGACTTTTGGGTTAACGATCCGGATGCCGCTAAAATCCTCGGCAACAACCGCGGCGTGCCCGTCTCCTCGGAAATGCGGGCGGTCCTGAAGGCGGAAGCCTCCGAAACGGATAAAGTCGTTTATGATTACCTGGATATCGTAGCCGTTGATGACGTGGATTTGTTGTACAACGTTCCGGGATCAAACGAATTCAAACAGGAGTTGCTGAAAGCCAGCCAAAACGTCGCCTTCGGACGCATGGATATTGCGAAGGCCGCAGAAGAGTTTTACGCTCAGGGGCTTAAGATCTTGCAGTTGAACTTGAGCTCAACGACAAAATAACAGGTCTGTCACAAGGAGAGGGGGATCCGTTTGGTTCCCCTTTTTCTGAACCTGAGGATAGATTGATTCGGAGGTGCCTACTTATGAATTCAGTGACAGGCGTGGCGACCCAAGCAAGTGTGAAACGGAAGCAACGTCGATCCTTGAAACGGAACATGACGGGATATTTGTTTTTGCTCCCTTGGTTGATCGGATTTTTTTGCATGGCGATCGGGCCGATTCTGGCTTCGCTGTATTTGTCCTTTACGAACTATAACATGTTGAAATCCCCCAATTGGATCGGGCTTCATAACTTTACGGAGATGTTTACCGGCGATGCCACGTTTACGCATTCGTTGAAATTGACGTTCCAGTACGTGTTCCTCTCGGTCCCTTTGCGGCTGGTGTTTGCATTGGCGGTCGCGATTATCTTGAATAAAGGGTTACGGCTGCTTGGGTTGTACCGAACCGTCTATTACATCCCTTCCTTGCTCGGGGGGAGCGTGGCGATTGCCGTCGTTTGGAAAAAAATCTTCTCGGGTGACGGGTTGTTCAACCGGTTCCTCGAAATTTTTCATATTCATGCCCCCGATTGGGTGGCGAATCCGGGCTACATTATCTACTCCATCGTCGCGCTGTCGGTTTGGCAATTCGGGTCGTCCATGGTTATCTTCCTGGCCGGCCTCAAGCAAATCCCGGGCGAAATCTATGAGGCCGCAGCGGTCGACGGGGTCAGCCGGACACGTCAGTTTATGCGGATCACGCTGCCGTTGCTGTCCCCGGTAATCCTGTTTAACCTGGTCATGAACATGATCGGCTCGTTCCAGGTGTTTACCTCCGGGTACATTATCGGGGATGGGCACGGCGGGCCGATTGATTCGACGATGTTTTACTCGTTGTACTTGTACTTGAAGGGGTTCTCGTACTTTAACATGGGTTACGCTTCGGCAATGGCCTGGGTGATGCTGGTCATTATCGGCATCTTTACGGCGGTCGTATTCGCCTCCTCCAAGTATTGGGTTTATTACGGCGACGGCAAGGACGAAAGGGGCTGAGAGAGATGGTGTTGAGGCTAAGCTTAAGCAAATTGTGGAGACATGTGGTGGTGATCGTGATCGGCATGATCATGATTTACCCGGTGCTTTGGATGATAAGCAGCTCGTTCAAGCCAAACGCGGAAATCTTCTCGGACCTCGGCCTGTGGCCGGACTCCTTCACATTGTCCAATTACGTGAACGGATGGCGGGGGATTCAAGGGTATTCGTTCGGGCATTTCCTAATGAACTCATTTATCATCGCGGCACTTGCGGTGATCGGCAATGTCATTTCCTGCTCGCTCGCGGCCTTTGCCTTCGCACGCTTGAATTTTGTCGGTCAGAAATTCTGGTTCAGCATGATGTTGATGACGTTGATGCTGCCGTTTCAGGTCACGCTCATTCCGCAATATATTCTGTTCCATACGTTCGGATGGGTGAATACGTTCCTGCCGCTGGTCGTGCCGAAGTTTTTTGCGCTGGATGCGTTTTTCGTGCTGCTGATGGTGCAGTTTATTCGCGGTTTACCGTTGGAGCTGGACGAAAGCGCCAGGATCGATGGCTGCGGACCTTTGCAAATTTATCTACGAATCATCATGCCGCTTTGCGTACCGGCGGTCATAACGACGTCGATCTTCACGTTCTATTGGACATGGGACGACTTCTTCGGGCAAATGATTTACCTGAACAGTCCGAAGCTCTTTACGGTCATGATCGGATTGCGCTCGTTAATCGACTCCACCAGCACCTCGAACTGGGGTTCGCTGATGGCGATGTCGACGGTGGCGGTCGCACCGGTGATCGTGATTTTCCTGATCTTCCAACGTTATATCGTCGAGGGGATCTCCACGACGGGGCTGAAGTAAGGATAGGAGGGAACTGTTGTGAACTTAACGTTATCGGACATCCATATCCGAGATCCGTTTGTTCTGCCGGAGCCAGCGGAAGGCAAATATTATATGTACGGCACGATTGGTGAGACATGCTGGAAAGGAAAGCCGCGCGGGTTCGACGTTTACGTGAGCACGGACCTGGCGGTCTGGGAAGGCCCGTACCCGGCGTTCCGGCCGGCCCCGGACTTCTGGTCGGACTTCAACTACTGGGCACCGGAGGTGCACGAGTGGCAAGGCCGGTACTACATGTTCGCCACCTTCAAGGCGGACGGGCGATGCCGGGGCACGCAAACGCTGGTGGCGGAAGGCCCGCTTGGCCCGTTTCGGCCGCTCGGCGATGGGCCGTTAACGCCGCGCGATTGGGAATGCCTGGACGGAACGTTTTATGTCGATCGGCATGGAGAGCCCTGGATGGTGTTCTGCCATGAATGGGTTCAAGTGCAGGACGGGGAGATTTGCGCCGTGCGCTTGAGCCGTGAGCTAGATCGGGCAGTGTCCGAGCCTGTGCTGCTGTTCCGGGCCTCCGAGGCGCCATGGGCCGAGGGGATTCGCGGCGGGGCCAACTATGTCACGGATGGTCCGTTCCTTTACCGTGCCGGAACCGGCGAGCTGTTGCTGCTCTGGTCCAGCTTCAGCGACGGCGGCTATACGATCGGCTGCGCCCGGCAGGCTGAAGACGATATCGATGGATCTTGGGTGCAGGACGCTGAACCGCTGTACAAGCGAGACGGCGGACACGGCATGGTATTCCGGACATTCGCAGGGGAGCTGCGCCTGGCCATCCATACGCCGAACGATAGCCCGAATGAGCGTCCGATCTTCATTCCGGTGGAGGAGCGGGGCGGACGATTGAGCGCGTTCCCGAAAGAAGGGGGGATGTGAGGTGGGCGAGACGGGTGTACTAGAGCGGCTTCGCAAGCTGGATGTATTGTCGACTGTAAGCGAAGAAGGGCTGCGCAAAAACGCGGATCGCGCCATCCTGGAAGAGTTTGCCGCCTCGGGCGTCAAATTTGCAGCTAACGAAGGGAGTCCGCTGGAGATCGTCTATTATGCCGGCGTGCGAAAACTGCTCGACTGCATCGTGCCGTCGGTGAGCGGCGTGCCGGTGCTGCATGAAGGCGGCGTATATCTCGGTACCTGGCTGGAAAGTACCGGGACGATCAATGCCGAGCTGCTCAGCCGCTTCGTGCCGTCGGTGGCGCAAGCGAGCTTTGCTTTGTTCGCCGACTACCAAAGGTCCGATGGCCTGATGCCGTACAAAGTGACCGGAGCCGGGCCGGCATATCGGCAAATTCAAATGGTCACGCCGCTGGCCCGTTCCGTATGGAACCATTACCGGCTGAATGGGCGTTCGGACCGGGCATTCCTGGATAAGATGTACCGCGCCATGGAACGGCATGACGCCTGGTTGGCCGCGTTCCGCGATACGCGGGGGACGGGATGCGTCGAGGCGTTTTGCACGTTCGATACGGGTCATGATTTATCCCCGCGCTTCTGGCATGTGCCGGATACGCCGCATTTGGGCGACCCGCGTCGGTACGATCCGGATTCGCCGGTGCTGCCGCTCTTGGCACCGGACCTGACGGCTAATGTATATTGCCAGCGAACTTATTTGGCGGACATCGCCGCAGAGCTCGGGATGGCCTCCGGCATGGATTGGGCGACGAAAGCGGAGGAGAGCTTGTCCAGCCTGATGAAGTTTTGCTTCGATGCGGAGGACGGATTCTTCTACGACGTGGATGCGAGCGGACAGTTTGTTCGTATCCAGTCCGATGTGCTGCTGCGCGTATTGGCCTGCGAGGTAGGAGACGGGGAGTTTTTTGCTTCGTCGTTGCGCCGCTATTTATTGAACTCACGGAAGTTCTTCGCCAAATATCCGTTTACTTCGATCGCGTTGGACGACCCGCGGTTCGATCCGTCGTCGGCTTATAACACTTGGGCGGGAACGACGAACTTCCTTAGCCTGATCCGTGCTCCGCACGCGTTTGAGCACCACGGAAGGTATGTGGAGCTGACCTGGGTGCTGCAGCCGATTCTCTCGGCGATGGTCCGCACGCAGCGGTTCTCGCAATGTCTTAGCCCGTGGACGGGAGAAGAAGGCTACACGGAGTCCTACTCCCCTGCGATTCTGTGTCTGCTCGACTACGTGGAGAGACTGTGCGGCATCTTGCCAACACCGGAGGAGGAGCTGTGGTTCACCGGACTGCTGCCTTATCCGATGGATCACGGCGAAGTGCCGGCGGAGGAAACCGCTTATGCCCGGACGGTGGACGGAACAGTGTTCGAGCTAGTTAATACGCGTGAAGGCAGCACCGTTTACCGGAATGGGGAGCTCTACTGCCGCTTTCCGTACGGAACTCGGCTCGTCACGGACCGCAGCGGCGAGCCCAAGTCATTGGTTGGCCTGAGCGTTCGAACGGTAGACGGCCTGCTGGAGTTCGGCGGCCGAGCTTATCCGGTAAGTCTCGGCGGAAATGAGATAGGGTCAATGGATCGGAACGCCTCTGAATCGGGCCTCGACAGAAGTTCAGAGGGCACTTCTTCCGGCCCCACGGCAATGCCCGGCGTCGTCCTGCCCGCCCATTACTAGACAACCCCCTGCACGTTTCGCGAAAAACCGCCATAAACTTTTTTAGATTGGCATAAATGAGTCCGCCCATCGTATAACATAAGTAGGCGTAATTCGGGAAGTTTTCGCTTGAGAATGAAGAAGGGGAGTGCAGGGGAATGCGCATTGCAGTCATTCAAGGAAGTGCAAGGACCGGAGGGAATACGGAGGAGTTGACGCGACTGGCATTAGAGGGGATCCCCTTTACGAATATCGTGTTGCGAGAGAAAGAAATCAAGCCGATTCACGACCAACGTCATGAAGAAGGCGGGTTTGATCCGGTGGATGATGATTACGACGATCTCATCTTGCAGGTGCTGGAGCATGATATTCTGGTCTTCGCCACACCAGTATATTGGTACGGAGCATCGGGTCTAATGAAAAACTTCATCGATCGCTGGTCACAAAGCCTTCGTGACGTTCGCTTCAACTTCAAAGAGCGGATGGAGGCCAAAACGGCATATGCCATCGTGGTTGGCGGCGACAATCCGCGAATCAAAGCGCTGCCGCTCATTCAGCAGATGCAGTATACATTTGATTTCGTCGGCTTAACCTTTGCCGGTTACGTGATTGGAAAAGGTAGCAAGCCGGGTGAGGTGCTGAAGGATATCCGCGCGGTTCGCGACGCCGAGGCGTTAAACGCCGAGCTGCGGAAGGCTGAGCCGGTGACGGTAAATCGTTCCTGACGGGACGAAAGCAGGTGATTGGACGAGTGGGCTGTCCGAGAACGGGACGTGCGGCTGCATTGGCAGTCGCACGTTTTTTTTCGAAGTAGAGAAAAAGTTCGTTTTCGTTAGGCCAAACAGGCTAGGGTGTCTCTCTTGACGATTATCCCGTTGCATCAGGTTGTGGTCTCGATCCCCTATTCCTGAATGAAAGGGATAATCGTGCAAAGAGGCGCAAAGGGTCAAATCTCGTTGGGAGAAGGCCGGAAATCGCGGAGCTTTTTTTATATGGGCCTAACAATGCAGGATTATACTATAGGGATGGATAATATTAATTTTAAATAAAATCCCTAGGAGGATGATCCTTTTGACCGATATCATCAATTTCGCGCATCGCGGGGCGGCGGGGCATTACCCGGAGAACACGATGCTGGCATTTGCCAAAGCCCTGGAGATGGGGGCAACCGGCATCGAGACAGACGTGCAGATGACTCGCGACGGACAGCTGGTTCTGATTCATGACGAAACGCTGCAACGGACGGCAGGAACGTCGGAGTGGGTCAAAGATTTGACGTTGGCCGAAATCAAGCAACGGGAGGTAGGCTCCTGGTTTCATGGAGACTTCGCGGGTGAACGTATCCCGGCGCTGGAGGAGCTGCTGGACCTCGTGCGCGGCACGGACACGATCGTGAACATCGAGCTGAAAACCGGCGTCGTGCTCTATCCCGGCATTGAGCAGAAAGTGGTGGATGCGGTACGGCATTATGGTTTGAGCGAACGGGTCATCATTTCAAGTTTTAATCATTACTCCCTGGTTGAATGCAAAAGACTGGCTCCGGACATTCGCACTGGCATTCTGTACATGGAAGGCTTGTACGAGCCTTGGGATTATGCGAAACGGATCGGCGCGGAAGCGCTCCATGCTTACCAGTACGCGTTGACACCGGAGCTCGTGACCCTGGCTAAAGCCAACGAGGTTGTGTATCACCCGTTTACCGTAAACGATCCGAAGGTGATGTTGGCGTTGATTAACGCTGGCGTAGCCGGCATCATCACCGATTTCCCGGACCGCCTGGCGGAGTTGCTGGCGAAACAAGGGGTGTAGCGGATGAAAAAAACATGGCTGCTGGGACTTGGTTTTTTTAGTATTAGCTTGACCTGGGCGTTGTACAATGCGTTCGTTCCGCTTTTTTTGGACGACTATTTGAAGAGCGCCGCCATGATCGGGTTCATGATGACGATCGATAATTACTTCGCCATTGTATTGCAGCCATGGATCGGACACCGCAGCGATAAGACAAATACCCGGTACGGACGGCGGATGCCTTATTTGTTGATCGGCATGCCGCTGGGCGCCGTGTTTGCCACGCTGATTCCGTGGCATACCGGATTCGTGACTCTGGTATTGTTTATGGTATTAATGAATTTGTCGATGAGCTTGTTCCGGGCGCCGACGGTCGCGTTGATGCCGGACATTACGCCGGAACCGCAGCGGACCCAAGCCAACGGCGTAATCAATTTTATGGGGGGCATCGGCTCGGTGCTAGCCTTCGGAATCGGCTCCCAGCTCTATGGCATCGGATCCTATGTACCGTTTCTATTTGCTGGAGTCGTGATGGTCATCTGCTTGTTTGTGTTAAAGGCGGTCATTCGCGAACCGGCCGCGTTGGGGTTGGGGTTAGCAGGGCACGCCGCGGCGGCCCAGGAACCGAAGCCGCAAATTCGAATTAAGGACCAACTGGACAAGACGACCGTGTTGATTTTGGCGGCAATTTTCTTCTGGTTTGTGGCTTATCAGGGAGTTGAGGCTTTATTCACGTTGTACGGCACGAAACAGGTCGGCATGAGCGATGCGGAGGCCTCGTTTTCGTTGACGTTCTTCTCGTTAGCCTTCCTGCTGTTTGCCCTGCCGAGCGGCTGGCTGGGAGCGCGCTTCGGGAAGAAGATGATCATCTCGATCGGGGTTGCCGGATTGTTCGTCATTTTCGGAGCGATGATCTTCGTTGATTCCGTCCTATGGCTGCGGGTACTGCTCATTGTCGGAGGAATCTTCTGGGCTTGCATCAACATTAACTCTTACCCTTGGGTTGTTGCCACCGGGCGGGAGGAGAGCATCGGGACGCGCACAGGGATCTATTACTTCGTGTCCTCCTTGGCTGCGATTACGTCGCCGCCGCTGCTTGGCTGGCTGATTGACGTTTTCGGCTACCCGGCGTTGTTCATCAGCGCATCGGCCGGGATGCTGCTGGCACTGTGCTGCCTGCTTGTTGTTCCCCGGGAACGGCAGAAGATAGGCAGGGAACCCTACGATCAACCCCCAGTCGGCATGAGATAAATCGATATATTGCCATAAAAAAAGCAGCGGACTCTCTGATGCGACGATGTATCCGAGAGAACCGCTGCTTTTTTGAATGTTAGGTTGTCTTGCGTTTGCGTCCGGCGCGCAGTGCAGCCCACAAGGCTGCGAGTGCAACAAGCAGAGCGCATGCCGAGAGCACGAGGGCCACGGTCCCGGCAGAAGAGCTGATGCCGCTTGAGGAGACGGCACCGGGAGCTTCGACGGTAGCGGGGCTTGCCTCCACGTTGCTGGTCGTGGCATCCTCCTTGGTGCTGCCGTGATCATGCCCGGCGGCAGAATGTTCGCCCTGTTCGCTGCTCTCCGCGGCGCTTACGACCGTCAGCGAATGCGGCCGATCGTCACCCTCTGCCCCAGTCCATTCCACCACGCTGCCATCGCTGTAATACTGGAAGGCGTCCCAGGCTAGTTCCGCGTTCTCGTTTGGGTTCTGTGCGACGAACTCAAACTGCTGGAACTCCCCGGCGCTGATCCCGTTGCCTTCGGCCGTCCAGGTGACGGCAGTGACCGTTCCATCTTCCGCCTTCGTTAGATCCACGGACCACTCCGGTACCGGGCGGTATTGTTTAAAGGCAACGCCTTCCGGGATTTTGAGCGCCACTTTGACGGTGGGGATGTCTTTCTCAACAGGTACCTTGAGGCTGTAAGTTTCCCAGGCGCCTGGGGTGGACTGGCTTGGTTTAACGGTAACGTGTGCGCTGGCTGTCCCGGTGAAGATGGTGAATATCAGAATCCAAGCGATAGCGGGGGCGGCGGCATAATGCCAAACACGCTTACCGAAAAAACGAGTGGGATTGAACATGGCTAAATCTCCTTTTTATTGAAAAATGGATAGTTCGGTAATCGGTGATTCCTATGGATTTCCTACCGTCAGCTCCGTATCGTAATCGTAGCGATCCAGCGATTTCGTCAGAATATGGACATGAACGTTCCAACGGCCGCCCATTGTCATGAGCTCACGGGCTTCCGGCGGCGAATCGCCGGGGAAAATGATTTCCGTTTTGCCCATATCCATTTCTTTTGAAGTCAACTCAAGCGTCACTTGCTCTACGTCGTTGCGTAGGTTTCCATCTGGCCCGTGAACGTACACTTGAAAAAGGTTGGTTCCTACGACATTTGGAGTAACGTATATCGTCACCTTTGTCCCGTCATCCAACCGCTCCGTTAGCTTGGCAGGACCTGGGGTTGTTGCGGCCGTCGGTAAATTTGCCAGGACAGCGGCCAAAATGAGCACCACTAAACCGGTTCCGAATTCGTACCATACGCCGGCGTTTAGCGACTTTTCTGCCCGTCGTCCACGCAGGAAGGATAAACCTCCAAGCAGCAGGCAGATTAGTGTCAGAGCAATCTTCCCCAACAGGATGCGGCCATACGCCGTATGCGTAAGCGAGTATAAGGTCGGCACATGCAACAGACTGTTATAAACGCCGGTCCCCAACAGGATGGCGACCATGAAGAAGGCAAGGATCGAGAAGCGCCGGATCGCACGCCAATACAAATGATTCTCAGGCGATACGGACGGGTGATCACGGCTTGCAGCGGCGTGTTGAGTTGTCACCGGAAGCAAGTACGCTAAGGCGCCAACGCCGCCCAGCCAGATCAGTGCCGAGGCCAAATGCAGGAAGTCCGCCGTAACGGCGATCCCCTGCGCCTCGGCGGTGGCTGCATGTCCGATGAAGGCCTTGGTGAGGAGCAGGCCCAAACTCAATACCATCGCACCGCCCAGCGGAAATAGACGTGGCCGGGTCATTCGGCTGGCACGGAGAAGGAACAAAGTCCACAAGAGCCATCCTCCAAGCAGCAGAAGCTGAATTTTCCAGATCTCCCCGAAGGTCGTATACGCCAGCGTTTGACGCCAAAGAACGGGGTCGAACGCTTCCCGCCATCCTCCCCCGGCATCGCTAGCCGTTTGCTGAGGCAAACTAAGCAGGACACTGGTGGTGGAAGCGATAAAGCCAGTTAGCCATACGGTTCGGCTACGTCTTCTCAAACGTTCGGACCAGGTGTTGTTCCGGCGAGGGAGAAGCCAGGCATGAAATACGACAGCCCCAAGATACCCCGCTGTACCTCCATAGAACAGCCAGCGGACTAGTACGAGACTCCAGTCCGGGAAGGAGTTGCCACCGTCAGTAGAGGGGTGAATCGGAAGGTTGCTGTTTGAAGCCTCCTTCCCGATCTGGAACGGAATCGTTCCAGAGATGGCATGGCCGTCGCCGGAAACGACGTTCCATTTGGCCGTATACAATCCCTCTGGTAAGTCCGGCTGCATAGCGACGCTCAGTCGGGAGGGCTTGTTGGGGTCGATCCCGGCTTTCCCGTCGGCTACGTTATCCCCGTTTGGGCCTATGATGGCGATTTCGTGAAACCCTTCCTCGAGAGGTTCGTTAAAATCGATCACAAACTCAGCGGGCGAAGTGTCCAGTACCACATTGGCCGCCGGGTCCGAAGAGACGACGTAGGCATGGGCAAAAGCGGAAATCGGAGCCAGAACAAAGAGGACAGCGCAAGCAACCGCCGCCATGAAACTCCATTTGTACAGCCGAATTTTCAAACGAATCTAGCTCCTATTCGGAATAGTCTATGAATTTCATCACAACGATTAACATTTTACAATGATTAATAAGGAGTGGGTATGACTAGAATGGGCTATATCGTAAAGAAATCGCACCTCAATTGTGACCGATTTGTGAAGTGTCGAAATTAAGATTTGCATAAAAATACAGTGTCATTTGCACAATAGCACATATTTTTTAAACAAAAAGACTAACTTTGTATGTTAACTATTTAAAAAGTGATAAGGGTAAATTACAATGGGGGTTAGTCCATAGCATAAGACGAGATTGACTATAATGAAGGAGGATATACAGTGGCAACAATTCGGGTAGGTATCGTAGGTTACGGAAATTTGGGACGGGGCGTGGAGCTGGCGTTGAAGCAAAATCCGGATTTCCAGCTGAAAGCGATTTTCTCACGCAGACAACCGGATGCGGTGGCGTCGGCGAGCGGCGTGGTTCACATCTCCGAGATCGAAAAATATAAGGGCGACATCGACGTGTTGATTTTGTGCGGCGGGTCGGCTACGGACTTGCCAGAGCAAGGGCCGCAATTGGCGGCCATGTTCAATACCGTCGATAGTTTTGATACGCATGCGAAAATTCCGGAGTACTTCGCGAAGGTGAACGGGGTTGCCGAGAAAGCGGGAACGGTTAGCGTCATCTCGACCGGTTGGGATCCGGGTTTGTTCTCGCTGAACCGGCTGCTGGCCGAGTCCGTGCTGCCGGAAGGGAACGACTATACGTTCTGGGGCAAAGGTGTCAGCCAAGGGCATTCCGATGCGATTCGCCGCGTGGCGGGCGTGAAGAACGGCGTTCAGTATACGATTCCGGTGGAAGCGGCGGTTGAGCGCGTGCGCCAAGGTGAAAATCCGGAGCTGTCCACGCGCGAGAAGCATCTGCGTGAATGCTTCGTGGTTGCGGAGGAAGGAGCCGATCTGGCGAAGATTGAGCAAGAGATCAAGTCGATGCCGAACTACTTCTCGGATTACGACACGACCGTACATTTTATTAGTGATGCAGAACTTAAGGCGAACCACTCCGCGATGCCGCACGGCGGCATGGTGCTGCGCAGCGGTCGGACCGGCGAGAACAGCACGCAGCTGATTGAGTTTAGCCTGAAATTGGATAGCAATCCGGAATTTACGGCTAGCGTATTGGTCGCTTACGCTCGTGCGGCGTACAAGCTGTCGCAAGCTGGCCAGTCGGGAGCAAAGACCGTCTTCGATATTCCGTTTGGCTTGCTGTCGCCGAAATCGCCGGAACAGCTTCGCAAAGAGCTGCTGTAGTCGAATATTCCGCCTTATGCTGGGCGGTTCTTGTTCCGTCCGTTTGAGAGAGAATTGAAGCATGAGTTAAGAGGTTGTCCCGAGGGCAGGTGAGTTTGCTGCTTGGGACAGCCTCTTTTCTATTATTACAAACGGAAAATGTCACGAAAATGTCGTAAATTCCCTTAACGTAAGAGGGAAGAGTGTGCAACGCGAAGCAAGTCTCCAGAGTTTATTTTGTGAACAAGATCACAAATAACGGATTTTATATGACAATTCTGCGAACTCTGACGAGGGAGAGGCGCATTGTGAACAATTATCAAAATCGGCAAATTTGACGGATAATGGTCGAAAATCGCCGTCAATCAACTTTCACTGCGATGTATAGGACAAAAATCACACTTTATATTGTAATAAATTTACAAATATAACAATCTCTATGAATTGTTATTCAACCGCCCCTTTCCTAACATGAAAGTAACTGATCGAACGAAGCGATCCTCCAAGCTAGGGGATGGCGTTCATAATGAAGAAAGGGGTATCGGTATCCTATGAAAAGGAAAGGGTTGCTGCTCGCTTTATTCTCGGCCCTTCTTGTCCTCCTGACCGGTTGCAACCAGCTGGCGGTATTGAATCCGAAAGGTCCGGTGGCCAAGACCCAATCGCAAGTCATCATTTTTTCTATTTTAACGATGGCGTTTATTTTGCTGGTCGTTTACACGCTGTACATTTACATGCTAACGAAATATCGCGCCTCTAAAGCGGCTCCGGATTACGAACCGCCGCATGTCGAAGGCAGCAAATGGCTGGAAATCACTTGGATTACGATTCCAATCATTATCGTGGCCGTTCTTTCGGTCGTGACCGTGCGCAGTACCTCTGCGGTGGAAAAGGTGCCTGAAGGTTATGAGGATCAAAAACCGCTTGTGATTTATGCGGCCTCGTCCAACTGGAAATGGCATTTCAGTTATCCGGAGGAAGGCATCGAAACGGTTAACTACGTTAACTTCCCGACGAATCGTCCGATTGAGTTCCGGCTGTATTCGTTCGGGCCGATTACGAGCTTCTGGATTCCGCAGCTGGCTGGCCAAAAGTACGCGATGAGCGACATGGTCAACACGCTGAACATCGTTGCCGAGCATGAAGGCTCGTACATGGGCAAGAACTCCAACTTCTCGGGTGAGGGCTTCGCGCATATGGAATTCGAAGCGTTGGCCATGACGCCATCTAAATATGACGAATGGGTCAAAGAAGTGAAGGACACGGCTTCTGAACTGACCGAACCGGAGTTTGACAAATTGCTGGAGACCGCACATGTCGGCCGCCAAACTTATACCTCCACCCATTTGGCTTTCCGGCCTGCACCGGAAGGGGAGAATGCCGGCCATAATCATGGCGGCGAGAATGGCGCTGTTGAAGAGTCCGGACAGACCGAAATGGATCATTCAACGATGGACCATTCCGAAATGGACATGACAGAATCCAGCGATCACGAAGCTCATAACTAATCAACGAGAAGGGAGAAGCTTAACATGAAATGGGACGAATTTTTCGTCACAGGTGAGCCGATGATTTACGGCGCGATGGTTAGTATCGTGGTCGTCTCGTTGGTGATTCTCATCGGACTAACCTATTTTAAAAAATGGGGCTGGCTGTGGCGCGAATGGTTGACGACTGTCGACCACAAGCGGATCGGCATCATGTATATTATTGCAGCATTGATCATGTTATTCCGGGGCGGCGTGGATGCGCTGCTCATGCGGGCCCAGCTGGCGATACCGGAGAACGGACTGCTGGACGCGCAGCATTATAACGAGATTTTTACGACACACGGGGTCATTATGATCCTGTTTATGGCGATGCCATTTGTTGTCGGTTTGATGAACGTAGTCATTCCGCTGCAAATCGGTGCGCGCGACGTTGCGTTTCCACGATTGAACGCCGTCAGCTTCTGGTTGTTCTTCGCCGGAGCGATGTTGTTTAACATCTCCTTCGTCATCGGGGGCTCCCCAGATGCCGGATGGACGGCATACTTCCCGCTGGCTAGCATCGAGTTCAGCCCGACGGTGGGTAACAACTATTACTCGATCGCCATCCAGATTGCGGGGATCGGGACCTTGATGACCGCAGTGAACTTCCTGGTGACGATTCTGAAAATGCGTGCACCTGGGATGAAGCTGATGAAAATGCCGATGTTTACCTGGTCGGTGCTCATCACTAACGTCATCATCTTGTTCGCGTTCCCGGTACTTACCGTGGCGCTGGCGCTGATGATGTTCGACCGGCTGTTCGGCACGCAGTTCTTTACGATGGCCAACGGCGGGATGGATATGCTCTGGGCCAACCTGTTCTGGGTATGGGGCCATCCGGAGGTTTATATCGTCATTTTGCCGGCCTTCGGGATTTACAGTGAAGTCATTTCGACCTTCTCACGCAAAAATCTGTATGGTTATAAATCCATGGTATGGAGCATGGTCGTCATTTCCCTGCTGTCGTTTGTCGTATGGGCGCACCACTTCTATACGATGGGACACGGCGTAATGGTCAACGGGATCTTCTCGATCACGACGATGGCGATTGCCGTCCCAACCGGGGTCAAAATCTTCAACTGGCTGTTTACGCTGCAAAAGGGGCGCATCGAGTTTACGACGCCGATGCTGTATTCCCTCGCCTTTATTCCGATCTTTACGATCGGCGGGGTGACGGGGGTCATGCTGGCGATGGCGAGCGCCGACTATCAATATCATAATACGATGTTCCTGGTCGCGCATTTCCACTATGTGCTCATTCCGGGGACGGTATTCGCGGTCATCGCCGGGTTCTATTACTGGTTCCCGAAACTGTTCGGCTTCCGACTGAACGACCGCCAGGGCAAGCTGGCCTTCTGGATTATCGCCATTAGCTTTAACGTTACGTTCTTGCCGTTGTTCTTCCTCGGCTTGAAGGGGATGACTCGGCGGATGTACACCTATTCGGAAAGCACGGGCTTCGGTCCGCTGAACTTGATCGCTTCGATCGGGGCCGTGGGACTCGCCATCGGGTTTATCGTTCTGGTTTACAACATCTACTGGAGCTTCCGCTATGCGGAACGGGATACTACCGGAGATCCTTGGAACGCTCGTACACTGGAATGGAGCACGCATTCTCCGGTTCCGGAATACAACTTCGCGATCGTACCGAAAGTGGATTCGCTGGATGCGTTCTGGGAATCGAAGAAAAGCGGAAAACCGCTGTTCACGGATAAAATCGAAGAGATTCATATGCCAAACAACAGTGGTCAACCGTTTATCCTCGGCATGATTTTCATGTTCTTCGGATTCTTTATGGTCTTTAGCTGGTGGGTACCGGCGATTATCGCCGGCCTGGGAATTGTCGTCATGCTGGCGGTACGTTCTTTCGAACGCGACCATGGGCGTCACATTCCGGTCAGTGAAATCATCAAAACCGAGCGGGCTTTAGCCGATCGGATGGATACGGATGCAGGATTGCGGGGTGAACACGCATGAAAGTAGATCATACTTTGCCTTTGGAATATCAAACGGAAGAGAACAGTAACCGGGTACTCGGGTTCTGGCTGTTCCTGGGTGCGGAAATCGTGCTCTTTGCCACACTGTTCTCGGTCTATCTGACGCTGTGGAATCGGACCGGTAACGGACCGAGCGGCGCGGAGATTTTCGAAATTGGACCGGTTCTGGGCGAAACGTTCCTATTGTTGACGAGCAGCTTCACCTGCGGGTTGGCGGTGCACAGCATGCGGTTGGGGCTAAGAAAACCGTTTATGGCTTTCTTCGCCATCACGCTGCTGCTTGGCCTTGGGTTCCTTGGCATCGAGATTACCGAGTTCGTCACCTATGTTCATGAAGGTGCAACGATCCAAACCAGCGCATTTCTATCGAGCTTGTTCGTCCTGCTAGGTACGCACGGTGTCCACGTGACGATGGGTCTGCTGTGGGGCAGTGGGCTCATGCTTCAGGTGAAACGCGAAGGATTTACTCATGATACGGCGAACAAATCGTTTATTTTCTCGCTGTACTGGCACTTCTTGGATGTCGTCTGGATCTTCATCTTCAGCTTCGTATACTTGAAAGGACTGATGTGACATGAAAAAACTGTTCCCGATTCAGCACGTCATGGGATATGTGTTCTCACTGATCCTTTCTGCCGTAGCGCTGTCGGTGGTTTTCTGGGATATGTCGTTTGGCGTCGGCATGTCGATCCTGCTGGTCTGCGCGGCCATCCAGATGTCGGTTCAGCTGTTCCTGTTCATGCACATCGGTGAGAACCGCAGCAAAGGCGCATTGTATGCCAACCTTGTGTACGCCTTGTTCGTCGGACTGGTTACCGTATTCGGGACCTTGTTGACGATGATTTGGGGTTATCAGTAAGAGCATAGTCGGTTATCTGAAAAGAAACCCGTTGTCACGTATTCGTGGCAGCGGGTTTTTTGACGTTGGTTTGGTCGCTAGGTGGTGGATAAGACAGTCTTTCGATACGAGATAGGATCGCTTGTTCAAAATGATAGGTGCCAAAGGGTTTGAACCATCGCTCCAACAGGCTTCGAGCTTGGGATAAATGCTTCGCCGCCTTTTCGTTTTCCCCCTGTACGGACATCAGCGCCGCCCATGCTTTGTGGTAACTGTAGGGCTCCTTGTCTGGCATCGCTTCAACTATCGCTTGGGCATTCCCCTGGATATGAAAGCCAGAAGGGTTCAAAAGTAGGTGGCAGGCATATAGGCTGTCGATCATGAGGCGGGTAACCGGGATGGACGCAATGGGATGATTTGACTGACTAATCGGCCGAATATAGGTTAGTGCGTCCTCCGGTTGTCCCGTGTCGGCAAAGTGGAGGTACAAATACATTCGGAGCTCAGCTTCATCGGCTAGTTGCTCGGGTGAACGTTCCGATAAATCATTTAGCAGCCGGGCTGCCGAGGCGATGACTTCGGAATTCCATTCGCATGGTCGCTTTTCGGATAAGTAGCTTTTTTGCAAAATCACCCCGGCCATCAATCGTTCGGCCCTTGCCGATCGCTGGCGCAGGAGCATAAAGAGCTTGCCGTCAGAAGGGTTAACCCCATTGGTTAGAGGGACGAGCGTAGCCGCACCAAGCGCAAAGCTGAACCATATGAACAGCTCTGTTAATGGATGTGATGAGCGGTGGATGACCAGAATAAGCAGAGCGGTAAGTAAACTGAATGCAGGACCTCCCAAGGCCATCCAGGACCACTTGCGGGCGATCTCTGTCAGCTTTGTAGAGCAAGGCGAGAAGCGCATCGTCCCGCCAAAGCGCTGCCAGTTCTTGTTGGGTTGGAAAGAGAGGGTACGTCCGGTAAAGAGGAGCCGAAAAGGACCAACGATCATCTCTTCCGGTTTTAGCCCAAAGGAGAGTCCAACGAGCAGGTGTCCAGACTCGTGAACGAAGATGGCGAATAAGAAAGCCAGAAGGATATCAAGCAGAAGGGAGAACAATTTCTCGGTTACCGGAGCCAAGAAGGCTCCAAGAACACAGAGCAGGGACATCATCAGTAGAAGCGGCAATGGTTTTAACAGACGGTTCATATTTAGGTAGGCACCAGCTTTCTTGGGAGTTGCAGCTTACCTGGGATAAGTAAACCCAACATCTAGTGTAAATGAGAATCTATTCGTAGGATAGAGCACTGTGCAATTCGTATTGAGAAAAATAAAAATCACCACTTTACATACCCCGTGGGGGTATATTATAATGAGCTTACCACAGCAAACCACGCTGGTTTGGAAAGGAGAGACGTATGGCGAAGATTGAGGGGCATGAACATCCGACGTCCGCGCCCTGTGAGGAGCATTGCGAGGGACAACACGTAATGGAGAATGGCAAGCTGGTACGACACAGCCACCATTCCGAAGCGATGAAGAGCAACCTGACCAGTCGTTTGAACCGGATTGAAGGGCAAATCCGCGGTATTAAAGGGCTGATCGAGAGAGATACTTACTGTGACGATGTGCTGAACCAGATCGCCGCCGTGCAGTCCGCGCTAAACAGCGTGGGTAGGCTGCTGCTGGAGGGACACATGAAGAGCTGCGTGATCGAGCGGATTCAAGCCGGCGAGACTGAAGTGCTCGACGAACTGCTGGTCACGGTCAACAAGCTCATGAAATAACAGCGGAACCCCAGAGGGGTACGCTGCAAGGTTAAGCCATTATTTTTACTCTAGGAGGAATTTGCGATGCAAAATATTACGTTAAACGTGGAAGGCATGTCTTGCAATCATTGCGTGAAGTCGGTAGAAGGGGCGGTAGCCGGGCTTGGTGCTACAGGGAAAGTCGATCTGGCCTCTAAGAAAGTAGATGTGACTTTCGATGAAACGAAAGTGACGGTAGAGCAAATTAAAGAAGCAATTGAGGATCAAGGTTACGACGTCGTTTAATCCGCTGCGGCGGATCGTGGGACTGGGGTGCGGCATTCCCCTTGCGCCTCAGGCCCGGGATGCGGCGGTTCCGGAAGGCGAAAATTTCGTTCGCCTCTTATATACCCCCTAGGGGTACCTATTATCGGTATTGATATGGAGGAATGGTCATGGAAAATGCATTGCCCATCGGCAGTGGGGATCCGAATCAAACGACGCTGCAAATTACCGGAATGACCTGCGCGGCTTGCGCCGCCCGGATCGAGAAAGGACTAAACCGATTACCTGGAGTAGAGCAGGCTAACGTCAATCTGGCTCTGGAAACTGCGCAGGTGCGGTTTGAGCCGACTCAAGTCTCGCTGGACCAGATCATTGAGAAAGTGAGCCAGTTAGGCTACGGTGCGGTATTGAAGCCGTCCGAACAGGAGTCCGAGGATATCCGCACGCGGGAAGTCCGCAAACAGCGAAATAAGCTGATCGTCTCGGCGGTACTTGCCTTTCCGCTGCTGTGGGCGATGGCCGGGCATTTCTCCTTCACCTCGTGGATCTGGACGCCGGAGCTGTTCATGAACCCATGGTTTCAACTCGTACTGGCGACGCCGGTGCAGTTCGTCATCGGGCGCGGATTCTACGTCGGAGCTTACAAAGCACTGCGCAACCGAAGTGCGAACATGGACGTTCTGGTCGCGCTGGGAACGTCGGCGGCGTATTTCTATAGTTTGTATTTGAGCTTGGATTCGTTATCGATGCCGCACGGGCATACCCCCCAGCTGTATTATGAAACGAGTTCGATCCTGATTACGCTGATCCTGCTTGGCAAGTGGTTTGAGGCGTTGGCCAAAGGCCGCTCCTCCCAGGCGATCAAAACGCTGATGGGGCTTCAGGCGAAAACAGCGCTCGTCCTTAAGGATGGCGTCGAAACCGAGGTGCTAATCGAAGCGGTTGTACCGGGTGACGTACTGATTGTGAAGCCGGGCGAGAAGATCCCGGTCGACGGTTTGGTGGTCGGCGGCGCTTCGTCGGTGGATGAATCGATGCTGACCGGGGAGAGCATCCCGGTAGAGAAGAAGGAAGGCGACGCGGTCATTGGCGCGACCGTCAACAAACATGGCATGCTGCGCGTTCAGGCTGCCAAGGTTGGCAGTGAAACTGCGCTGGCGCAAATCATCCGCGTCGTTGAAGAGGCGCAAGGCTCAAAGGCGCCGATTCAGCGGGTGGCCGACGTCATCTCCGGGATCTTCGTTCCGATTGTGGTTGGGATTGCTGTGGTCACGTTTTTGGTGTGGTTCTTCTTCGTGGCGCCGGGCAGCTTTGCCGAGGCGCTGGAAAAGGCGATCGCTGTGCTGGTCATCGCGTGCCCTTGCGCGCTGGGGCTGGCGACGCCAACGTCGATTATGGCCGGGTCCGGACGGGCCGCGGAGTACGGCATCTTGTTTAAGGGCGGCGAGCACCTCGAGGCCGCCCAGGGGCTGCAGGCGATCGTGCTGGATAAGACCGGCACGATCACGCGAGGGCAGCCGGAGCTGCGGGAAGTCGTCCCGGCCGGGGGCTGGGACGACGCGGCATTGCTCCGGCTCGTCGGCGCCGCCGAGCGCGGCTCAGAGCATCCGCTGGCGGATGCTCTGGTGGCCGGGGCGCGGGCGCGCGCCCTGGAGCTGCCCGAGGCAACCGCTTTTGAAGCGGTGCCCGGGCACGGGATTGCGGCGGTCGTGGAAGACCGCCGGGTGCTCGCCGGCACGCGCCGCCTGATGGCGCGTGAAGGCGTCGACGTCGCCGCCGCGGAGACCGGCATGGCCGCGCTGGAAGCGGCCGGCCAGACCGTGCTGCTCGTGGCGGTGGACGGCGTCTACGCCGGCATGGTCGCCGTGAGCGACACCGTGAAGGAGACGTCCAAAGCCGCGGTGGCGCGGCTGAAGGAGATGGGACTTCACGTGGTCATGATCACCGGCGACAACGAGCGCACCGCCAAGGCGATCGCCGCCGAGGTCGGGATCGACGAGGTGCTGGCCGAGGTGCTGCCGGAAGGCAAAGCCGACGAAGTGAAAAAGCTGCAGGCCCGCGGCCTGAAGACGGCGATGGTTGGCGACGGCATCAATGACGCCCCGGCGCTGGCCGTAGCCGACGTAGGCATCGCTATCGGCACGGGCACCGACGTGGCCATGGAGGCTGCCGACGTGACGCTGATGCGCGGCGACCTGGAAGGCGTACCGGACGCAATCGCGATGAGCAAGCGCACGATGGGTAACATCAAGCAGAACCTGTTCTGGGCGCTCGCGTACAACACGATCGGCATCCCGGTGGCGGCAGCCGGTTTCCTAGCTCCGTGGCTGGCCGGTGCGGCGATGGCGCTCAGCTCGGTCTCGGTGGTGCTGAACGCGCTCCGCTTGCAGCGGGTGAAGCTGTAACAGAACAAAACAAGCCTTCAGGAGCAGGTTTCCGGGTTGATCCCGGCCTTGCGCCGTGAAGGCTTGTTTTTTTGTCTTATTTGCGAGAGTGGGGTTGCGAATCGCCGACGATTCCTTGTTCCTCCAAGGCGAAGATCATTTTCTTCATCAGCTCGACGGAAGCCGCGATGGCAGGCACGTCGGGCTTTTTGAACTTCTCCGTGCAGGTTAACGTGGCGCGTCCGCTCTTGATCCGTAATCGAAAATGCACGTTGGGATGAAGGTCTAGGAGCTCCTCAAGCCCCTCATGCTTCAATGCCGACCGCAGCAGACTGGGATGGGAAGCCTTGGCCTGAAACCGCTTGTTCATGGCGGAGTTCGGGAGCGGCGTTTCCCGGAGTCCTCCGGTTAACCAAGCTAAGAGATGACGTTTGGCTGAAAATAAATCAAACTCCAGCTTGCGGCGCGGCCGGTAAATGTATTTCAAGGAGATAACGTACTCATTACCGGATGAGTCGTTACTCGGATCGGTGATCGCCACCTCGCAGCTGCCGAAGCTGCGAGGGAGTGGCACGCGCACATGCTGGCTCTTGTATCTCCAGCCACTGAACTTCCCGGCGGTGTAAGCACTCCCGGAGGTTTTGGCATACTCCTTCAGCAGGGCTGTCGACTTGGATTCCCACCACGGCTTACGGATTTCTTTCGTCTGTGTCATGCTTCTCCTCCTCCTCCTTGCCCGGCGCCCGGGTGGAAGGCAGTCTTCCCTCGCGGCGCAAAGCTTCTCGCAGCAGGTATTCGATATGACCATTCACGCTTCGGAATTCGTCCGCTGCCCAGCGTTCCAAAGCCTGATAGAGAGTCGGGTCAAGGCGAAGTGGGAAGCTCTTTTTGCTGGCCATCGTGAATGGATGCCCCTAATCAGTACAACGTGCTGGCGTTGATGACCGGCTGGGCGGAACGGTCGGATACGACGGCGACGAGCAGGTTGTTGATCATCGCGGCTTTGCGTTCGTCGTCCAGCTCGACAACCTGGCCGGCTTGCAGCCGTTCGATGGCCATTTGCACCATGGTGACGGCACCGTCGACGATTTTCTCGCGGGCTGCGATGATGGCTTCGGCTTGCTGACGCTGCAGCATTGCGCTGGCGATCTCGGTCGAATAGGCCAGGTGCGTCAGACGCGACTCGATGATTTTAACCCCGGCGATGGCCAGACGGTTTTGCAATTCGCCGGTCAGCTCCAGTGCAATCTCTTCCGTATTGGCACGGAGGGAGAATCCGACGTCATCCAACTGGTCGTACGGATATTTGCTGGCAACATGTCGCAGCGCGGCTTCACTTTGGATTTCGACGAAGGTTTCGTATTCGTCCACTTCAAACAGCGCCTTGGCGGAGTCGACGACCGAGAACACAACGACAGTAGCGATTTCAATCGGGTTCCCGTTGACATCGTTGACTTTCAGCTTGGCGCTGTTGAAGTTGCGAACGCGCAGCGACACTTTCTTGCGGGTCGAAAATGGAATCGCCAGATAGAAACCGTTCTTCCGGATGACGCCAAGATAACGGCCGAAGAAGGTGACCACTGCCGATTGATTCGGTTGCACGGTCGTGAGACCGGTCAAAAGCACGAGAGCGATAACGCAGGAGAGCACTCCGCCCGCAATCGGTAAAACCTCGTTCAGCGTAATAAGGTAAGTCCCCAACGCGGCAAATCCCAAAATGAACAGCAGGGCGACAAAACCGTTCAGGTACGAAATCTCTTTTTCTTTCATCATGAATGACACTCCTTCAGCTGCATATTGAATTGATACTGTTATGATATCACTTTTGCAATATATTGTAAATAGGTGGATGAAGTCAAAGTTACTTGACAAGTTGGAGGGGCATCCAAAGGGGTCCGGAGAGAGAGGGAGAGGTGGAGAGGTGCGTAGGGCGTTTGATGAAATGGATGTGGAGTAGAAGCTGGTTAAGTGTTTGAGGTAGAAGTAGAGAGAGTATACGTGCGTGGATCGTGAGGAAGTGAGCTGGTGTTAGAGAGAGCGAATGGGCGGAGAAGATGCGTAAGTGCGTAAAGTGCTAGGAGAGGATAGGGGGAGCGTATTTCTGACTAACTCGTGGTTTTGGTGGGAGGGGGAATAGAGGCTACCAAGCTGGTTGTGGGGGCGGGCAAGTGGAGACGAAATCGAGTTGCTGGAGATAACGGGCTAGAATGCTGTGCTTTTAGCAACATTTATGCTCAGAGTGGCGACAACACCAAGAAATGTTGCATAAAATGCAACATTTCTTGGATGAGGACTCGGGGTGGTACGGAAGTGTACTTGGTCACTGGTAATCCCAAACGGTAACGGTGGTCCGCAGCAACTTCGCCGCATTCGACTTGCCCGCCGCTCTCTGCGTGCCTGCCTCTGCTCTCGCGTCCGGCCCCGGCCCCCTTCTCAACTAATCCAGGTCATCTCGGATCCGGACAGCTTCCAAGCGCCTTCCTCAAGCTTCAAGGTAATCTTGGCGCCGACGGCGCCGGTGCCGGAGCGGTATTTGGAACCCTCAATTTGGGCGGAGTCCTCGTTAATCTCGACCTTGTCGACGCGCAGCAGCACGCCTTTCAAGGAAGGACTGCTCTGTTCCGGATTTTCTTCCTCCATCAACTGATCCATCGTCCGGTCACGGATTTCGGTGCCGAAGTCTTGCAAATATTCAATGATATAGGTTTTGTCGTCTTCCGTTAGTTGAGTCATCTCGCTCAGGTCGACGGCGATATAGTTCATCTCATGGTTCAACCCTTCGTCCAGTTCCATCATCGCTTCAAACGTGATGGCATAGAGTTGTCCGGCCGATCCATTCATGTTCTCGGCTGACGTCTCAGATTCCTCGTCCCCGGTTGCGGTTTCTTCCTCGTCCTCTGCGTCCGATAGATTACCGCTATCCGTTCCCGTTCCTGATTCTCCGGTTTCGCCAGATGGTGGGCCTTGCTCCGAAACGGGCTGTTCGACTGTCGGCGGAGTCGTTGTTTTGTTTCCTTCGCTGCTAGGAGAGCAGGCGACTGCCATGATCAACACGGTCACTGCGGCCAGGCAGAATAGGCAGCCCCGCAGCCCCTTTCGCAAACGCATGTAGATTCCTCCTTCGTTACATAGTAGACGCTTCCGAACGGTAAATAGTTTCCTGATTGGTTTACTCCAAAGCGCGAACGATCTCACTAAGGCGGGCGATACCGTCTGTTAACTCATCGGCTGTGGCATACGCGTAGGAAAGGCGCAAGCGGCCTTCCGCTTCGCGGTCATACAAGTGTCCCGGGTTGATGAGAAGGCCGGTCTTCAGCGCGGCATCAAACACTTTGCGCGGGGAGGGGGATCCATGAAGGTTCAACCATATGTAAAAGCCTCCCCGCGGAGCTTCCCACTCCGCGATATCGCGAAAATGCCGCCCTAAAGCGTCGAGCGCCGCCTCGCGCCGCAGACGGAGCGCAGATCTTAACCGCTCGAGATGGCGGTCGTACAGGCCGCTCTCCAGCCATTCTGCCGCGACCTGCTGCGAAAGGGCGCTGGAGCCGTAATCGCTTTGCATCTTGATGTCGGCGAGCCGTTCGATCACGGGCTGAGGGCCGGCAATCCAGCCGATACGCAGCCCGGGGCTCAGCGATTTGGACAAGCTGCCAAGATAGAGCACGCTGCCGCTGGCGTCCTTCGCCTTCAAAGGAAGCGGCGGCGGTTCGTCCAGCCATAACTCGCGGTAGACATCATCCTCGACGACGGGCAGGCGGGCCGCTTCGCAAACCTCCAGCAGTTGATTCCGTCGGGCTTCGCTCATCACCGTTCCGCTTGGATTGTGGAAAGTCGGAATGGTATATAACAACGCGCCTGAATATTGCTTGGCGTACACAGAAACCAAGTCGGCGCGCA
This sequence comes from Paenibacillus rhizolycopersici, assembly GCF_014947195.2. Lineage (NCBI taxonomy): Bacteria > Bacillati > Bacillota > Bacilli > Caryophanales > Paenibacillaceae > Paenibacillus > Paenibacillus rhizolycopersici. The sequence continues at coordinate 93,878 of NZ_JADCNN020000002.1, read as the reverse complement.
GTCCTTGTTCATCCATCGGCACGCCTCGCAGCTTCATCCCGGCGCTCTGAAATACGGGGACCGAATACAGGTAAGACGGCCGTTCGGTTAATACCGTCGAACCCCGGTGAAGCAACCCGACGGCTATGAGTTGCAACGCCTGCAAGGCACCGGAGACGATCAGCAGCGAGGACGGCGATACGGCGATGCCCAGCCGGTTCAACCGAGACGCTATCGCTTCCCGCAGCCGTAGATCCCCGTTCGGCTCGCCATAGCCGAGGTTTGGAGGACGTAGGGCCATTCGCCCCAACAGCTTAGCCATCTCGGTTTGCGGCAGCAGATCCGGCCCCATCTCACCGGTACCAAGCCGCAGGATGCCCGGACGGAACTCGGCCTGGTTAATCTCCTGCACCGCCGGCAGATTGGGGTGCTGTACGCCGGCGCGGACGTACTCGTTCCAGTCCGGCGGTGGAGAAGCGGTCAGCACGCCCCAGGTCCGATTGACGACACGGGTGCCGCCGCCGCGGTCGCCCTGAAGCAAGCCGGCGGCGATCAGCTCATCCAGCGCAGCGACCACTGTGCTGCGGTTGACGCCATAACGCGCGGCAAGCTCTCGCTGGGACGGGATACGCGTTCCAACCGGCCATTCGCCGCCGGCGATCAGGTCGCGCAGATGCTCCGTGATTTGGCGATGGAGCGGGAAGGGTGAACTTCGGCTGGGACGCCAAGTCGAATGGTTCATGTTGGATAACCCCCTATTTGTAGATTGCCACTTTCTCGCGTGAACGACGTTATTTTCCCTTATTATATCGTTTGGTTGGTTCAAATTCCATCCAAATGGATGGAGCCAAATGGGGAACGGCCAGGTACAATTAGTTGCATAGAGATGGAAGGGGGAGAGAGCATGCTGGGTGCAGCGATCCATGGCTTTTTGTTGGCGTTTGGCCTCATTTTGCCGTTAGGCGTGCAGAACGTGTTCGTGTTTAACCAGGGGGCTGCCAGCCGTAAACTGCGTAGGGCTTTGCCGGCCGTGCTGACTGCTGCTGTGGGGGATACGATCCTGATTTTGCTGGCGGTATTGGGGGTTACGGTGCTGGTCTTGTCCTGGACTTGGCTGAAGATCGCGTTGTTTGCGGCGGGGGCCGTCTTTATGATATCCATCGGCTGGACGATCTGGCGGGACGCCTCCGCGCCGGCTTCCGCTGGGCCATCCGGGTTGCCTGCCAAGAAGCAGGCGGTGTTCGCTTTATCGGTGACGTTTTTGAATCCGCATGCGATTCTGGATACGATCGGCGTGATCGGGACAAGCTCGCTGGGATACGCGGGCGGCGCGAAATGGGCGTTCACGCTGGCTACGATTCTGGTGTCGTGGATGTGGTTCTTCGGCCTGGCGATGGCGGGGAAAACCATTGGAAGCCTGGATCGGGGAGGCGCGCTGCTGCGGGGGATCAATCGGGTGTCAGCACTGATCGTATGGGGAATGGCGATTTATATGCTGTACACGGGTGTTGCTGCCGGTAATTCGTAGTGGTGCTTTGGGAGAAGCGGTTGATGAATCAGGGCTAGTGATCGAGTGGTCGCCTTGCTTCCAGTGGAGGAAAGTTCCATAATGGGACTAACATCATGCAGGGAACAGGAGTGTGGAAGATGAACGAGACGATATCCAGATTGATGGAGCATCGTTCGATTCGCAAATACAGCGATCGCCCGGTGGGCAAGGAAATGGTGGAGCAAATCGTGTCCGCGGGGCAAATGGCCTCCAGTTCGAGCAATGTGCAGGCCTATAGCGTAATCGCGGTGACGGACGCGGGTCGAAGAGTCAAGCTGGCAGAGCTTTGCGGGCAACAGTCCTATGTGGTGGAGTGCCCCGTGTTTCTAGTCTGGTGCGCGGATCTGTCCAGGTTAAAAAGGGCAGCAGAGCGGCATATTCCATCGCAAAAAACTTACGAAGACACGACGGAGAACTTCATCGTAGCTACAGTCGATGCGGCGCTGGCGGCGCAAAATGCTGCGGTAGCTGCGGAATCGCTGGGGCTTGGCATCGTGTACATCGGCGGTATCCGCAACCGAAGCGAAGAAGTGGCCGAGATCCTTGGTTTACCGCATTTGGCGTATCCCGTCTTCGGGATGTGTCTGGGTTACCCGGATCAGGAGCCGGGTTTACGGCCGCGTCTTCCATTGCCGGCCGTGCTGCATTGGAACGGCTATGACACCGCCGGTCAGGATGAACAAGTGGCCGCCTACGACGAGGTGATGTCGAAGTATCTGCGCGAACGGACCGGCGGGGCGAAGGATACGGCTTGGTCTGAACTGATGGCCGAGAAGTTGGCTCAACCGGCGCGCCTTCATATGCGTGAATTTTTGGCCGAACGCGGTTTTGAATTGAAATAACAGCAAAGAAGCTGTCCGTCCAGGTTGTGGTGACCTGGGGGACAGCTTTTGTTTTAAGCGTCGTTTCCTTCACAATCCGTAAAAACGCCGCGTGTTCCGATACAACGTCTTTGCAGCCTCTTCCGGGGGAATGCCCTGGAGATTCGCCCAAGCCATGGCGACGTGACTGGTCATACGCGGATGGGTGATCTGACCCGCAAACGGCCCCTCAAATGGCCAAGGGCCATCGGTTTCGGCCATAACCTGCTCGGGCGGATAGCGTCGGGCCAACTCCTGAATTTCCATTTCATAGACGATATCCGGCGTAAACGAAATAAAATAGCCCCGTTCAGCCATGCGTTGGACCGTCGATTCCGCGCCTTTGAACCAGTGGAAGTGAGCCTTGGTGATACCATGCCGATCCAGCAGGTCGCAGGCAAGGTCGGCATCCTCATATACCGCATGCAGCACGACCGGTTTACCCGTCTCCTTGGCTAGAACTAGAAATTTCTCCAGTAAATCCACGTAGGGCTCAAGCTCAAACGGGTTTCCTTGTTCCAGCGCCTCTTGCCTAGCATAATAAGGGAGCCCGACTTCGCCTACCGCAATCATCTCCCCGGCATGTCGCTTGATCCAATCCAGTAGCAGATCGATTTCCCGATTCGCGGGAATTGGCTGTTCAGGGTGAAATCCAAACGCCGGGCGTACCAGGTTCGGATGGCGCTCCGCCAAAGCGCTGTTCAGCTTGCAAGAGGCCAGATGCATCGAAACGGCAATTACGGATTCAACCCCGCATCCCGGCAGTTCTTGCAGCAGACGTTCCCGGGTGACCTCGTCGTAAAGGTCCAAATGAATATGGGCGTCGATCAACGGAATTTGAGTTTCCAACGGTAAACCATGAAGAACGCAGGACATCTCACCAGACCCTTTCCAGAAACAGGTTACCAGCATGTCTTTATTATACCTGTTTTTTGGGTATGAGTTCAGCGATTTCTGCGGCTTTTATACCTTTTTTTGCAAGGGGAGCGGACCCTCCGTAAATGGTTTTTTATTACAGCCGAGCAGACATGTCGTACAATAACAATTATGCGACAAAAATTACGTCAACAGGAGGTCCACTACAAAATATGGCAATTAACTATTTGTCGGCTGTAGCCCAACAATATCCCTTTCATTTATCATCCGCACAGGAATATCAGGATGAGCAAATCATTCAGATGTTCCTGACCGCGTGCGCCAAAGCGCCAAATACCCGCAGAAACTATTATCGGGCGCTGGAGCAATTTAGGCAATTCCTTTCAGGGGTCCCGTTTCGAGAGGTGTCCTGGAGGGAAATCGAAGCGTATAAAATCTACCTGACGAAAGGATTCTACCGAGATGCCCAAAAACCGCTTGCTCCGGCCAGCGTGGCTGCATTTATCGCGCCGTTGAAGTCGTTTTACAAATGGGGGAGCGACCGCGGTATCGGTCTTTTTGATCATAACCCGGCACAAAATATTCGCATCCCTGCTATTGTCGTTACGAGCCGCAGGCATTATCTCACACGCAATGAAGTCGGCAAGCTGCTGGAAACATTGCGGCGTCAAAGCCTGCGAAATTATCTGATCGGTCTTTCGTTGGTGCTGTTAGGGCTTCGTGTATCCGAGTTGTGCGGAATCAAATGGAAGGATTTTAACGCTGATTTGCTAGAAACGTCAGTGTGGTTGACCGTCTCTCACGCAAAGCGCGGAAAAACGCGCGAGGTCAAGATTCCGCATGACCTTTGGAGGATGTATCAGGAGCATGCGCGAAAATTGGCGGGTTCCCCTGAACCGGACCCGGAACTGGTATTGTTTGCGATAACGCCGCGGCAAATCGAACGGATCATCAAACAAGCGGGGACCACAAGCGGGATCCAGAAGCAACCGACACCCCACTGGTTAAGGCATACCAACGCGACTTTGGCCTTACTTCAGGGCGCCTCGCTGCAGCAGGTTCAGGAAACCTTGGGGCACGCTCATATCAACACGACCCAACGTTACTTACACACCGTCGAGCAAATGAAAAAAGCCGCCCCTGACTACGTGCAGGACTGCTTGATGGAATTTATGTAGTTCTCTCAAAAATTTTAGTGCTTTTTGTCTATTTTTTTGCTGAAAATAATGCAAAAATCGCCCTTTTGTCCTATAATGTAACAAGAGTTAATTACAAACCTTGCCAAATTTTGACCATTTTTTACTTAGATTTGTCGCATAATTGTTATTGTACGACATGATCTGTTTTTCATCCGTTTGCTCTGATTCATCATCGGGTAAAAAGCATAAAAATTTAACTGGATTTTAGCGAAAAGTTCTTTTTTTCTTCAGGGAAGGAAGGAAAGTGCGAATCCAGAACGGGAAAGGCAAATGAAGACACAGGTTTTAGGGGGCAGAACGGTTGACTGTTTTTAATGAGTTCATTGACGAACTGTATATGGACAATAGCCCAGATGCAGTGAAGTGGTTTAACCTGCTCGTGCGCAAACATCCAGAAACCTATCATCATAGTATTCGAGTAGCAATGCTGGCAGAGAAGATCGCCGAACCGCTTGAGATTCGCGGGGCGGAGAAGGACATGCTGGTCCGCGGATGTTTTATGCATGATATCGGCAAAACGATGATTCCTCGTGCGATCATCGAACAGCGGGAGCCGCTTACGAAAGCGCAGTGGAAGATCATTAAGCTGCACCCGGTCATCGGGGCGGAACTCGTCGAAGCGGATCCGGCGTTTGGCCCAGGTATCGCGGATATCGTCCGGTGGCATCATGAGCGTTGGGACGGAGCCGGATATCCGGACAGGCTGCAAGGGGAGGAAATCCCCTATAATGCGAGAATTTGCGGGGTTGTCGACGCTTTTGATTCCATGACATCGGATCGGCATTACCGGGAGCGGAAGCTAACGATGGCTGAAGCCAAGCAGGAGCTGCTCCGTCATCGTGAAACCCAGTTCGATCCGGAGATTGTCGATGCGTTAATGCAGCTGTCCGATGAGATGTTGAACATTTACTCGATCATGTAAATGTCGCGGTTACAAGGGGGGAGGATGGGCATTGGATAATGGGTCCTGGAACCGTCTTGTATCTCCGGCGGAACTGGAGGAAGCCAAACGGGCAGACCGGAAATTGCTGTCCCTTCGCGTGACCTTATTTCCCGATTGTGCGCAGAGGCTGGCACGATTCCGGCTGATCGACGCAAAGCTGAACGCCTATGAGCGGGTGCTTGCCCGAATGCCGGATCTCGTGGATCCGGAGGGAACTCATGAATCCATTGAATCCGTGACCTGGCTGATTGCCTTCGCAGGGGAAGCCGGGCATTTGCAAAGATGGGTAGAATTGATGCTGGAAGTGGATCAAGTTACTGTCGCCGAAATCAATACATAATCGCAGGAGGAGTCTATGATCTAGACTCCTCCTGCTGTCGTTTTGCGTTGTTCCTCTGCCATCATGGATGCGATTTCTCGCTTCAAACGAATAAAGTCGGGATCTTCCGTCATTTCTTCACGCCGCGGTCGGGGGAAAGGCACTTGAATAGCATGCAGGATGCTCGCCGGCCGGCTCGAGAATAAATAAATGGTGTCGGAGAGCATCAGCGCCTCCTCGATGCTGTGCGTAATCATCAAGACAGAACGCTTATTCTCTTCCCAAATATCCAGCAGCCAACGCTGCATTTCGCTGCGCGTCAGCGCGTCAAGGGCGCTAAACGGCTCGTCGAGGCACATCACTTCCTGGGGAGCGAGCAGCCCCCGGAGGAAAGAAGCTCGCTGCTGCATACCGCCGGATAACATATGGGGGTAAGCTCGTTCAAAACCGCCTAGCCCGGCTTTTTCAAGCCAATGTTGGATTTCCTTACGATCGCTGCGGCTTCTGGTTCCGGCGATTTCCTGCGCCAAAACGACGTTGTCCTCAATCGTCCGCCAGGGGAACAGCGCGGGTTGCTGCGGCACGTAACTAATATGCCCGCGTTGACCGGTAACCGGGCGCCCCTGAAGTAGGACTTCCCCTTGTTCCGGGGCCGTCAACCCACCGATAATGTGAAACAGCGTGCTTTTGCCGCAGCCGGATGGGCCGATCATCGACACGAATTCGCCGGCAGGCACCCGTAGCGAGATATTGCGCAGTACGGGGACTTCCCGTCGCCGGTCGCGAAATGTTTTATGGATCTGCCGGACCTCGAGCGCCGGTACGGCCAGATCCCATATCGTTGATTTTTCACTCATAACCGAGCCACCCTTTCTGTAAGCTGCGTTAACTCCGGTCGTTCGACGGTTTATAGCGGACAAGCCATTTTTCCAAAAGAGCAACGCAGGCGAACATCGCCAGGCTGATCGCTACGATGATCGCGATGGCGACGAAGATTTTGTCTGTGCGGAACGACGCTTTTTGCAGCATCATATAATAGCCGATTCCTTTGTCCGCACCGATCCATTCGGCGATGACCGCACCCATGACGCTGTAAGTTGCGGCGATTTTAACCCCGGACATGATCGAGGGGATCGCGTAGGGCACCTCCAGCTTGCGGAAGATATCCGCCTTGGACGCACCGATCATCCGCATATAATCCAGCATCGCGCGATCCGTGCGGCTCAGTCCGTCCATGGTCGCCACCGCAACGGGGAAGAAGCAGACGAGCGTAATGACGATGATCTTCGGTAGGATCCCGAACCCAAACCAAATCATGAGCAGCGGGGCCAGCGCGATGGTCGGCACGTTTTGGCTCAAGATGATCAACGGATACAACGACGCCTTAAGAAACGGGACATAATGGAGGACAAACGCCATCAACAAGCCCACGAGCGTTCCAATGGCAAAACCAATCAGCATCAGCCGCAGTGTTGCCAGCGTGTGTTCCCCTAAACTGGCCGCACCTGCGGCCGCTTCACGCCCGATATCGACCGGGCTGGGGAGGATCCATTTTTCGATGTGAAACCAGGCGGTGGCGCCCTGCCAAATCAGCAAAAACAGCATGACCGCCACAAGGGGCGGCCAGATGCTGTGCCAAAGGCTGCGGAGATTCATGGCCGATATTTTTCAATCAGCTTATCCATGCTGACGCCTTTGGGGTTATACGAGATTTTGATTTGCGAAATGATGCCTGTACTGCCAAACTCGATGACAGCCTCATTCATTTTCTTTACGATGGCCAGCAACTCGTCGAGTTCCCCCTCCATGGTGGTCTCCAGAGGATTGACCTGATATTTCACCCCGGAAGCCTGAATCACTTCAATGGCCCGGTCTACGTACGGAATCACATCTTCGCCATTTGGCGTTTTTGGAATGATTTGAATGCTTAAAAGTGCGTTTGGCATCGATTTGTTCATCCTTTCGAAAATGGAAATTGGTTGAAAGCATAATTTCAGGGAGTTATTCGCCCGGCAAGAACGCATTCGTGAAAGCGGCATCGACCTCAAGCGGTTTCTCCAGCAAGCCGCGCTCATGCATCCAATCAGAGTAGTTCTGCCATACTTCTTTCTTCTGTTCGCCCCAGCGCGGAGCGTCGTCCTTGTATTTCGGGCTCAGCCATTTTTGACTGGCAACTACCAGGTCCTTGTCGAGTTCCGGTACAGCCTTGAGCAAAATTTGCGCCGACTCCTCAGGGTGGGCGATTGCATAATCATAACCTTTGGACACCGCTCGCATAAACGCCTTCACGAGCTCCGGGTCGTCCTTGATCGTCTTCTCGTTGGTGACAAGCACCGGCGTATAATAGTCAAGCTGTTCGGAGAAGTCCTTAACGTAAAGCATATCCAGCGGTTCACCCCGCAGTTCGGCTTCGATGCCGGTCCATGCGTAGAAGATCCAGGCGAAGTCGATATCCCGCTTCACGGCCGTAAAATAATCGGCATCCCCGATGTTGAGGAACTTTACCTTGCCGACATCGGCGCCCTGCAGGTCCATAATGGATTTAATGACCGCTTCTTCCACAGGAGACCCCCATCCGCCGTAGGCTTTGCCCTCAAAATCCTTAGGTGTCTTGATATTCTTGGCAACAGGTGCAGCAAAGCCGGATGTATTATGCTGAATGATTGCGGCGATGGATACAAGCGGGACGCCTTGGAGCCGGCTTTGGGTGACGTTCTCTTGTACGCTGACGCCAAACGGGACCTCCCCGGAGGCAACCATCGCCTCAGCGCCGCCGGAGCCGGGAAGGAGGATATCCACATTCAGCCCTTCCTCGGCGAAATACCCTTGGTCCTTAGCGACGTAAAGGCCGGTATGATTGGTGTTAGGGCTCCAGTCGAGCACAACCTTGACGCTGCGCAGCTCTTCGCCGGTCGCCTGGTTAGGCGCGGCATTCTCGGCATTTTGCCCGCCTTGGTTTCCTGCAGCAGCCTTGCCCGCGCTATTTCCGTTGGCTCCGCCGCAGGCAGACAGAATTAGCAGCATACAGCCGAGGAACAGCGCCAGCACGGTGCGTAGTTGAACTTTCACGACACATTCTCTCCTTCGATTGTTTAAATTTCCGCAGCTTTGTTCTTGGTATAACCCTGGAAATGCGACCTTAAGCGCAATCCAAATTTCGGATACAAAAAAACGTCCCGGATCCGGGACGCGATAGGCAATGGAAATGAAATGAATAACGAGTTCATATCCATATAGTATAGCTCCCTACGCTGGCATTATCCAGATCAGGTTAAAGGGTCAGTATCTTTGAGGGATACACTCTCAGCCGGCCAATTCCAGCACCCCTGAACAGTATGACTGCAGATTACAACTGTCATTATAGTTTTCGCTTGCCGCATTTGTCCAGTCTTTCCGAACAGGTTTGCAAAAATAGGGGATTTGCTTTTTATCTGGCAAAAGGATATAATAAGTTCATCTCGTGTTTTAGAAAGAAGATCATTCACCCATTGAAAAGAGTGTCACTATTTAAAACCTGGAACTTTTTTCAATGTGTGAATTTTTTTTATACAAGTGGTGCATGTTCATAAGGGTCAGCCCTTTTGAGCGACTTCTGTTAAAAAAATGAATCATGTTAATCTTTAAACAGGAGGTATTCCCCTATGGAAACCGGAACAGTAAAATGGTTTAACGCTGAGAAAGGTTTTGGCTTCATCGAAGTGGAAGGCGGAAATGACGTATTCGTTCATTTCAGCGCGATCACTGGCGAAGGCTTCAAAACCCTCGACGAAGGCCAACGCGTACAATTCAACGTGGTTCAAGGCAACCGCGGCCCTCAAGCCGAAAACGTTGTAAAACTGTAAGCTAGCCAGAAACTGCTCTTAATGCGTTCTCGCATTGAGGGCAGTTTTTCTACTCAAAGATCATTCATGAGGTTAACATTCGGAAACCTCGCTTCTGATGGTACATATAGCACTATGACGAACCACATCTATGCACCCGGTTAGAACGCTCACCTTGAAGGAGGGGAATTATGAACTACCGTAAAAAAACGTTAGAAGAAATTCCTGAGGAAAATACACCGGTATGGACCTGCACGAGCGACGATTGCAATGGATGGATGCGTGACAACTTCACGTTTGAACATAGTCCGGCTTGTCCGCTTTGCTCGTCTGAGATGGTCATGGGAACGCGCATGCTTCCCCAACTGAGTAATCCAAGCTCCGATCAAAGATCGTCGGCCAAGAAGGCATAGACGAGGACGCCGCCGGAATCGGTGGACGCTGACAGCAGCCACAGCCGTATTCGCATTAAAGCGAATACGGCTGTTTTTGTTTTTTTTGGGTATGCAAAAATGAAATATCCATAAAAGGATTGCATCTATATTAAAAATTTAATATGTTTGAACTACTACAATGTTTGACATCCAGAAGGGAGAACCCCCGCATCGATGCACGGTAATTATAAGGTTGCTTCTCAAGTCTTCGATATTCCTTCCAGCAGCAAGCAAAGGAAGCTGGCCATTCTCATCGGTGTTCTGATTATCTCCGTGTCGCTCGTGGCTTTGCCATTTGGGATGACAGCGCTTCCCGCCACAGAAACCTTTCTCTCCGCCGCGATCGGCTGGCTGATTTTTGGGGATATGCTAACGGCCTTCATCATCTACAGCCAATATCGGGCCTCCGGTCTTCCGGCGTTGCTCGTGTTGTCCTGCACCTATTTATATAGTGGATTGATGACGTTTTTGCATATATTAACTTTTCCCGATCTCTTTGGCGGGTTGGGGGAGATGATAGGGGCCGGGGGGCAAACCGCGGGCTGGCTATGGGTATTTTGGCATAGCGGATTTTCCTTTGGTATCTTGTTATACGCTTGGGTGAATCGAAAGTGGTCCAAGCCATTAAGCTCAAAAGAGATGATTTTCAATTACGGTACAGCCGGTATCACATTGACGTTGTTGAGCGTATTTGCCGTGTTTGAGCTCACCGCTTTAGGCGATCGCTGGCTGCCTGACATCATTCAAGAGAACGATTACCGCAAACTAAACACCTCAGGGATCGGACCCGTCTTGTGGATTTTGAATTTCTTTGCCCTGATGGCGGTATGGAGAAGAATCAAAGGATGGTCGATGTTGCACTTATGGTTGGCGGTGGCGATGCTTGCCTTACTGATGGACGTGACGCTGACGCTGTTTGCCGGCATGCGCTTTACTCTGGGGTGGTATGTAGCCAAAATCAATTCGGTTATCGCTTCGACAGTCGTGATTTGTGCAGTGGTAAATGAAGTGAATCGACTATTTATCCGGTTATCGGAGCAGCATCGCCAGTTGATGGAATCCGGCTTGCAGCTCGAGCATGCGAACGAACAGCTGATTCGGTTAACCAATCTCGACGGGTTGACGGAGATACCTAATCGCCGGCGGTTTGATGAGATACTGGCTTGGGAAATGGTCTCCCCGGAGGAGCGAAACACGGCGCTGTCGCTGCTGATCATAGATATCGATTGTTTTAAAGCCTATAATGATTATTATGGACATCAAGGCGGGGATCACGTCTTGAAAGAGATCGCTTGGACAATATATGGTGTGGCGAAGCAGGAGCAGGGCTTTGCTGCCAGGTATGGGGGAGAGGAATTCGTGGTCGTCCTGTCCGGACTTGAGACGCAGGAAACCTTGGAAGCTGCGGAGCGGCTGCGTCAAGCGATCGCCAGCCTGGCCGTCGAGCATAAACGCTCCAAGGCGGAGCCATACGTTACGATCAGCATCGGGGGATATCGCCTTGCTCCCTTTGATCCGATGGAGGCGGAGGAGTTAATCCGCCGTGCAGACCGCTGCCTCTATCGGGCAAAGGAAGAGGGGCGCAACCGATCGGTTGTGGAAGGTTAAGAGTTTTGCCTCCTGCGCCTGGTTAGGGTCAGGAGGCCTCGATATTCTCGGTCATGACCCGGTATTGCTTGAACATAAACAGACGCCAGCGAATGATCATACCATATGCGAGTAGGAAGAACAGCGCTCCTGTTTGCATCACAGAGACATACTGTTCCACGACTTCATGGAGCAGGAGACGAACGACCAGCAACCCGACCAGGATCAGGATAAAGCTGCGAGAGCGCTCCGCATAAATCTCGTCGTCGATTTTCTCGAACTTGGTTGTTCGAATCAGCGGATAGGAGAACAGGAGCCAGCCGAAAGCGAAAGCGATCACGCCCCACAGGAATGGAATGTGCGTTTCCGGGACGACGAACATGATGAGGCCGGTAGTCATCCCAAGCGGCGGAATGACGATCTTCTTCACGGTGACAGGCCGACGGCTCGCTTTCAGACGGATAAACAGAACTGCGACGGCCATGGCCATCGCACCGAAAGTAAAAAAGATTTGCATATAAGAGGGATTCATCAGCTTCATAGAGGTTCCCTTTCTGTAGGTAATTGTGCGCTGTACCCAACAATAATGGCTACTAGGTAATAGAGATTCGCGAGAACATTATATCATACTCACCTGCACTTGTTTCAAATCGGTAAGGGAAAGGGGAAGAAAGATGAACAGCGAATTGACGGTTGCCGTCCATTGCTTGTTGTTTTTGAATTCGAGGGAAGAGCGCATGGCCAATAGCGAACAGATCGCCTGCAGTGTGGCGACACATCCGGCGAGAGTGCGCAAGGTGCTTAGCCTGCTTCGCCGCCACGAGCTCGTGACCACCAAAGAGGGGGCGCACGGCGGATACTTGCTAAAGGCCGAGCTCTCTCAGGTGTCTCTCGGCGATTTGTATCGCATCTTCGCCCAAGGTTCGCTGCGTCCGAGTTGGTGCTCCGGCAGCGAGCATTCCTCCTGTGCCATTTCCTCGAATATCCCTGCCGTCATGAACCAGATTTATGGCGGGGCGGAGCATCAGGTGGAGATGTATTTTGACCGGCTGCCTTTGTCCGAGGTGAAACGGTTGCTGGATGAACCCGATCATAGGAAGGAAGAGGATTTGATGAGTGAAAAAAGCCAAGATGTCTGGCTGTTCTATACGGGTTCCTACGCCGAAAATAAGGATCCGGGAATTAATCTCTGCGAACTGCAGCGAGGCACCGGGGAAATGCGGATTCTTCACAGCATTTCGGGTCTCGTGAATCCATCCTTTTTGACACTCGATGCCAAGGGACTGCGGTTGTATGCGGTAAGTGAACAAGCGGAAGGGCGGGTCGCCGGTTTCGAGGTAGATCCGAAGGACGGGAAGCTGTCGATGAAAGGCGAAAAGGCTACGCTTGGGGCAGATCCTTGCTATCTGGCTTTACAGCCTGGGCCAGAGCGGCACTTACTGGTCGCTAATTATTCCAGCGGTCATGTCAATGCGTTTGCCCTCGATCCGGAGGGGGCGCCGGGGGACATGATCTCCCTCATCCGCCATGAGGGAAGCAGCGTAAACCGGCAACGCCAGGAATCGGCTCATGCGCATAGCGCTGTGCCAAGTCTGGACGGTCGGTTCGCATTCGTCTCCGATTTAGGAACCGATCAAATCGTGATCTACCGTCTGGAGTGCGGGCAACTCGTGAAGCACGGGGTGACGGAGTTGCCGCCGGGAGCGGGGCCGCGGCATTTCGTAATCCATCCATCGGAGCGATTTGCTTACGGCATGAACGAGCTGAACAACACGATGACAGCTTACGCTTTTGATCCGATGGAGGGGCGGCTTGTGGTGATTCAGCACGTCAGCTCGCTGCCGACTGAGTTCCATGGGGAGAATTATCCGGCCGATATTCACTTCTCGCCGGACGGTCGATACGTATACGGCTCCAACCGTGGACATGACAGCATTGTCCGCTTCCGCCTGGACCCCAAGACCGGACGTCTGGATGACCCGGCATGGACGAGTGTGGAGGGGAGTTGGCCGCGTAATTTTGCGGTCTTGGAAGATTACGTCCTGGTGGCGAATCAGAACAGCGGCAATATCGCCGCTTTACGCCGGGATCCGAAGAGCGGCCATCTTACGCCGACCGCGCATAGCTTGAAGGTCGACAAGCCGTCCTGCGTCGAGCCGCTTCCGGCGAACCTTGCGGCGGGGATGTTGAAGTAATTCCGGAAGAATTTCGAAGCGTCAAGGAACCTGGAAGCCTGAAATGGCATATCTCTACTAGTAGGGAAAACGCCCAGCGGCCGGCAGGTACCAAGTGAGGCAGAAGCTTCAATTTCAAATGAAAGACGAAGGTTCCGACCCAAGAACCCGAAGGCCCGCACTCCGCTGGCTTCCGGGTTCTTTTCTTGTGGAAGGGGGCATATAGCGCTCCAAGCCAGGGCCTGTCCCGGCTATAAGGGGAGCTTATAAATAATTTGATTTTTTTGCATAAAAAGGTTTGACATTTTTAGGCTGCCGCATATAAAATAACACCATAGCATACTAAACAGGTAGGAATAATTAAAAATGTTCTCACCGTACGGACGGAGGAACGCTCTACTTGCCTTGGCAGACACGGGTAGTGGCTCGGTTTGACCGTAGGGGGTGGGGCGTTTCTCCGTTTTCCTTTTTCCAATGGATTCTGATGCGGTAGATGGCAGCCCTGCCTTAGTAAAGCGAGAAGAAAGTGAGTATGGGGAGTGATACGATGAACAGAAGGTTGAAGCAAGGGGTTCTAATAGGTTTGACGTTGATATTGGTTGGAGTCCTGGCGGCTTGCTCGGCGAACAATAGCGGGGGTAACGAGGCAGCCAGCGCGGCAGCCGGCAATTCCAGCAGTGGGGAGAAGCCCAAGGCGGTGGAGTTGCTGAACGTATCCTACGACCCGACACGGGAATTATACGAGAACTATAACAAAGCCTTCGCGGCCTATTGGGAGAAGGAAAAAGGACAGAAAGTGACAATCAAGCAGTCGCATGGAGGATCGGGGAAGCAAAGCAGGGCGGTCATCGACGGTTTGAAAGCCGACGTGGTCACATTGGCCCTCGGATACGACATTGACGCCATTTCGCAAAGCGGTCTGATCGGTGAAGGCTGGCAGCAAAAATACGAGCACAACAGCTCGCCCTACACCTCGACCATCGTATTTCTAGTTCGCAAAGGCAACCCCAAAGAGATCAAGGATTGGGACGATTTGATCAAAGAGGGCGTCGAGGTCATTACGCCGAACCCGCAAACCTCTGGCGGAGCACGGTGGAATTACCTGGCGGCATGGGGATACGCCCTGCATCATAACAATAACGATGAAACGAAAGCGCGGGAGTTCGTGCAGGAACTGTTCAAGCATGTTCCGGTTCTTGACAGCGGAGCACGCGGCGCAACCACAACGTTCGTGGAACGCGGGTTGGGTGACGTTCTGCTGGCGTGGGAGAATGAGGCCTGGTTGTCTGTGCAGGAGCTGGGTCCGGACAAATTCGATATCGTCTATCCGTCGGAGAGCATCCTAGCCGAACCCCCAGTCGCGGTGGTAGACAAGAACGTGGATGCCAATGGCACCCGTGAAGTAGCTGAAGCTTATTTGAAATACCTGTATTCGGAAGAAGGCCAAAGAATAGCCGCGGAGAATTACTACCGCCCGACGCTGGATAGCGTGAAGACGGAGTATGCCGACAAATTCCCCGAGATCAAGCTGTTTACGATTGAGGAATTCGGTGGCTGGGCCGAAGCGCAAGCGAAGCATTTCAATGACGGCGGCATCTTCAGTCAGATCTATGTACCGCAATAATCCAAACCGACCGTAACGAATCGGAGGCGAAAAAATATGCACAGTGGCACCACAAAGCGCGGCGTTTTGCCCGGCTTCGGGCTGACGATGGGATTCAGCGTGCTGTATCTCAGTTTAATCGTGCTGATCCCGCTTTCCGCCTTGCTGCTGAATTCTACAGGACTAACCTGGGAGAAATTTTGGGATGTCGCGACCGACCCGCGTGTACTGGCTTCCTACAAGGTGAGCTTTGTGACCGCGGCGGTGGCCGGACTTATTGATGCCGTATTGGGGCTGCTGCTAGCCTGGGTGCTGGTCCGGTACGATTTTCCCGGCAAAAACGTGTTTGATGCCATGATCGACCTTCCTTTTGCCTTGCCTACGGCGGTGGCCGGCGTTTCGCTTACCGCGATCTATTCGGCTAACGGCTGGATCGGTTCTTTGTTTGAACCGCTGGGGATCCGCATCGCATTTACGCCGGCAGGTATCACGCTTGCGCTGATGTTTATCGGCATCCCGTTTGTCGTACGCACCGTACAGCCGGTGCTGCAGGATTTGGATGCCGAGGTGGAGGAGGCGGCGGCGACGCTCGGCGCAAGCCGCTTCCGTACCTTCCGCCAAGTGGTGTTGCCGGAGCTCCTGCCGCCGCTCCTAACGGGGTTTGCGCTCGCGTTTGCTCGCGGCATCGGCGAATACGGCTCCGTCGTCTTTATCTCAGGCAACATGCCGATGAAGACGGAGATCGCTCCGCTGCTCATTATGTCGAAGCTGGAGCAATTCGACTATGCCGGAGCGACGGCGGTCGCTTTGATGCTGCTGATGATCTCGTTCGTGCTGCTGCTGCTCATCAATACGCTTCAGCGCCGGATCCGCAAGACCGCGCGGTAAGATACGAACTCAATAGGAGGGAAGATTATGGCCGGTTCTGTGCCATTAGCTGCAAGCAAGCCGACGGCCCCACGTAGGCAGGTGGGGAAGAGGGGCTGCGCCATGAAGTGGGTATTGATTACGGCGGCCGCACTCGTTCTGCTCTGGCTGATCGTCTTGCCGCTTGCCGTCGTGCTGACGGAGGCGCTTAAGAAAGGCTGGGACGTGTACGTTGCGGCGATCCGCGATCCGGATGCGTTGTCCGCATTGCGGTTGACTTTGCTCGTCGCCTTAATAACCGTACCGCTGAATACAATCTTTGGGGTGGCCGCCGCGTGGGCCGTCACCAAATTCAAATTTCGCGGCAAGCAGGTGCTGGTCACGTTGATCGACCTGCCGTTTGCCGTATCTCCGGTCATCGGCGGCCTGATTTATGTGCTGGTATACGGCTCGCACGGCTGGTTTGGACCGTGGCTGGACGAACATCAGATTTCAATCATATTTGCTTTGCCAGGCATTATCCTGGCGACGTTGTTCGTGACTTTTCCGTTCGTTGCCCGTGAGCTCATCCCCTTGATGGAGGATCAGGGGCAGCAGGAGGAAGAGGCCGCGGTCACGTTGGGAGCTCGGGGCTTCCGGATTTTCTGGAAGGTCACGCTCCCGAATATCAAATGGGGTCTATTGTACGGAATTGTGCTTTGCAACGCGCGAGCGATGGGGGAGTTCGGTGCCGTCTCCGTCGTCTCGGGCCATATCCGGGGAGAAACAAACACATTGCCGCTGCATGTGGAGATTTTGTATAACGAATACCAATTTGCCGCATCGTTTGCCGTAGCCTCTCTTTTGCTGCTACTGGCGCTCGTGACTCTGTTGCTCAAAGGCTGGTTCACGCGCCAAAGCCGCCATTAAGGTAGAAACGCAAGCTCCGCCGCCAAGTTGCTTAATGGGGTTAAGCGGTTCAAGGTTTTTGGGGACGTAATACGGAGGTTTGCCGAGAGCGTGTTGTAGGTGCCGTGTGCGGTAAACTGTGAACCGTGAACCGAGCAGCCAACTTCTAACGGAACGTAGCGTCGTTATTTGCTCATTTCCCGGCTATTTCCCGCTGTAACGGAACTCAGACGCCTTATTGGGCTCATCTCGCGGAGAATGGACTGTATTTGCCCGAAATAAGGTCTCCTGGTTCCGTTAGAAACTAGATCATTCGCGAAACGGACAAATAACGGCTCTGGGTTCCGTTAGAAGGCGAAAAGTTAGTTGGAGGTAGCGGAGTTCATGCGGTGGAAGCAGCGGTAGTAGGGCGTTGCGTAAGTTAGTAGTTAGTAGAGTAACCGGTTGAGCTGACGTTAGGCGCTGGTTAACGACGTGTGTGCGGGCGGAAGGCTCGGCTGAATTCAAGATTCGCCGTCGGATAGGCTTCTTAATGAGAGAGCTTCGTGATCCAAAGATAACTTTTGATTTACCGTTTCAAATAAAGAATCAAAAGTTAGGTTGGGAGCACCAAGAAGGTTGGATGAAGCTAGAGACAGAGTAGCGGAGCGTAGCTGTAAGCTACGTGAGCAACGGAAGGCTCGGCTGAATTCAAGATTCGCCGTCGGATAGGCTTCTTAATGAGAGAGCTTCGTGATCCAAAGATAACTTTTGATTTACCTGTATAAGGGGAGGGGTAGGGGGATGGCGAAACCATTGAAAGTCGACGAAATCTGGCTGGAACGGATCGCGGAACTGCTGGGCGGCATGGAATTCGGTTCGCTGAACATCGTCGTTCATGAAGGCCAAATCGTGCAAATGGAACGCACGGAGCGCAAACGTTACGAGTTGAATCCAGGCAGCGCCTCCAGGGCTTCCGGTGCTTCCCGTCATACGGCCAAACCTTTGCGCGAATCCGGACAGCGGTAACTCGCATAACGGTTTCCATAAGAACAACCCCGATTCCGGGCGGTAAGGCAGTGAGGTCTGCGCTGCCCACAAGGAATCGGGGTTGTTTGTGTTTATTGCGGCATTTCGCCTTCTCCCAGTCGGCCTTCCGCCTGCACGGCTCCGGGAAGGGGCGTTTCAACAGCCCCCGGTGACATCGGCAGCGGGTCGTGGCCGACGTACGGACGCGCCTTCCTTGGCTTGCGGCTGTTTAAGCGGAACCCGCCGAGAAACAGAAGCAGTTGGGCGCCCAAAATATAAGGGGCTAACTGACCTCCAGCTAAATGGCCCACGGCTAACACGGCGATGAAAGAGGCTAGCAGACGAGCGGGGACGGCGTTGTCATGCCGATTCCGCCCGCCCATGATTGCCATGTAGAGCAGCAGCAGCGCAAACCAGCATGAGGCTAATTGCATCCAGCCCGTCGCCACCTCCCATACGTCTTCAGTTACCGTCTCGCTGGAGAGGCTCGTTCCCAGCAAGCGCCATAACCAAAGCAGTGTTAGAAAGAAAGCAGCGGCGAACAACACCGGCAAAAGAGGCCGGACAACGCGCCAGAGCCAACTTCCCCAGCCGGGCCGTTCCATCAGGCGAAGCAACTTGTCCCGCTCGGCGATGAGAGCCTCGCTTTCCCGCTCGATCGTTCTCAGCATCAGAGGAAGGCGGGAAGCATCGCTGTCCTCGACAAAAGCGGCGATTTGGGCCAGAAGATTTTCACTGGTATAAGGCGCGGCTCGGCATGCGAGCAGCTTGTCTCGTAGGAGGCCTAGGTCCGGGTCCAGGGAAGTTTGCGATGACAGATCCATAGCTGTCATTAAAGACCCGGCAGCCGAAGCATAACGATCCAAAGTGGAGTTGACGTATTCCAGTCGTCTGTGTTCATCCCGGTCGATTTTGCGGCGTGTCGCACCGTAAAGCGCGAGAAACGCTGATAACGCCAGGAAAGCGGCTATTGCCGAATGTTCAGACGTCTGCAGCCAGGTAACCCATTCCGACAGTGACATGGTGATCACCCTTTCCATATTCCTCCTTTCACTATTGCACACGTGCCGTTCGGATTCAAGCTTGGTTCAAGAGATTCGGAAATATGGTATACTTGGAAACTGATGAAAACTTGTGAAAATAAACGGCAGACGGAGGGAACAACATGAATGAACGGACACCCGGTGCTGAGGTTAAAATCATACGGGTGGCCCCTGAAGTTAACGATTATCTGAGGCTTCGGGAGCAAGCCGGAATGAGCCCGCGCAGCGCAGAAGGAGCAGCCACGGGCTTAGCCAACTCCATATTTGCTGTCTCGTTGCATGATGCATCGGGGCTGGCGGGGATGGGAAGAATCGTTGGCGACGGCGGATGCTTTTTGCAGGTCGTCGATATCATCGTACGTCCGGATCTTCAGGGAAAAGGCCTAGGCAAAAGGATCATGGGAGAAATCATGGGATTTCTGGAAGGGCATGCGCTGCCGCTAACTTACGTCAGTCTGATTGCCGACGTCCCGGCGGATCCATTGTACCGGAGCTTCGGCTTCGAATACACCGCTCCCGGCGGTCTCGGGATGTATTGGAGAAAGCAATGACATGAACGCGGTGGTAGGGGCAGGCCACCATGAAAGTAAAGGGCAAAGGAGATGCCATCGGATTGACTTCTACAGTAATTGAAATTTTCATGATCGCCATTTTGGCGGGGATCGTCGGCTCGGTTCTCGGATTGGGCGGAGGAATCATCGTAACCCCCGCGTTAACCTTGTTGTTTGGCGTTGACATCAACCATGCGATCGGGGCGAGCATCATCTCCGTCATCGCTACATCAAGCGGCTCGGCGGTGGCGTATATCCGCGATCGGATCACCAATCTGCGGGTCGGCATGTTTCTGGAGATCGCCACGACCGTCGGGGCGATTACCGGCGCGTTTATCGGGGTTTTGATTGCCCCGCGGTTTCTGTATATTATTTTCGCGCTGCTGCTGCTCTACTCCGCGTATGCCATGATCAAAAAGGGCAAGCAGGAAGTTCCGGAGAACGTCCCGCTGCATCCGGTAGCTCAAAAGCTCGGATTGCAGGGCGAGTATTACGATAAGGCGCTGGGCCAAACCGTCGCTTATAACGTGGACCGGGTATACGAGGGCTTCGGGGTAATGTACGGCGCGGGCGTCATTTCCGGACTGCTGGGCATCGGCAGCGGCAGCTTCAAGGTCATGGCGATGGACGTGTTTATGAAAATGCCGCTAAAGGTGTCGTCAGCGACCAGCAACTTTATGATGGGCGTAACGGCAGCGGCAAGCGCAGGCATCTATTTGCTCCGCGGCGATATTATACCGATCATTTCGGCGCCGGTAGCGCTGGGTGTGCTGATAGGAGCAACCGTAGGGTCTCGCCTGATGCAGCGGATGAAGAGCAAGACGATCCGCAAGCTTTTTATCCCGGTCATGGTGTACGTCGCATTTCAAATGATCTACCAAGGATGGAGGGGTTGATATGGCTGGCTCTAACGAATCGTCGCAAAGCCGTACCTTCGAAATCGAAACGGCGATAAGCAAAATGCTGCGAATCGGCGTCATGTTTGCCGCAATCGTCATCGTAACCGGACTCATCCAGTATTTAGTCACCGGCGACAGCGGGTATCCGGGGGATACGTATCCGACCAGCTTCGGTGCCATCGTGTCCGGCTTGGTAGCCTTCAAGGCTGCAGCGGTGATCCAGACCGGCCTCTTGCTGCTGATCTTGACGCCGGTATTCCGCGTTTTCGTTTCCTTGTTCCTGTTTTGGGCGGAGCGGGATTACCGGTATGTGATCATCACCACGGTGGTGTTCGTGATTTTGATCTTAAGCTTCGCGTTAGGCAAAGCAGGATAACGGGCTGCGATTGGATGTGGGGAACGACGTAAAAGCGAGCGATCCCCGAATTGTTGCAAATTAGGCAACCTATCCATACAGCCCGAACTAATTTAGGTGAAAATGCTGCAAAGGGTGCCGAAAATGTTGCAACAAGGACAACAAAATAGATCCATCCCAGAACGGACCGATGAAAATGTTGCACAAACTACAACAATGGGTCCTCTGCAGATGACAGTGGGCTTCTCTGGCTGCGCGGCAGCGGGGAGGCCTTGTTCTTTTGGACTTGCTGGGGCAGGATGATTATAATGTAAACAGCAAAACCTGGGATTACCATCCAACGCGAGGAAAGGGCGAGACATAGATGAAGATCGTATTATTTGGCGCGACCGGTTCGATCGGAAAAAGAATTGCGGAAGAAGCGGTGCGGCGCGGACATGAAGTGACGGCGGTGGTCAGAGATCGGACGCGGGCGGCCGAGATGGGGTTGCCGGATCTCGTCCCGGCGGACACCAAAAAGGCCGGGCATTTGTTCCTGGAGGAAGGGGACATCTTGGTCCCTGAATCGATCGCCCGGCTGGTCCAGGGGCAGGACCTCGCGATCAGCGCGTACGGGCCGCGCTTCGGGGATGAGGACGAGCTGCTGGAAGCGACGCGCTCGCTGATTGAAGGCGTCAAGCGCGGCGGCGTCTGCCGGCTGATCGCCGTTGGCGGGGCCGGCGGCCTTGAGGTCGCGCCGGGGGTGCGCTTGATGGATACGCCGGAGTTCCCGGAGGAAGTACGGCCGCTGGCCCGGGCCCATGAAGAGGCGCTGAGTATTTACCAGGCGTCGGATCTCGAATGGACCGTGCTGAGCCCGCCGGCGCTCATCGAGCCGGGTAACCGCACGGGCATGTTCCGGTTGGGCCTAGACCGATTAGTTACCGACGAGCGCGACAACAGCCGGATTACGACGGAGGATTACGCGGCAGCCTTGCTTGACGAGGCGGAGGACCCGTATTATATCGGCACCCGATTCACGGTGGGGTACTAGGGAAGAGTGGTTTGGCGCAAGTAAGTTCAGGGGGAGGGGAGAAACCATGAAATTGGTGACGTCGGAGCAAATGCGCGCCATTGACCACCATGCCATTGTGCAAATCGGAATCCCGGCGGTCGCCTTGATGGAGAACGCCGGACGGGCGATTGCCGAGGAGGTGTTGGCCTTTTGCCGGCTGCGGCGGGAAGGTCGGCTTCCGGAGCGCCCGGCGGAGACGATTCGCGAGCGTCATGCCGGGGTGAGCGGCGGGGAGCGGGTCTCGGAGGAGGAGAAGACGGCGGAGCATTGGATGATCCTCGTCGGCAAGGGGAATAACGGCGGCGACGGTCTGGTGTGCGCACGCCATCTGGCGGATGCAGGCGTGCAGGTGAGCCTGCTGTACGCCGAGGAGCCGGAGCGACTCGGCGGTGAAGCCGGGCTGCAGCACAACATCGCTGCAGCCCTGGGGTTGCCGGGCGAGGCATATACGCCCGGCGCGGTGGCCGCGGCCCGAACCCGCGGGGTGACCGGGATCGTGGACGCGCTGCTGGGCACCGGGGCGAAGGGCGCGCCTCGGGGAGCCTACGCCTCCCTCATCCGGGAGGCGAACGAGAGCCGGCTGCCGATCGTGGCAGCCGACATCCCCAGCGGGCTGGACGCCGATACCGGCGCGGTCCACGACCCGTGCATCCAGGCCCGGATCACCGTATGCCTCGCCTTCCTGAAGGCGGGGCTGACGCAGTATCCGGGCGCGAAGGCCGCAGGGGACGTGATCATCCGCTATATCGGCATCCCCCGCGCGCTTCCGCCGGGCTTTGCGGCGGAAGCGGGGGTGCTGCTCACCGAGGAGGCACTGCGCGGCGAACTCGGGGTGGACCCCGGCCGGCGGCGCGAGGCCGACGGCCATAAGGGCACGTACGGGCACGTGCTGCTGGCGGCGGGCAGCCTCACGATGAGCGGCGCCGGCCTGCTGGCCGCCAAAGCCGCGCTCCGCGCCGGCAGCGGCCTCGTCACGTGGGCGCTGCCGGAGGCGCTGCTGCCGCATGTGCTCGGGGCCGTGCCCGAGCTGATGCTCGCGCCGGCCGGCGGCGCTCCCGAAGCCGGCGCGTGGAACGCCGCAGCAGCCCCCGAGCTGCTGCGGCTGCTGGCGGCGCGCGACGTGCTCGCCGTTGGCCCGGGGCTGGGCCGCTTCCCGGGCGAAGACGGCTTCCTGCGCGCCGTGTGGGAGGGCGCTCCGCGTCCCCTCGTGGTGGACGCGGACGCCCTGAACATCCTCGCCGCCGCGAACGGCTTAGCGGCGTGGCAGCGCCGGGAGGCGTCGACGATCCTAACGCCGCATCCCGGCGAGATGGCCCGGCTGGCCGGCCTCTCTACGGCCGAAGTGCAGCGGGACCGCATCGGCCTGGCGCGGCGCTTTGCCTTACAGCACGGCGTGACGCTCGTGCTGAAGGGCGCGCGCACCGTCGTAGCGGCCCCGGACGGCCGCGTGTTCGTCAACGTCACCGGGCACCCCGGCATGGCGACCGGGGGCTCGGGGGACGTGTTGACCGGCCTCATCGCCGGGCTGCTGGCGCAAGGCTTGAACGCCGTGCAAGCGGCGGCGTTCGGCGTCTATCTGCACGGCCTGGCCGGCGAGCGCGCGGCCGCGGCCCGCACGGGCAACCCGGCGTCGCTGCTCGCCGGAGACATCATCGAGGCTTTGTAGAAAAAGCCTGACCGAGCGGCTCGCCTGCCTAGGGAAGGCACCCTGGTTGCATTGACTTTTCATTCAAATCTTGATAGCATCGTTTTAAAATTTAGGGAATTCGTCGGGGATTCGAGGGAAGGCGAACGTCCGAATGAGACAAGGGGAGAATCCAAATGAAAGTTACGGTGATTAACGGCAATCCAACACTGGGGTCCCGGCTGGGAGCGGTGATCGCGTTGACCGAGGAGCTGTTGCGAGGGGAAGGCTTCGAAGTCAGCCATTTGAACGTGGGGGAGTTGCCGCCGGAGGATTTGATCCACACCAAATTTGAAAGTGAAGCGATCGTTAAAGCGAATGCGCTGGTGGCTGGAGCGGACGCAGTGATCGTCGCCAGCCCTGTCTATCAAGCGTCGTATACCGGCGTATTGAAGACGTTCTTGGATCTGGTGCCGCAAAAGGGCTTGGCCGGAAAAGTGATTCTGCCGCTCTTTATCGGGGGGAGTCTTGCTCACCTGCTTACGATTGATTACGCATTGAAGCCGGTCTTGTCCGTACTGGGCGCACGTTATATCTTGGGCGGCGTGTATGCGGTGGACACCCAAGTGGCGCGCACCGAAGCGGGTGGTTTCGAAATCGCCGAGGAGCTGCGCAGCCGACTGGAGGACAACGTCAAGGAGCTCGCCCGGGAGACGCAGCTGCGGCAGCAGCAATCCTAAGCCATTGCGATGGTGTGCTGAACACGGGCCTCAATCGCCGGTTTCGGGGAGATTTCCCGGGCCGGTTTTTTTGTGGCGGCCAGCCAACGGCGCAAACGGGAGAAAAAATGTTACAATAGGACAAAATACATAACTGTTCGCAATTGCCGAAGGAGGATATTTGGACATCATGCTGAAATTGGTCTTTTTCGTAGGAGTCGCTGGAACGGGGAAAACGACGGTGGCCCGCAAGTTGGCAAGACGGATACCGGCGGCTTTTTTGGACCGCGATACCGTAGGGGGACGCTGTGTGGAGAAAATGTTGGAGATGAACGGTCTGGACGTGAACGACCGGGACTCCGAATTTTACAAGAAGCATCTGCGTGACCTGGAATACGATACGACGCGGGACATCTGCATTGAAAACTTGGCGGCCGGCCAAAACGTATTTATGATTTCTCCATTCACGGCGGAACTGAAAAACAAAGCGTGGCTAGAAACGCTCCTTCAAGAGGCGGGATTGTCCAAAAGGGAAGTGGACGTCAAGGTTGTGGTCGTCGCGCTGAAGGACATGGAGACCCAAAAGGAAAGAATTATTGACCGTCGCACGGACCGCGATACCTGGAAGCTGGAGCACTGGGATGATTTCAAGCACCGTGTGCAGTTCGTACCGGAGATCAATTGGGACATCCCGGCTTCCTCTATCCTAGTGTTCGACAACAGCGGGGATTTGACGGAGGAGAAGGTCGACAGCGTTTATCGCTTTGTTTTGGGAGAAGAAGGACAAGCTTAATCAACGACAAAGAAGCCCTTTCCGCGGTTGTGCCGCTGGAAGGGCTTTTGCTTATGCCTCTTACTTCGTTTTGGACGCCATCGCTTTGGGTGAGCCATCGATGACCGTCCACCCGGTATCACTAATGGCGGGAACCGACTCTCCACGGGCCAACCGTAGCAATTGGCCGACCAGCAATCCACCCCACCCATCCTCATTTTGCGAAAGCACGGAAGTGATCTGTCCGTTGCGCAAGCCCTCCTTCATTTCCGGCGTCATATGGAAGGCGACGGCATAACGGTTTAGTCCCATCGCTTTCCAGACGAGCACGGAGGCGGAGCTGGAGGTAAGATCGACCGAGATGAAGGCATCGAAATGGGGGTGGGCGTCAATCATCGCTTCCAGGTCGGCCAGCGCCTTGCCGTCGTCCCCCTCGTTGTGGCGGATCTCCAACACCTGGATATTCGTTTCGTCATGCAAAAAGTCCAGCAATCCCTCCAGCCGTTCCCGATCCTGACTCATCGAAGAAACGCCGGATGCGACGAGGACCATGCCTTTATCTTTCATCCGTTTCTGGATCACGCGGCCCATTTCCGCCCCGGCCTCCACGTTGTCCGTGCCGATATAAGCCGAACGTCGGCTATCCGGGGCGTCCGATTCAAAGCAGATGACGGGAATTCCGGCGTCTACCGCCTTGTTGATCATCGGGGTGAGCGCGACGGAATCGATCGGTGAAATCGCGATACCGTCAACCTGCTGCTGGATCATCGTCTCCATCATATGGATTTGCTGTTCCACGCTTACCGTTTCGGGGGCTTTGACAACAAGCCTCACCTTTTCGGGAGAGCCCGCCTCTTCCGCAAGCCGGGTGATTTCCTCATAGAAAGGATGCGCCATCGGATAGATGATGCCGAAAATGTACTTCGGCGCTTGGAGCTTAGACGAAGTTGAAGGCGGAAGGACGGCGGCAGGGGCGGCGGTCGAGACCGTAGTGCTTGCACCTCCACCCTCCGCGACAGACGCCGGAGCCCTCTGGCATCCCGCGAGCGCCAACACCAACAGCAAACCCAACGCCGGCCCCAAGGTACGTCCGCTCATCAGTCTTCCCAACCAAGCGCCCCCTATCGAGCGTTTATTCCAGCGACTCTGAAACGGCATGATCATGCGGCTCCTCTCTTGCGAGGCGGATGCTGGTTTTGACAGCGGTCAACGCGCCATGTTTACGGAATTCGGTTGTCGTCATCCCGGTCACCCGCTTAAATAGGTTCGAGAAATAATGCGCATCGCTATAGCCGACCTGACATGCGATTTCATACGTTTTGCATTGCGTCGACTGCAGCAGCTCCATTGCTCTGCGAATCCGTGTTTCCGTCAGAAACTCAATAAACGTTTGACCGGTTTCCTGACTGAAGATTTTGCTCAGGTGGCTCGGGCTCATGCTGACATGCTCGGCGGCATGCTGCAGGGAAATGTAGCCCTTGTCATAATTGGCGGCGATATAATCCTTCACCCGATGAAGTAAATCAGCGTAACGGTCGGTGGATCTGGCGCGCCACAACCAGAATTGTTCCACCAGGTGGGTCAAATAAGCGCAGGCTTCCTCCCAACGGTCCACCGCTTCGATCCGCCCCTGAAACGACCGGAGGCTCTGGCCCGAGTCCCCGGGTCCCCGGATGGACTCCTCGGCCACCTTGAACACCTCCAACGTCAGGTCGTTCAGGATGTAGTAACCGGTCAGAGAAGCATCCCAATCGATCGACTGAAGTACGGCGGCGAATTCAGGGATAAAGGAAGACAGTTGCCGGGAGGTTCCGATCTTTAGAAACCGAATAAAGGCCTGCCGGTCCAGCAAAATATTGTGTTGAATGGAGCTGCGCGTCGCCTCCAGCAGGTTTTGCCGGTTTTGCCTCGTGAGCCGTAGCCAGTGAAGCGATTCCTCGGCTTCGAGAAAAGAAAGGTGAATGCCCTGGATACGCTCATGTCCCGAGCCGATCCCGAGGGAAAGCGGGAAGCGGCAGGCCGGTTCTTCGAGGATGGCCTGCACTCGGCGAAAAGGCTCCAGCAATTTCTTGATCGCACTTTCCGTATCCCCTTTGACGATACATACCTTTTTGGTCCGGCTGGCTGGATACTGCAGCATCTGGCGATGATCGCACTCTTTCCGAATATGCTCTAACAGATCGGTCCAATCCGCGGCACCCTCGACATCCATTTCTCCGGTTGAAGGTTCCGCAGGACGCAGATCGATAATCGTTACGGCATACCAGCGGGCAACCAACGGAACCGATAAAGATTCGGCCGTTTGAATGGCCTCCGGTGCGGACAACATCCCTCCGCATAAATCGCTTAACAGCTTGTGCCGTGAATTCCCGGCTTTCTCCAGTTCCCGGCGCATCAACCCCGCGAGCTGTTCCTTTTCGCTTCGCTCCTTATCGATCTTGTCGCCTACCGCCCGAAGCAACCCAACCAGATCCGAGGCGCTGATCGGTTTCAGACAATACTCCTCCACGCCAAGGCTGAGCGCTTTTCTGGCATAATCGAATTCCCCGTGTCCGCTCAAAATAATGATCTTGATTTGAGGGAATTTAGCGCGCACCACATGGCATAACTCAAGGCCGTTCATAAACGGCATTTTAATGTCGGTGATCAAGATATCGGGCTGCAACTGCTCGATCATCGGCAGAGCCATCTCTCCGTCGGAAGCGTCGCCGAGATAATCGAACCCTTCCCGTTCCCACGGAATGCAATCCCGAATGTTCTCCCTGACGAGAATCTCATCATCGACGAGCAGCACTTTCTTCATCGGTCATTCCTCCTTGCCTCTTGGAATGGATATCGTTACGGTCGTGCCTTCTCCGGCAACGCTGTCGATCACGACCCCGTAGGGTTCGCCATAAAAGAGCTTGATCCGCTGATGGACGTTATGAAGTCCAAAGCCGCCCGACACTTCTTCGCCGGTTTCCACGGGCAGGCGTCCGTTCAGCAAATCGCGGCGCAGCCGTTCGAGCTTATCCGCAGGAATTCCGCACCCGTTGTCCCTTACGGTTAGCTGAAGCTCACGCCCGGATTCCTGAGCAGATACCGTAATCATTCCTTTGCCCCGCTTATTTTTGATGCCGTGATACAGCGCGTTTTCCACGATCGGTTGGAGCGTCATTTTGAGAACGGAGCAGGGGAGGAGATGCGGCTCCACCTCGATCCGGTACTCCAAAATATCACGATACCTCATCTGTTGAATGATCAGGTAGCTGTGGACATGTTCAATTTCCTTCTCCAAGGGGATCCAGTCGCGCCCGCGATTTAAGCTGATGCGGAACAGTCGGGAGAGCGATTGCACCAACGTGATGACCCTGTCGTTCTTGCCCGCCTCCGCCATCCACAGGATCGAATCGAGCGTATTGTACAGAAAGTGAGGGTTGATCTGGGCTTGCAGGGCGCGCAATTCGGCTTTCTTGATCTCTTCCTGTTCCCGGATGCTTTGCTCGAGCAGGGCCTTGATTTTCCCAAGCATAATGTTAAAGCTGCGCCCCAAGTCAGCGACTTCATCATTGCCTGCGGGCGTGACCTTGGATTCCAGAAAGCCGGATGCGGCCAGCTTCATCTTGTTCTTCAGCAGCTTGAGCGGGCGCGTGAGCCGGGAGGAAATAAAAAAGTGCAATGAAACGGCAAACAAAATGCTCAGCGCCACGCTGACGATGATGAGTTGCCGAATCGAATCGGCCTCTTTGACGATTTCGCGCAAGTTGACCTGGCCGATGATTTTCCAGCCAGCGGCCTGGGGGGAGGAGGCGAAGATGAACTTCGGCCCTCCGTTCGATTTATCGACATAACTGGTCAAAGCGCCGGTAGCCATTCGGGCCAAGACGTCCCGCTCCGGCAAGACCTGATCCGGGACGAGCCCGGACGGCATGAAGATGGGACGTCCGCTGGCGTCGACGATATAGAAGAATCCGGTTTCGCCCACTTTGACCTCGTCGCAGAATCGGCTGACCGCCGAAGCATCTACATCGATGACGATGAAGCCGATCGTTTCGTGCGTAATCCGCTGTTTGACGGCGGCCATGATCGAAATGGCGGGTTTCTCCTGAAGTCCGTCGGGATGGTCCAACGTCAGGGCGTCAAGCGGAGGGACGGTGAGTACGACATCGGGATTGTCGATTAAATAGGCGAAATGGGGATTACGCAGCGGGTTTTTATCCAGCACAAATACACCGCGCCGTTCGCTGATGCCCCTCCCGTACAGGTTGATCATGGTAATATTCAGGACGCTTTCATATTTGTAGGTTTGACGGTAGGAGTCGATCGTCCGCAGGATCTCTTTGGCATCCTCATAGGTGTCGTTTTGCGAGTAGAGAAAATGCAGCACCTGCGAATGGTTGCCGAGTTCAAGCAATTTACTGCTGTCGGTGAACAACGTTCCCAGGCTTCGCGCCAGTTGATCCGCCGTGAGCACTGCGCTGGCTTTGCTGTTCTCGTAGACCGTGTTGTAAGACTTCTGATAAGCGACCAACCCGATGGCGATGAGCGGAATGACCGTCAGGAACAGGAACATCAGGAGGAGCTTCGCGCGCAGGCTGGAGGAGATCCAATTGATCAGCTTCATGGGAGGCCTGCCTTTCAAGAAGGGCTCTTTTGATCCCATATTATGAAGCAACCCCCTTGAAAACGCAATCATTCATAAGAAAACAAAGGAACGCCGCAAAAAAACAAACTGGACAGATCGAAGCGGAGTATAGAAACGAAAGAAAACGCAAACGTCTGCGATGAAACTCCGTATCTCGAGAGGATGTAAGCGTTTTATAATCGGATCACGCCAGACCATGGTGATCCAAAAAGGGGAGGAATTTGAAGATGGTTTCGATCAAAAAATCCGGACTGATTGTTGCGGCATCCTTGCTGCTTCTCTTGGCGTCCGCATGCGGCGGCAGCGGCTCGGGCGGGAATGCCCAGGAGCCGGCGAATAACGGCGGCAAACAAGCGGAGCAATCCAATTCGGCAAGCAACACAACGACGGAAAACGCGAAGGACACAACGGCGGAAAGCAAAAAAATCGTTCTTGGATTTTCGCAGGTTGGCGCGGAAAGCGGATGGAGAACGGCGAACACGAAATCGATTCAAGATTCGGCCAAAGAGGCCGGCTTCGAGCTGAAGTTCTCCGACGCCCAGCAGAAGCAGGAAAACCAGATTAAAGCGATTCGTACCTTCATCCAGCAGAAAGTGGATGTCATCGCTTTTTCGCCGGTGGTGGAGTCGGGTTGGGATACCGTGCTGAAGGAAGCGAAGGACGCCGGGATTCCGGTGATTCTGACTGACCGAGCGGTCGATTCTCCAGACGACTCGCTGTACAAGACGTTTATCGGTTCCGACTTCGTGGAAGAGGGACGTCGGGCTGGACAATGGCTGGTGGATCGATTCAAGGACTCGACCGAGGAGATCAACATCGTGGAGCTGCAGGGAACGACGGGTTCCGCACCGGCGATCGACCGCCAGAAGGGTTTTGCGGAAGTGATCGCGGCGAATCCGAATCTGAAAGTGATTGCTTCGCAAACCGGTGACTTTACGCGGGCGAAGGGGAAGGAAGTCATGCAGTCCTTCCTGAAGGCGAATAAGAAGATCGATGTGCTGTATGCCCACAATGATGATATGGGACTAGGAGCCATCCAAGCGATTGAAGCGGCCGGGTTGAAGCCGGGTGAGGACATCCTCATTATCACGGTGGACGGGGTCAAAGACGGGTTCGTCGCGGCTAGCGAAGGCAAAATCAATTTTATCGTGGAATGTAACCCGCTGCTGGGACCCCAACTGATGCAAGCCGTTCAAGATGTCGTCGACGGTAAGGAAATCGAGAAGCGGATCGTGACCGAAGAAGGCGTGTTTACTTCCGAAGACGCCAAGCGTGAGCTGCCTAACCGGAAGTATTAAGCGAGATGATGGATATGGAGCCTATGGAACCGATTCTGCACATGTCGGGGATCCATAAAACATTTCCCGGCGTAATAGCACTGAAAAATGTGAATTTCCGGCTGTTTCCCGGTGAGGTGCATGCGCTGATGGGCGAGAACGGTGCAGGCAAATCGACCTTGATCAAGGTGTTGACCGGGGTTTACGCCGCGGATCAAGGCCTTGTTGAGATGGTAGGGTCACCGATCAGGGTGCATAGTCCGCAGGAGGCGCAGCTTGCCGGCATCAGCACCGTTTATCAGGAGATCAACCTTTGCCCGAACTTGTCTGTTGCGGAAAATATTTATATCGGCCACGAGCCTTACCGGTTCGGCCGGGTCCGTTGGAAGGAAATGAACCGGAACGCGGAGCGTCTGCTGAAGGAAAGGCTGCATTTGGACATCGATGTGACCCGTTCGCTCGAAACTTATTCGGTTGCGGTTCAACAGTTGGTCGCCATTGCACGGGCACTCAGCATTTCCGCCAAAGTGTTGATTCTGGATGAACCGACCTCCAGCTTGGATCAGAGCGAGGTTCGGCAGTTGTTTGCCATTATGCGGAAGCTGAAAGAAGAGGGACTGGCGATTTTGTTCGTCACGCATTTTCTGGATCAGGTCTACGAAATCTCCGACCGCATTACGATCCTTCGCGGTGGGGAATTCATGGGGGAGTATCTCGTGAATGAGCTTCCCCGCATCGAGTTGGTGTCGAAGATGATCGGCAAAGAACTGGAGCTGCTGGAGGAATTCCCAAGCTCGGCGGCGGACGGCGGTAAGCCGGAAGGCGAATGGCTGTTGAACGCGGCGGGACTGGGGAAGCAAGGGTCGATCGAGCCCTTCGATTTGCAGATTCACCAAGGGGAGATTGTCGGGTTAGCCGGATTGCTTGGCTCCGGTCGGACCGAAATGGCCCGCCTTCTCTTCGGGGCCGACCGGCACGATCAGGGAAGCCTTCAAATGGCCGGCAGCGGCGGGAGTATTCACTCCCCCCGTCAGGCCATAGACGTAGGCATTGCCTTTTGCTCCGAGAACCGGAAGAAGGAAGGCATTATCGACGATTTGACCGTTCGTGAGAACATCGTATTGGCGCTTCAGGCGGCGAAGGGGTGGTCTCGCGCAATTCCGCGTAAACGCCAAGAGGAAATTGCGGAGGAGTATATCCGCCTACTGAATATTCATCCGCCCGATTCGGAGCAATTGATCCGCAACTTGAGCGGCGGCAATCAGCAGAAGGTTCTGCTAGCCCGATGGCTGGTGACCGAGCCCAAGCTGCTCATTCTGGATGAGCCGACCCGCGGAATCGACATCGGCGCTAAGACGGAAATTCAGAAGCTGGTACTGACGCTGGCGGAGAAGGGGATGAGCGTGTTGTTTATCTCTTCCGAGCTGGAGGAGGTGCTGCGGGTGAGCGATCGGATCGCCGTGCTCCGCGACCGCCGGAAGGTGAAGGAAATGAGGGGCGCCGAAATGAATCAGCAGCAGGTGATGCAGGCGATCGCCGGAGGGGAGAAGGGATGAGAAAACATCGTTTGGTATGGCCTTTGCTCGTGCTCGCCTTGTTGCTCTTGTTTAACTTGATTTATTCGCCGGACTTCTTCTCCATCAAAGTGCGGGACGGCCATCTCTACGGCAGTTTGATCGACATCCTGAATTTTGGTTCTCCGCTAATTCTCGTGGCGATCGGGATGACTCTGGTGATTGCGACCGGAGGCATCGACCTGTCTGTCGGCTCGGTTGTAGCGATTGCGGGAGCGATGGCCTGTTTGCAGATTAGCCGGGCGACGGACCAGAATAGCTTGATTCCCGTTCTGTCCGCCGTCGGCCTCGCGCTGGTTCTGTGCGCCGTGCTTGGCCTCTGGAACGGATTTCTGGTCTCCCGGGTCGGCATCCAGCCGATCATAGCCACCCTGGTCCTGATGGTTGCCGGGCGAGGGATCGCGCAACTGATTACAAACGGACAGATCATTACGGTACAGAGCTCCAAGTATCAATATCTGGGAGCCGGATTTTGGCTTTCGCTGCCGTTTTCGATCTTTGTGGTTGCGGCCGTATTTGCGGTCGCCTCCTTGCTGACCCGTAAAACCGCATTAGGACTGTTTATCGAGGCGGTCGGCTGCAAGCCCACGGCCAGCCGGTTGGCGGGTGTCCGGTCTCGGACGGTGACCTTGGCCGTTTATTCGTTCTGCGGCTTATGCGCAGGGATGGCGGGTCTGCTGCTCAGCTCCAACGTTTCGAGCGCGGACGGGAACAATGCCGGGCAATGGTACGAGCTGGACGCGATTTTGGCCGTGGTTGTCGGCGGGACTTCCTTAAACGGGGGGCGATTCCATTTGGCGGGGACGCTGGTGGGGGCGCTCATTATTCAGACGCTGACGACAACGATTTACATGGTAGGCGTACCGCCGGAAATCACGCTGGTCGTTAAGGCGGTTGTCGTTCTCGCGGTTTGTTTGATCCAATCCGATCAATTCCGGGCTGCCCTGAGCGGGAATCGGAAGAAGCCAGGAACGCCGACTGCGGCGAAACCGGAGGTGAATCCGCATGCTTAAACGTAATTACATTCCGTTAGGGGTAACGATCGGCCTGTTTCTGCTGATGTTCGTCGCCGGCTCGTTCCGGTATACCGGGTTCTTCTCCGGGCAGGTGCTGCTCAATCTGCTGATCGACAACGCCTTTCTGCTTATTACCGCGGTCGGCATGACCTTCGTGATCGTGTCCGGGGGGATCGACTTGTCGGTCGGCTCGGTGATCGCCTTGACGACGATGGTTTCCGCGAGCCTGCTTCAGCAGGGGTGGCCGCCCGCGCTCGTGATTTTACTCGTTCTGATCATGGGGACGGGATTCGGAACGGCGATGGGGGCGGCGATTCATTATTTCAACATTCAGCCGTTTATCGTGACGTTGGCGGGGATGTTCCTGGCCCGCGGCCTGTGCTACGTCATCAGCATCAACACGATTACGATCGATAATGCCTTTTACACGGCGGCGGCCCAGACGAAGATCCAGCTGCCGGGCGATCACTTCGTATCCATTAGCGTCATCATCGCTTTGGTCGTGGTTGCCCTTGGCATTTATTTGGCCCATTACACGAAGTTCGGACGAAACGCGTACGCCATCGGGGGGAGTGAGGCATCCTCTTTGCTGATGGGGTTGCCGGTAGCCCGCACGAAATTGATGGTCTACGGCTTCAGCGGACTTTGCTCCGCATTGGCCGGTGTTGTGTTTACATTCTATATGCTGTCCGGCTACGGACTCCATGCGAACGGGATGGAGCTGGACGTGATCGCCGCCGTGGTGATCGGCGGGACGCTGCTTACCGGCGGCGTTGGGTATGTTGTTGGTACTTTCTTTGGGGTCATGATTCAGGGCGTGATTCAGACGATTATTAGCTTTGAAGGTACCCTTAGCTCTTGGTGGACGCGGATCGTGATCGGCGTATTGCTCCTGCTGTTTATCTTGCTGCAGAGGCTGCTTGGTGAGCGTCGGCTGGCCGAGCGAGGGTAAGGAACGAACGGGGAGGCTTACGAAAAAAACCTGTGGCGAAACGCTCAGGTTTTTTTCGCTCTTTTCCGGTGAAATCGCTTGTGATAAGCTTCCGGTTAATGGGATATCACGAAATAGGGGGAAGACGTGTTATGCGTAGGCGCAATCGCTTCACATTATGGAAACCCATGCCTCTTCTGGCCCTGCTTGCTCTTCTGTTTATCTTCTCCGGCTGCCAGGCCGGAACCGCGGAGGAGACTTGGGTTCACCCTGAAGCGGATCAAACGGCCATGACCTATGTCACCTCGGGGCCTGAGCTTTCCTCAAGAGAGCCGGCTGCGGAGAAACACCGCATTGTGCTGGGGTTCTCCCAGCTCGGTTCGGAGAGCGACTGGCGGAACGCGAATAGCCAATCGATCAAGACAGCGGCCAAAGAGGCGGGGATCGAGCTGCTGTTTGAAAATGCCGAGCAATCTCAAGAAAAGCAGTTTGAGGCGGTCCGCAGCTTTATCTCGCGCAAGGTCGATGTGATCGCGATCGCTCCGGTTATTCAGACCGGATGGGTACCGATCCTGGACGAGGCCGAGGAGGCCGGAATCCCGGTGATCATCGTCGACAGGGCGGTCGATGCGTCCAATTACGTGACTCTGATCGGTTCCGATTTGTACGAAGAAGGGAAGAAGGCGGGCAAATTCCTGCTGGATAAAATGGTTGGTCACCCCGGGCCAATCCAAATCGTGGAACTGAAGGGGACGGAGGGCTCGACGCCGTCCATTGATCGCGGCCGGGGATTTGCGGATACGGTTCTCGGGGATAAGAGATTCAAGGTGCTGGAAAGTGAGCATGCCGATTTTACGCTGGAACAGGGGGAGAAGGTCATGCGCTCTTTTTTGCAGAAACACGGTGGAGAGATGGATGTGCTGTACGCTCATAATGACGATATGGCGCTGGGCGCCATCAAAGCTATCGAGGCTTACGGGCTTAGGCCGGGGAAGGATATCGTGATCATTTCCGTCGACGGGACGCGCAGGGCGCTAAGAAGCATGGCCGAAGGCAAAATCAACGCGGTGGTGGAATGCAATCCCCTGCTTGGACCGAATCTGATGCAGGCGGTGAGAGAGCTGACGGAAGGGCGGACGCTGCCCAAAAGGATTGTCACCTCTGAAACCGTCTTTACTGAAGTAACCGCTGAATTAGAGGTGGATAACCGAGAGTACTAGAGCGGCCTCCCGGGGAATTCGGTTCGGATTCGGATTGCCAAAGTCTATCCTAAATACACAAGCACCCCCAACTGTTTTATAATAAAACAGCAGAGTTTACCAATTTGGCGATTCTTACGGAATCACCCGGACTGGAGGAATCAGGATGTCCGTTATGACCGCTATTTTTAGAAAATACCGGGTTGCCGCCATTTCGGCGATCGTCATGCTGCTGATCGAGCTGGCGGTGGAGCTGGTTCAGCCGCTGATCATCTCGCGGATCATCGACCAGGGGATTCGGCAGCACGAGGTGTCCGTCGCCTGGATTTGGGGCGGGGTGCTGATGGCGAGCGCATTGGTGGCGTTTCTCGCCGGGATTACCAGTTCCTTCTTCGCCTCGCATGTGAGTCAAGGCTTCGGTTATGACCTGCGCGACAAGCTGTACGAAAAGGTGCAATCCTTCTCGTATGAGGTATTTAACCGTTTTGCGGCTTCTTCGTTGATCACCCGGCTGACCGGGGACATCACGGTTCTGCAGGATGTGATTTTTATGTGCCTGCGCTTTGCTTCGCGGGTGCCGCTGGTTGTGATTGGGAGCGTCGTAATGGCTTTGGTCGTCCATGCGAAGCTGGGGCTGCTGCTGACGATTACGGTTCCCGTGCTGCTGGGATTTGTCCTGTGGATGATCCGTAAAGCGTCCGCTTTATTTCGTACGGTGCAGCGGCGCACAGACAGCGTCAATGGCCTGATTCAGGAAAATCTGACCGGCATGCGCCTCATCCGCGTCTTCGTGCGGATGTCGCATGAGATCGGGCGCTTTGAACAGCGCAACCGGGATTTGCGTCAGGGCACAGTCGCCGCGCTGAAGCTGACGGAGACAACGATGCCGTTCCTGCTGTTCATCATGAACGCCGGGATCATTGCGGTGCTGTGGTTTGGCCGGGTCGAAATCGCGGACGGGGGCGCCAGCGTTGGCGAAGTCGTCGCCGTCATCAACTATTCGCTGCGGACGATCGGCGCGTTATCGGCTTTATCCTGGATCATGAGCTCCCTGTCGCGGGGAGCCGCATCAGGCGGACGGGTACGCGAAGTGCTGGAGGAGGATGATCCGGCCGGGGAGCGCGAAGGTCGTTTGACGGAGGCGGTTGGTGAGAAAACGGATGGAGAGTTGGGGGTAACGGCGGAGATGGCGGCAGCAGCGGGAGTGTCACCGATCCAAGGCCGCATCGAGTTTAGCGAGGTCTCCTTCCGTTATCCGGGCCGCGACGTGATGGCGCTGGAGCACGTATCGTTTACGGTGGAGCCGGGGCAGCGAATCGCCATCATGGGCGCGACCGGTTCGGGGAAAACATCTCTGGTGCAGCTGATCCCCGGCATGTACGAGCCCACGGAGGGAACGATCCGTATCGATGGGATCGATATCCGCGAGCTCGATCGGAGACGGCTCCGACGCGCCATCGGTTATGTGCCGCAAGAGGTCATGTTATTCTCCGGAACGATCCAGGAGAATATTGCCTGGGGCCGCGAGGATGCGACGCTGGAGCAAATTCAGGCCGCGGCTCGGCAGGCGCAAATCCACGAGACGATCGAGCGGCAACCGCACGGCTACGAGACGCGGCTCGGTCAGCGCGGCGTTAATCTGTCCGGCGGGCAGAAACAGCGTTTGTCGATCGCCCGGGCGCTGGTGCGGCAGCCGGCCATCCTGATTCTGGACGACAGCACCAGCGCGCTGGACGTCCGCACGGAGGCAGCTTTGCTGGAGGAGATCTCGAGCCTTTCTTGCACGACGCTGCTTATTACTCAGAAGATTAGCTCGACAGCTACGGCGGATTTGATTCTTCTTATGGATGACGGGCGGCTGATTGCCAGCGGGAAACATGAGGAGCTGCTGCAGCATTCGGAATTGTATCGGCGGATTTGCGAATCCCAGCAAGGAAAGGAGGCGGAACCCCATGCCGTTCAAGACCTTCACTGAACCGTTTCGCCATCCGTACCCGAAGCTGGGTCCATCCTCGCAGGCAACGCAGGGCGGAGGGGCTCGTCAGGACGCTCCGTCTGCGACGGCGGCTGCGCCGCGCCGGCCCGGACATGGCGGCGGACCCGGCGGCGGACCCGGCGGCGTAAGGCCTAAGGTGCGGGCTAAAAATTGGTCAGGCACGTTAGGGCGGATTTGGAGTTACCTATCTGCCCATAAAGCCCGGCTGGCGACCGTCTTGCTGATGGTTGTCTTCAGCTCGGGATTAGCACTGCTAGGCCCATACCTGGTCGGGATGGCAGTGGATGATTACTTGGAGTCAGGTGGCGGCCGTCCTTGGGTAATGTTCCTCATCGGATTAACGCTGGTGTTTGCCGGTTCGTCGCTCACGTCCTGGCTGCAAAACATCTGGATGATCGGAATCGCTCAGGAGACGGTGTACCGCATGCGCTCCGAGTTGTTCGCCCAGTTGCATCGGCTGCCGATTCCGTATTATGGGAAACGCCAGCAAGGCGAGATCATGAGCCGACTGACCAATGATATGGACAATGTCAGCTCGACGCTGAACAGCTCGGCGATCCAGATTTTCTCCAGCGTGCTGACGCTTGTCGGAACGGTCGCCGTGATGCTGTACCTCAGCCCGCTGCTGACGCTGCTGACGTTCCTCGTCGTGCCGCTGATGATGGCCGGGATGCGATGGATCACGAAGCGGACGGGGCCGCTGTACAAGCGGCGCCAACAGGATCTTGGCAACCTGAACGGTTACATTGAGGAGACATTGTCGGGGCAGCGGATCATTAAGGCGTTCTCTCAAGAGCAGCGAGTGCTGCAAGACTTCCGCGAACGTAACGGGGCAATTCGTAGCTCCAGCTTCTGGGCACAGACGATATCCGGCTTCATCCCCAAGCTGATGAACGGGCTCAATAACCTGAGCTTCGCGATCGTGGCCGGGATCGGCGGGGTGTTGGCGGTTCAGGGGAGTGCCGGAGTGACCGTCGGGGTGATCGTTGTGTTCGTCGAGTATGCACGGCAATTCACCCGGCCGCTGAACGATCTGGCGAACCAGTGGAACACGTTGCTGTCGGCCATTGCCGGCGCGGAGCGGGTGTTCGAGGTGCTGGACGAGGAGATCGAAGCTAGCGACGAGGAAGAGTCGGTAGAGCTGTCGTCCGTTCGGGGCGAGGTGGTCTTCTCGGACGTCTACTTCTCTTATGAGGAAAATGGAAACGAGGTCGGCGATACGTTGGAGGAGATTAGCTTTACGGCAAATCCGGGCGAGACGATCGCATTGGTCGGGCCGACGGGGGCCGGCAAAACGACGTTGATCCAGTTGCTGTCGCGCTTCTACGAACCATCGCGCGGGACGATCACGGTCGATGGCCGCGATATCCGGACGATCCGGCGCGACAGCCTGCGTTCGCAGATGGCGTTCGTGCTGCAGGAGTCCTTCCTGTTCCAGGGCACGATCCGCGACAATATCCGCTTTGGTCGATTGGATGCGACCGATGCGGAGGTGGAAGAAGCCGCCAAGCTGGCGAACGCACACTCCTTCATCGTGCGGATGCCTGGCGGCTACGACAAGGTACTCGGCGCAGACGGCGGGGGCATCAGCCAAGGGCAACGACAGCTGCTGGCCATCGCGCGGGCGATACTGGCGGATCCGTCGATCCTTGTACTGGACGAGGCGACCAGCAGCATCGATACCGTGACGGAGATCAAAATCCAGGAAGGCCTGCAGTGGTTGATGCAAGGCAGAACGAGCTTCGTGATCGCTCATCGTCTGAACACCATCCGCCAGGCCGACAAGATTCTGGTCTTGAAGGAAGGCCGCTTGATCGAGCAGGGCTCGCACGAGGAGCTCTTGCGACGACACGGGTTCTATCATAGCTTGTACCACGGTGCGCTGGAAGGGGAAGGGAGCGACGTTTAATGGAGTTAAACGCCTTTCTGCGGAGGATCACGCTGCAGCGGCAGGAGGTGCCGACGTTTGCCGACTATCCCTTTCATTTGCCCGCGATCTCGTCGCTGGGTCAGCTGGAGTTCCACCCGAAAGTGACGTACATCGTCGGCGAAAACGGGATGGGCAAATCTACGCTGCTGGAGGGCATCGCCGTCGCCCTGGGGTTTAACCCGGAAGGCGGCACGATGAACTTTAGCTTCGCGACGGCCGAGACCCATTCCGAACTTCATCGCTATCTGCGTACCGTAAGGGGGCCGATGCGGCCGCGGGACGGGTTCTTTTTCCGGGCGGAGAGCTATTATAATCTGGCGACGGAAATCGATAATCTGGATCGAGACAATCATGCGTGGGTCAGTCCGCCGCGGATTGTCGACTCTTATGGCGGAAAATCGCTGCATACGATGTCGCATGGCGAATCGTTTTTTGCCGCGTTCATGAACCGCTTCAGCGGGCGCGGTCTGTACATCTTGGACGAACCGGAGGCGGCGTTGTCCCCGTATCGGCAGATGGCGATGCTGGCGCGAATTCATGAACTGGTCGGACGCCACTCCCAGTTCATCATTTCCACGCATTCGCCGATCCTGATGGCGTATCCGGACAGCCTCATGTACCAGCTCACGCCGGACGGGATCGAGAAGACCACGCTGGAAGAGACCGATCATTACATCATCATGAAGGAGTTCGTCAATCATCGGGAGGGTATGCTAAAGGAACTGTTGCGAGAAGATCATTGACTTCCTT
Source organism: Paenibacillus rhizolycopersici (assembly GCF_014947195.2). NCBI lineage: Bacteria > Bacillati > Bacillota > Bacilli > Caryophanales > Paenibacillaceae > Paenibacillus > Paenibacillus rhizolycopersici. The sequence continues at coordinate 53,457 of NZ_JADCNN020000002.1, read as the reverse complement.
ATCTGGTGTAACTATAATGGTTACAGGTAGATCGATGACTTCATGCAGCCCAATCGATAAGGAGGATTCCAGATGAAAATTTTAGTGACAGGGGCAACGGGTCAACTCGGTGCCAAGGTGGTAGAAGCGTTGCTGGCAAAGGTGCCTGCGGAGCAGCTGGCGGTCAGCGTACGTGATCCGGAGAAAGCCAGCGCGCTCAGCGCGCAGGGCGTGGACGTGCGCCGGGGGGATTTCGAGGATCCCGCTTCGCTGGATACGGCATTTGCCGGTGTGGAGCGGCTCTTAATCGTATCGACGCAAGGCGATAACGACACGCGGATCCGCCAGCACTTGGCGGCCGTTGCGGTGGCGCAGCGGGCGGGGGTTCAACTCATCGCTTATACGAGCGTGGTAAATGCAGCCCATAATTCACTGGAGCTGGCGCCTGTTCACAAAGCGACCGAGGAAGCGATCGCGAAGACGGGAATTCCTTATGTGTTCTTACGAAACAACTGGTATATCGAGAACGAAACCGGCACGATCCAAGGCATTTTGGCTGGAGCGCCGCTCGTGACTTCCGCCGGAGAAGGCAAAGTCGGCTGGGATACACGTGAGGACTATGCGCAAGCGGCAGCAGCCGTGCTGACCGGCAACGGGCATGAGAACAAAATCTACGAGCTCTCGGGCACGCCGATTCCGCATGCCGAGCTGGCCCGGATCATTGGCGAGGCCCTGGGCCGTGAAGTTCCGGTCCAACACGTCGACGATGCGACTTACGCCGAAGTGATGCGCGGTGCGGGCGTGCCGGAGCCGGTGGTGCCGTTCCTCGTCTCCATTCAGCGCTCGATCCGCGAAGGGGCGCTGGACGTTCCGAGCGGTGACCTGGAAACTCTGCTGGGCCGTCCGGCAACCCCGCTCGTTGAAGCGGTACGCGACATCGTGAAGGATCTGCAAGCCTAAACAACGAAAGCCCTGTTCCGATATGGAACAGGGCTTTTTTGGGGCTATCTCAAAAGGTAATCGGCCAGGTGGGTTTTATACCGAGCCGATTATTTTCTTTGTTAGCCTAACATGGGATACCGGCAAGAATGTTGCAGTTTGTGCAACAATTTCAGCCGATTCCTTCGCATACTCCACAAAATGCTGCACAAAATGCAACATTCCGGCCGCGCAAGACAGTTTGGGGGGTGGAAATGTTGCAGGAAAAGCAACATTTCACCTCCACAGGCCCGTTTCACACCCACATCCTGCACGAAATGCAACATTTCCGCGAACTGGTTAGTTACGTTTGGGACGAACCCTTTTTTGCGTTCAGCGGCCTTCGATTCCTAGCCAGCCAACTGCAAAAGTGCAGTTGATATTTCGCTAAACCTTCGTATCTCGCGACTGAACTGCAAAAGTGCATTTGATTCAGGGACGAATCCGGGAATAAGAGGTGATTTGCCGGATTTAGACTGCACTTTTGCACTTGATCGCCCGAATCGAACCGAATTGGCGAAAAAGAACTGCACTTTTGCATCTCACTCATGCGCGCGCGGCTACTTGATTCCCTTCCCGCCAACCGGGCGGATCGGAATGGATTCCACGCCGGCGATCAGCGGCATCGCGCGTTGAATCATCGCTCGCGTAGCTTCATCTTGCAGTGAAGCCGCATGAGCTTCCGCGTTGCTCCAAACCTCCGTAACCCACACGGTTTCGGGCTCTGTCTCCGAAACGTTCACCACATACAGCTCGCATTCCGGAACGCTCCCAGCGCCGGTGGCGGCTTCCAGCAAGATGCCGACCAACTGGTCGCGTTCCCCGGGTTTGGCTGTGAATTTAGCGTACATGCCGAACTTGTCCACCGTCATCCTCCTCATATAGTGTCTATAAACTCAACTGTAACTCTAACTTTGCTTAGGAGAATTATCGCCTAACCTCACCTGGCAAGCAACAACTTCATTGGAAAAATCCCCCGTGACGGCATGGTATAATAAAACAAAATGTCAGGGCAAAGGAGCGGATCGCATGCCGAAAGTGGTATTGGCTGGGGGCACCGGGTTTGTTGGACAGGCGTTTGCGCAGAGGTTCAAGGAACTGGGAGCCGAGGTTAAGGTAATCTCAAGACAAGCGCCCCATATTCCCTGGGAGGACCAAAGTGCCATCGTGCAGGCGTTGGAAGGGGCGGATCTGCTGATTAACCTCGCCGGTAGATCGGTGAATTGCCGGTACACCCCTGAGAATCGACGGCTTATTCTGGAGTCACGGACGGAAACAACGCGTCAGCTTGGGGAGTGCATCCTGGCCTGCCAGCGTCCGCCGGCGTTATGGATCAACTCCAGTACGGCGACGATTTACCGGCATGCGGAGGACCGTCCGATGACGGAGGAAAGCGGAGAAGTGGGCTCGGGTTTTTCGGTTGACGTCGCAAAAGCATGGGAGGAGGCGTTCTTCGCCTTTGACCTCCCGGCAACAAGGCGGGTCGCGCTGCGTATTGCGATCGTACTGGACGACGGCGGGGTGATGGGCCCATTGCGTAATCTGGTACGCTTCGGATTAGGCGGAGCCCAAGGGTCCGGCCGCCAGCAGTTCAGCTGGATTCATATGGAGGATCTGTTCCGGATCGTCCGATTCCTGCAGGAGCATCCCGAGCTCGACGGCGTGTTTAACGCCTCCGCCCCGCATCCGGTCACGAACCGGGAGCTGATGGCCGGCTTGCGACGGGCAATGGGCGTTCCAATCGGCCTGCCCGCGCCGAGTTGGCTGCTGGAGCTGGGCGCTCGCCTAATTCGCACGGAGACCGAGTTGGTGCTGAAGAGTCGCTGGGTGTTGCCGGAGCGGCTGCAACGGGCGGGATTCACCTTCCGATTCGATACGTTGGGGAAGGCGCTGCAAGAAATTGTCGCACGTAACTAGGACAAGGGGGAGCAAAGGCAGTGGATCGAAGCGAATTGAAGAAGCGGTGGGAAGCGGAGGAGGCCAAGGTTTTTCAGGGTTGGGATTTCTCCGAGCTGGACGGACGGTTGGAAGAAGAGGAATTGCCTTGGGATTATCGGACCTTGGTTCAGCAGGAGATGAGCGAGAACGCTGTGATGCTCGATATGGGAACCGGCGGGGGCGAGTTTCTGCTATCTTTGTCACCGCCACCCGGCCGTACCTATGCGACGGAAGCGTACCCGCCCAACTATGAGCTGTGTCGGGCCAAGCTGCCGGCTTATGGGATTGAAGTGTCTAAGGTGGAGGAGGATGACCGGCTGCCGTATGAGGATGAATTTTTCAATTTGGTCCTTAACCGTCATGAATCGTTTTCGGCCAAGGAGGTCTATCGAATCCTGAAGCCGGGCGGAGTGTTTATCACCCAGCAAGTGGGTGGGCGGAACAACCGGGAGCTGTCGCGGAATCTACTTGGCGAAGGGGCAATGAAGACGCCCGCCGAGTTCGATTTGGCCCATGCGGTTCGAGACATGATTGAAGCGGGCTTCGACGTCGAGGTTCAGCAGGAGGCTTTTCCCGAGGTGAAGTTTCGCGATGTGGGTGCGCTCGTCTATTTTGCCAAAATCCTAGAATGGGAGTTTGCCGATTTCTCTGTGGAACGTTGTTTCGAGAAGTTATGCGAGTTGCAGAACATTATAGATCAAACCGGATTTGTATCCAGTCGGGAGCATCGGTTTTTGATTCTGGCGCGGAAGGAGAGATGAGGATGAAATTTGTAGATGTCGCGATCTTGACGGATCAGGTGGTGGCGATGACCCGGTTCTATGAAACGGTCCTGCAAGCGACGGCGGTGGGGGACGAGATTCACGTGGAAATGAAGACCGAGGGCACGGGACTCGCGATTTACTCGCGGCGGGCGGCGGAAACGGATATGGGGTTTGATTTCTCCACCTATTGGGGATCGGGGAACTTCACTTTGGGTTTTAATGTTGAGGACGTTGATGCGGAATATGGGCGGTTAAAAGCGCTGGGCGTTGAATTCGTGGCGACTCCTACCACGTACCCTTGGGGAGCCAGGTCGATGCATTTTCGCGATCCGGACGGCAATATCGTGTGCTTTAGAAGCAGAATAGAACCATTTGTCTAAGTTCCAAACCGAAATTTTTCACCCCTGGTGCCGCGATTCGTCTCCTTATGTTTTGAGAGCGCTAACATTACAATGAGTTTAATCAAAGCAAGGGGGGATTCAAATACGATGAAAAAATGGATATCACTATTGTGCAGCGCCGCCATGTTGGCGTTGTTGCTCGCCGGCTGCGGCGGGGGAAATGAGGCTTCGGGCAGCGGAGATAACGGTGGAGAGAAAGTGAGCATCTCGATCTGGCATAACTGGACAGGCCAAGATGCCAAAGCGGTGGCGATGCGGAAAATTATCGAGGATTTCCGGACAGCTCATCCCGAAATCGAGGTTGTTGACGAAGGGCTGCCGACGGACGGGCTGAAGACCCGGCTGCGGACAGTGGCCGCGGCAGACGAAATGCCCGACTTGTTCGTGATGTGGCCGGACGCGATGACGAAGGAATTCGTCAAAGGCGATCTGCTGCAGCCGATCAACGATGAACTGGATGCCAATCCGGATTGGAAGAACAACTTCATTCCGAATGCGCTGGACGGTTACACGGTAGACGGTAAAATCTACTCCGTGCCGATGAACCTGGCGCCAAGCTCTTTTATTTACTACAACGATAGCTTGTTTAAGAAATATAACGTGAAGGTACCGGAAACATGGGAAGAATTAGAGACTGCGATCCAAACGTTTAATGACAACGGCGTGATCCCGATCGCGCTGGGCAACAAAGCGAACTGGGTGGCACAATCGACGTTCTTCAGCACCGTGGGCGACCGGGTTACCGGCACGGAGTGGTTCCTGAAGGCCGTTGCGCAGGATGGGGCCAAGTTTACAGATCCCGAGTTCGTCGAGGCGTTGACCAAGTTCCAGAAGCTTGGCGACATCAAGGCGTTCCAGGATGGCTTCAATAGCCTCGACGAGACGCAGATGATGCAGTTGTACTTCCAGGGGAATGCCGCGATGGTCGTCAACGGCGGTTGGGCGCTGGCCAACCTGGTCAACAATGCGCCGCCGGAAGTCTTGGACAACACGCATATCACCATCGTCCCTACGATTGATGGCGGCAAAGGAGCCGCAGATACGACCGCAGGCGTCGTCGGTACGGGCCTTGGCGTCAGCAAGAAGTTGACCGGTGCCCGGAAGGAAGCGGCGATGAAGCTGTTCTACGCGATGGCAGGTCCCGACGGGCAAAAGGCTACTTTGGACAGCAGCACCTTAGTCAGCTACAACATCGAGCTCGACAAGAGCAAAGCGCATCCGCTGTTCGTAGAGCTGTATGATCTGATCCAACGTGTCAAAATCGTACCCGTTTACGACTCCAAGTTGGGCTCGGCAACCGTAGAAGTGGTGAACAACGGGCTGCAGGAGCTGCTCATGGGCGGCAAAGCGGAGGATATCGCTCGCAAGATTCAGGACGCACAAGCCGCGGCTGTGGCTTCGAATTAGTAGAGTTCCCCCTTCCCCTCAGGGGAGGGGGATTATTTTTTCCCTTAAAGGATGTGAGAGAGCATGAACGCCTTACGCAGCAAGAGCTTTATCATCACCGGCCTGCTGCCCGCGCTGGTGATTTACTCGTTGTTTGTTTTCGTACCGGTGATCTGGTCGGCGTATTACGGTTTCTTCAACTGGTCGGGCATCGGCGAAGCGAAATATACCGGCCTAAGCAACTATGCGGAAATATTGCGGGATCCGGTGTTTTGGCGGGCGCTGAAAAATAATGTCGTGTTCGTGCTGGCTTCGGTGTTCGGGCAAATTCCGCTGGCTCTCGCCTTGGCGGTGTTGTTGCACAAAAGCAATCTGCTGCAGCGCTTCCTTCGCTCGGCGGTTTTTCTTCCGATGGTCTTGTCCACGGTGGTGATCGGGATGATCTGGCAGTACATTTATCATCCGCAGATCGGCATCCTGAACTTTCTGCTGGACGCGCTGGGTCTATCCAGCTGGAAGCTGGAGTGGTTGTCGGACGGCAATATCGCCATTTATTCGCTTCTTCCGCCGCTGATTTGGAGTTATGTCGGACTTTATCTAATCATCTTCATGTCTGCGCTCCAGAACATCCCAGGTGAAATCCACGACGCGGCTAAGATCGACGGCGTCTCCGGCGTTCGCAAGCTCCTGACGATCTCGCTGCCGATGATTAAGAATACGGTACAAGTGGCGGTTGTCCTGTGCATATCGGGAAGTCTCAAGTCCTTCGACCTGGTCTACATCATGACGAAGGGCGGCCCGGCGCATGCGACCGAGCTGCTGGCGACATATATGTACAATTCGACCTTCTCGACCTATCGTTATGGGTTCGGGAGTGCGATTTCCACCAGCATCATGATCATCAGTCTGCTATTGATTGGCACCAGCCAGTGGCTGACCAATCGGAAGAAAGACGCCGCTTAAGATGAAAGGAGGTACCCATTGAACATGAACATGAATCTAACAACCCCTCTATCGGCGAAAAACGCGGGGAATGGCGGCGGCGGGCGGGTGCTGGGCAAAACGGGCCGGCTTTTGTTTTGGGGCCTGCTGACGCTCTATGGGGTGGTGACCCTGTACCCGTTCTTCTGGCTGGTGATCAGCGCGTTTAAGACGAACGCCGATTTCTACGCCCGTCCCTTTGGGCTGCCGCAGGTGTGGCATGGCGACAACTTCACGCGGGCTTGGGAGAGCTCGCGGCTCGGTACCGCATTCGGGAATTCGCTTATTGTGGCTCTCGGATCGCTTGTGCTGACCTTGTTCATAGCCGCGCTGACTTCGTTTATCCTGGCCCGTTTCCAGTTCCGTTGGAAAGGTGGGGTCTTGACCTTCTTCGTGATCGGGATGCTGATCCCGATTCATAGCACCCTGGTTCCGCTGTTTATTCTCATGAAGCAGATGTCGCTGCTGAACACGTATTGGGCGCTGATTCTGCCTTACACCGCATTTGCGCTGCCTACGGCGGTATTCGTGCTGACGGCGTACCTGACGAGTGTGCCCCGCGAGCTGGAGGAAGCGGCTTTTATTGATGGCACCGGCTTGTGGGGGTTATTCTTCCGCATCATGTTGCCGATGTCGGTTCCGGCCTTAGCCACGGTGACCATTCTTAGCTTCCTGCATTCCTGGAATGACTTCTCCTTCGCCCTCGTGTTTATCAACAAGACGGCGCTCAAGACGCTGCCGCTGGCCATCGCTAACTTCGCAGACGGCTACCAGACGGACTACGGCTTGTCGCTGGCGGGCATGACGCTGTCGGTGATCCCGACCATCGTTCTCTATTTACTGTTTCAGGAACAAATGATGAAGGGGATGACGGCCGGCGCGGTGAAAGGATAAGGGAGGAATATCCTACACCGGAGCAAAGGGGGAGCGCAACATGCATAAATGGCTGACTACGTCGCTTCAGCGCAAGCTGTCGGTGGTGGTTGCGGCGTCCATGATCGTGCCGATGTTGGCTTTGGGTTTGTTCGCCTTTATGATCTCTTCCAACATTACAGAGGAGAAAACGAAGCTGACCGGCAGCGACATGCTGAAGCAAATGGATGCCAATCTGCGCTTTATGCTGGAGGATATCGAAACGTTGTCGATCTTCTTGATCGGGGAACGGGATTTGCAGACCTATCTGACCGGCCCGGAGGACAATGAGGCTAAGCGGACCGAGTTAGTAGGGAGAATGACGAATCTGGCGGCCTCCAAGCCTTATATCGCCAATATCGCCATCTATCCCGAACGGTTTGACGGACGCCTGTCTACGGCCACATGGTATGAAAATGAGCTCCCGCCTGCGGCGGCGGAAGCGATTGCCGGGGGCGTGAAAACATGGTCTGGCGTATACGAAATTCGCGATTACGCCGGGATGGAGCAGGTCATGACCTTGTTCCGGCCGATTCGCAGCATCTATGATTTTCGCCGACTGGGTTGGCTGGCGATCAGCCTTGACGAACGGGAGCTTGCCCGCAATCTGGAATCGCCGGAGTTTGGCCAGGGGATGGGTAAAGTCGAATTGATTGGAGAAGACGGTACCATTCTGTCATCCGCCGACAAGTCCAGGTTAGGCCAGCCGCTGGATACCTTTGCGCCCGGCCTGTTCGCTTTGATCCCGGGCGGGGTCGCGGCGGCGGACGACGGAGGGGAACCGCGCAGCAACCGCCTGATTGAGAACGGGAGCGTGATCTATGGCAGCGGGGATTCAAAATCGACGGTGCTGTACCGCCGCGAGCCGTTGACCGGCTGGATGCTGGTGGGCAGTGTCCCCTACGACCAATACCAAGCGGAGAACCGCTATATCTTGACGTTAACCGCTATGGTGGTTGGTGTCTCCGTGCTGGCGTGCACGCTGCTGATTTGGTTTACGGTGCGCCGGATCACCCGGCCGCTGCGCGTGTTGACCCGACATTTGTCGCGGATCGATCCGGAGCGGCCTTTGCCGCGTTTTCCAGCGACCTCGGATGATGAGATCGGCCGGCTAGGTCAGAGCTACAATATGCTCGGCGCTCATATCGAACGATTAAAGCGGGAGGTCATCCGCGGGGAGGCGCGCAAGAAGGAGGCCGATCTGCGGGCATTGCAGGCGCAGATCAATCCGCATTTTCTGTACAATACCTTGTCTTCGATCCATTGGATCGCCTTGATGTCGGGGGAGCGGCGAATCGCCGATATGGTCGAGGGGCTTAGCGACTTCTTGCGGATCAGCCTTAATCAGGGCCGAGATTATTGTCCGGTTGAGCAGGAACTGGCGCATATCCGTAACTATGTTCGGGTCCAATCGATTCGTTTTCCCGATAAGTTTGATGTTGAGTATATCGTGGAGGAGGGGCTTCTGGATAAATGGATGCTGAAGCTGCTGCTGCAGCCTTTGGTGGAGAACGCCTTGATCCATGGGATTCAAAAACGCGAGGGCATCGGAACGATCACCATCCTGATCCAGCCGGAGGGGAAACGCATGCATGTAATGGTCATGGACGATGGGCTGGGGATGAGCGCCGCGCGTTTGGATGAGGTCCGTCAGGCGCTGTCGCTGCTGGGAGCTGAAGGGACAGGGAAATCGCAGGATCAAGCGGCGATGCCGGGGGCGGTTATGGCAGAGACCGCGGCTACGATGGCCACGGTTGCAGAATTGAACGCTGGATATGGGCTTCGCAACGTAAACGAGCGGCTGTTCTTGCATTACGGACAAGAAGCGGGCCTTACCGTAGATAGCCGGGAAGGCGAAGGAACGCAGGTTTCGTTCTCTATTCCGATCATGGAGGGATCGCCATGAACGTATTGATAGTGGATGATGAGGTCATCATCCGGACCGGTCTAGCCAGCGTAATTTCCTGGAGCGAGCTCGGGTTGAATCTGCTTCCGCCGGCCGCATCCGCGGAGGAAGCGCTCGAGCGGCTGGAAGCGGAGCGGCCGGATATCCTGATCACTGATATCCGAATGAACGGCAAGACCGGCTTGGAGCTGGCGGAGGAAGCGGCCGCAAGGCTGCCGGGGCTGGAGGTGATCATTTTGTCGGGTTACGGGGATTTTGCCTATACCCAGCAAGCCATCCGCCAGGGAGTTGGCGACTATCTGCTGAAGACCAGCAAACCGGAGGAAATTATCCGAACGGTGCTTCGGGCCAAGCGACGGCTGCAGGAGCGCCGGGCCGAGGACTCCCGCGCTCAGCGGCAGGCCCGGGAAGAGCGGCGGCGTCAGTTGGTTAAGTGGGTGATCGAAGGCGAGGTAGGATCGGTCCCGGTTCTTTCCGAGCAGGAAAATCAGGAAAGGGAAATCTCTATTAGCCCGGGATACCGGCAGGTTTTACTTTTGTCCGCCGACGGCTGGGGCCAGGAGGACGACGCCGATTCGCTGCTGCGATTTGCCGTGCAAAATATGCTGGAGGACTTGCTGCCGGGTGCGGCGGTATTGATCCACCAAGGTCAAATCGTTTGCGTGACCGGGCCAGACAGGGGGGATGCATTCGCTACGGTCGGGCGTTTGAAGGGGGTACTTGAACGGATCGAAAATCTGCTGAACTGCCGGCTGCGCCTGGCGGCTGGTATTGCCGTGGACGATCTGGACCAGGTCCATCGAAGTTATGTGACGGCGGCCGCCGCCTTTGCTTACCGTGATCTGCTGATGAGCCATAAATTGCTGGATTACCGGGAAATCGCCGACCGCAAAGGCGGGAGGACGGTGTTATCGCAAGAGGAGGAGAACGGGCTTGGCGCGATCCTGTTGGAGCAGGATCCGATGGCCCTGCGGGCTTGGACACAGCGGTTGGCCGACGAGCTGGCCGCGGACCCGGAATGTACGCCGGAATCGTATCAGGCCTGTCTGCAATCGGCGGCCGTCGCCGCGCACCGTTGGCTAGAGCGAACGCTCCGGGCTTTAGGGAAAGAAGGAGAAGCGCGCTTCGAGCCATGGCTGCAGCAGCAGGTCGAAGGGGGCAAGCTGAAAGAGGAGCTGTTTCGTCATCTGCATGCCGTGATGAACTTGTATCACAGCCAGCTCGGCGAAGGGCAGGCTTCCCATGTGCAGCGGGCTAAGGCGTTTATGGAGTCCTGCCCGGCGGGGGAGCTAAGTTTGCAGCAGATCGCAGCTTATGTGCACCTGCATCCCGGGCATCTTAGCGAGCTGTTTAAGAAAGAGACGGGAAGCAACTTCGGCGACTACGTCACCGCTCTGCGGATGCGCCGAGCGATGGACCTGCTGGTCGTATCCCCGGCCAAGGTGAGCGAAATCGCCGGAATGACCGGGTACGAGGACGTGAAATATTTCAGCCGGCTGTTTAAGAAGCATACGGGGAAGACGCCCAGCGAATTTCGCGAGGAAGCGTTAGGTTATGATCCGGCAAGCGTGACAGCGAGCGAGAATTAATCGCCATCCTACATCACCATCGGGAAAAGAGGGACGATTCATGATTTTATCGGGACCATGGAAGCTGCAGCATTTTGAGGTTGGGGAGAAACCACCTTTGGAGCTGGCCGCCCCCGGACTGGACGACCGCTTCTGGATCGAGACAAACGTTCCGGGCGACGTGCATTCGGCGCTGCTGGAACGCGGGATCATCGAGCCCCCGTATTACGGGCATAACGATGCGAAGTGCCGCTGGATCGAGCGGAAAGTATGGTGGTACCGCACGACGTTTGAGTTGAATGCCGTACCGGGGGATGAAGAGCGGATGGAACTCACGTTCGAAGGGCTGGACACGTTTGCGACTGTTTACGTCAACGGACATGAGATTGGCTCGGCATCCAACATGTTTCGCTGCTATACGTTCGACGTCACGCGGATCGTCCGTGAAGGCCGAAATACGCTGGCGGTTCGATTCGATCCGCTAGATCTACATCATCGAGACAAAGAGCAGTTCGAATGGTCCTCCTATACGAAGGAGCGTCCCTGGATCCGCAAGGCGGCGATGAATTTCGGATGGGACTGGGGGCCGCGGATCGTGACGACCGGCATTTGGAGTCCGGTTCGGCTGGAGCGGCGCAGACGGGCGAAGCTGACCGGCGTATATGCCGCAACGTTATCCGCGGCGGCGGAGGAGGCGGTCATCCGGGTGAGCGCCGAAGCGGAGGCCTTTCGTTCCGGAACGACGGCGGTGGCCGTCGTACGATTGCTGGACGGGGATGGGGCGGAGGTAACGTCTGCCAAGCTTCCTGTGCTGGAGGAATGCGGGGCTCTATTAGGCGTTCAAGCAGGGCTGAGACAAGCCTTTCCGGAGGCTTTTCGAACGAAGGGATCGGCGTCGGCCGAACTGCGGATCGCCCTGCCGCGGCGTTGGTGGACGCATGATTTGGGCGAACCTTATCTGTACACTTTGGAGGTGACGCTTCTTGCCGACGACGAGGAGATTGACCGCTACGAGCAGCCTTTTGGCATACGCACGCTGGAATTATCGCTACAAAATCCCGACGGCAGTCCGTCGTTTGCCTTTATCCTTAATGGCATTAAGGTTTATGCCAAAGGAGCCAACTGGATTCCGGCAGATCATATGATCGGATCGATCTCGGAACCCATGTATCGCGGACTGATCGAGCTGGCCGTGGAGGGGCATATGAACATGCTGCGCGTTTGGGCCGGCGGCATTTATGAGAAGGAGATTTTTTACGAGGAATGCGACCGCCGCGGGGTGCTCGTGTGGCAGGATTTCGCTTTTGCCAATGCGCTATTTCCGGACTTTAACCGCGACTTCATGGACAATGTGCGTCAGGAAATCATCGATAACGTCAAGCGGCTGCGGAACCGCGCCTCGCTTGCGCTTTGGTGCGGCAACAATGAAATCGACTGGCTCTATGACATGAAGTCGGCGGCGGGTGACATTACCGGAGCTTTTTTCGGCGAGACGATCTATCATGAACTGATCCCCGGACTTTTGGCCGAACTGGACCCGTATCGTTCGTATTGGCCTTCGTCACCGTATGGCGCGCAGGACGGGTATGACGCCAACGATCCGAATCAGGGGGACCGCCATAACTGGCAAGTGTGGCATGGGTCGGTGTACCCGCGTATGCAAGGCGAGAAGCCGCGGCTCGATTATAGCATCGAAGGGGTTACGTTTAAGAACTATAAGCAAGACCTTGCTTTGTTTAGCAGTGAGTTCGGCATGCATGCTTCGGCGAATCGATATACGTTGGCGAAGAACATTCCCGAAGGGAAGTTTACCTGGGGGAGCGCCGAGATGGCGTATCGGAACAAGGATACGAACCATCGCAAAGGGATTTTGCTGATGGAAGGCTACACGGGGATTCCGCAGGACATCGAGGAGTACATGAATTTCTCCATGCTGACCCAAGCGGAAGGGCTGAAGTACGGAATCGAGCATTTCCGCCGCCACCGTCACCGCAACAGCGGCGCGCTGGTGTGGCAACTGAATGACAGCTGGCCGGGGACGAGCTGGTCGATGATCGATTATGAGCTGCTGCCGAAGGCTTCGTATTATTATGGCAAGACCTTCTTTCATCCCGTGCTCCTGTCGTTGGAACATGAACCGGGTGAGCCGCTACGCGTGTGGGTGGTCAACGACACGTTGGAGGAGTTGGAGGGAACTGTGACGTTAACGGTGCATCCTTTGGCCCAGAGCGGCGATTTGGCTGGGGCGCAGGAAGTCGGGGGAATGGGAGGCGGATCCGCAGGCGTGCAGGACACTCCTCCGGGAGGCGTTCGTCGGTTTTCGTTTGCGGCGAAGATCCCGCCGCAAACGGCGCTGTCGCTCGGAGGCTTGGAAGAGGCGAAGGCGCTGGCCGGTTTGGCGCCGGAAGAGGTGCTGGTGGAGCTGAGCACCACCGGATTCGCCGCACCGGTGAATCGCTATTATCTGCGCGACCCGAAGGAGCTGCGCATGCCTGCCGCCGAGCTGGACGTGCAGATTGATAAAGCAGCGCAGACCGTCACGGTCACGGCCTCCGGCCAGGGCGTTGCCCGGCTGGTCAAGCTGGAGCTGCCGCTGGGCGGGGTCCGCTTCAGCGACAACTACTTCGACCTGCTGCCTGGCGAGAGCCGGACGGTCCGCCTGTGGCATCCCGGCGGTTTACCGCTCCCGTGGGCGGAGCTTCGCGTCGGCGCGCTCAACGCTGGAACGCTCGCGTAGCGGAACGAGCAGACCTTATTTCGGCGAAAAACGCCAGTTACCCTGTCTAACGGAACGAAAAGACGCTATTTGGCTATTTAAGGCCTGATCCCAGGCTAAATAGTCCCAATAGCGTCTTCTGGTTCCGTTAGATTTCTGTGTTGCCCATTTTTCGCCGAATAAGCGCGTTACGTTCCGTTACGCTCGCGCGGCACCGCCGTCTCCTTAATCATCGCTATTCCTCGTGCTCATAGAGGGTGAGGCTTTCGATCTGGTTAATCGCTCGGCGCAGTTCCCGGGCTTGTTCCCGGTTAATGTCGCCATTCTCGAACATGCGGCTGATTTCCGCGCGTTCAGCGTCCATGACCAGCAACCGCAGCTCTTCCTTCTGAGCTTCCGTTTTCTCGCTGAATGCATCCGCGGTGCCTTTAAGCCGGGCGATCCCACGCTTGTAATCCAGGATGACGAATTGGATCAGGTTGTCCGATTCGTTCCCTTTCTTCAGCCCCTGCAAGTGCTCGAGTGCGGCTTGCAGCGCGTGGATTTGGATGGTTCTTCCCTCGGCCTTCATGGCGAACTCCTTGTATTTTCGTTTCGCGCGCCGAAAGTCTCGAACCGCACTGCCAACCAGGAAAAAGAAGCGAGCACGCCCGCTTTGCGACAGCTTCTCTTCCCGTAACTCCAGCGCCTTCTCGAAGGCCTCGAACATCTCTTTGTCCATGCCTCCGTCTGCCATCACCTGTTGGATGTAGCCGCGTTCCACCTTCAGTGCAACACGGTGCAATTCGGTGATTTTACCCAGCATGGCCGGACGATCCGGACGCTGAGCTCCCCATTGATCCAAGGCCGGCTGAAGCAGCCGGCTATATTCGTCCATGAGCTGGTAGGCTGCTGTCTTGTTGTCGTCGTTCATTTCTTCCTTGATCTTGTTCATCGCTACCCTCAGCACGCGGGTACGGGCTTCATTCATATCGAGGAACTCGTCGGTCTCTTCGCCGGGCGCGCCCCCTTTGCTAAGCATAGGCAAAAAGATCGTGGCCACAATCAACGTAAACAAGATGACGCCTGCCGCCAAGAACAAGATCAACGATCGTTCCGGGAACGGACCGCCGCTGGCGACTACATAAGGGATCGACAATACCCCGGCCATCGTGACTGCGCCGCGAACCCCAGTCAGGGTCAGAACCAAGCTGGATTTTATCGTAGGTTTGTCAACCTCGCCGACTTTAGCCTTCCGGTATTCATAAATGGCAAAGAAATGCGACCAGATGAAGCGAATCGCCAAAATCCCGATCCCAACAACAAGCGCGTAACCGACTGCCAGCACATTGTTAATATTCGGGTTGTCGACGGTAGCCTGCATCGATGACGGGATGTTCAACCCAAGCAGCAGGAAGACAATCCCGTTCAGAATGAAGAGCACGGTGGACCAGATATTTTCCGTTAACACCTGTTCCTCCGCCAGCATCGTTTCCGTTCGCTCCCGCAAAAGGGAATGCACGATACCGCCCACAACCACAGCAATAACACCGGAAGCGTGCAGGAACTCCTCCGTGACGATAAAGATCAGGAACGGCGTCAGAATTTGCAGCAGGGAATGCAGCGTGGCATCCTTGATCCCTTGTTTGAGCAGGGAGAACCGAATCCAGGTCATGATTAAGCTGAGCACCAGTCCCAGTAAGGCTCCGGTCACGAACATATAGGAGAAATCGAACACGGCTTCCCGCAGCGAAAAATACCCCGTAACAACCGCAGCAACCGCGTAGTTAAAGGCTACCAGGCCCGAGGCGTCGTTGATCAGCGATTCCCCTCGGACGAGATTCAGCACCTTCTCGGGGAGATGAATCCGCTTGGCGATCCCGTTGACGGCCACCGGATCGGTAGGGGACAGAATCGCGGCCAGTGCGAATGCCGCGACCAGTGGAATGTCGGGAATCACCGCATGAATGAGGTAACCGCCACCCAATGTAGTTAATACCACCAAGATAATTGCGTTCCCCAGAATCGCCCCGCGCATATTCCATAGTTGGTCGCGGGGGAAATACCTGCCGTCGTTGTACAACAGGGGCGCAACGAACAGCAGCAAGAACCATTCTGTCTCGAGTTCCAGCGAAAACCCGTTAAAGGCCAGCGCAATCAGAACCCCAAGGGCGATTTGCGTCAACGCGGTAGGGATCAACGGGATATAGTGGCTGATGATGTTGGAGGCTACGAGACAGATCAGAAGTATAATTACGGTAATCAGTAAATCCATAAATGCTAACGTCCTTCCGATGTTCCGGCACTGGGCCGATTTGGTAGTTAATCATAGCATATCCCGTTTTTTTAAACCGAAGTTAAATGGGACAAACTTTTTTTGCGAAAAAATGCTCTTCCGCAGAGCTAATGCAGAAGAGCCGCCATCATGTATAGCGCCGTTCTAGTCCTTACAGGTCGTCGAACCCGTTGTCGTCGCCAACCTTGCCATAGTTACGGGATTTGGCCTCGAAAAAGTCCGTTTTCGTCGCGTTCAGCGCCTCGTCGGAGAACGGCTTGATCCACGGCATGCAGTTGATATCGACGCCTTGGTACGCTTTGTCCAGACCCATCAACGTCAGTCGCTTGTTGGCGATATATTTGATGTAATCGGACAATTCGTTCAAGTCGATGCCTTGCACATCTTTTAGCGTATAATGCGCCCAATTCGTTTCCAGCTCGACCGCCCGGTCGATCGTGCGATAGGCGTAGTCGATGTTTTCTTTCGTGTTCAGCTCCGGATAATCGACCAGCAATTGCTTGAACACTTCGGCAAAGAAGTAGCAATGCTGATTCTCGTCCCGCTGGATATACGAAATCATTTGGCTGGTGCCCATCATTTTCTGATCGCGCGCCAGGTTGTAGAAGAAGGCGAATGTACTGTAGAAGAAGATGCCTTCAAGAATAAGGTCAGCAACCAGGGCTTCAAAAAACGTCTGCGGCGTCGCGTTATTACGGAAGTTCTGATAGATGTCGGAGATGAACTTGTTGCGATCCAGCAGCACCGGATCATGCTTCCAGTATTCAAAAATCTCTTTCTGCTCCTGCTCCGATACGATCGAGGACAACACGTAGGAGTAGGATTGGTTGTGTACCACTTCCTGCTGACCGATGATCGCCGAAATCGCCTCCAGCGACGAGTCGGTGAAGTAACGTTTTACGTCGCCAACGAACATCGTTTGCATCGAATCGAGTACCGCCAGCAGCGAGATGTTGATCTTAAAGGTGCGCTGCTCTTCCGAATCGAGCAGGGCAAATTGCTGCGCGTCCTTGGCCATCGGGATCTCATCCGCGATCCAGTGGTTGAGCAGCAGCACTTTGTACAGCTTGTACATATGCGGCATGCGGATGTCATTCCAGTTCAAGATGCCCGAGCTTTCGCCGCCGATGATCCGCGTTGATTTGTTGGGGGCTTCGGTGTTGAATATCGTTTGAAGTTGCATGGGATTTCGCTCCTTAATTTGTAGTGGATCATGCGGGAGGGGGCCGCCGGCTGAAATGTTCTTACGATCGCTGTTGCTCGCGGATTTCTCTGATTGAACTAGATTCAGAAGTTGTAGAAATCCACTCGCAAAGGCGACCACTACCGTTTCTTCAGAATCATTTCACCCTCTGGCCCATTCCCCGCATGTATTTATACTCAAGCGTGAGCGCATCCCCGCAGGGGACAGCGCCTCTTCGCACGCAGTGGCATTTCAAACGCCCCTGCCGCTCAATTTCATTAAAAGTAAGTGCATCCCGAAGGGACAACGAGGGTTACGCACGCCTTATCACCTTTCACCACCAAAGTCGCAGTCACCGCCCTGCAGGAGCGCCTGAAGTAGAGCGGGCCCGAAGGGCGAGAAGCGGCTCATCCCGCCAAAGTCCCTCGGGTGCGACGAAAGCAGCAGTTATGAGCAGCACGGTTTACCAGGTCACCCGGGTGCGCCCAAAGTAAGACGTACCCGAAGGGGGAAAAGCGTTCCACGAGCCAACCTAAAGCGTATCCCCGCAGGGGAGAGCGTGCAGGAGCGCCTCAGTCACTCCAACGTTCCTCTCATTGCGGGAGCCCAGAGGGCAGCAGGCCCTCGGGCGCCCTCCCTTACGGTAAGGGAGGGGTGGGGAGGGATGAGTCCACGAAAAGCGTTCCACGAGCCAACCTAAAGCGTATCCCCGCAGGGGAGAGCGTGCAGGAGCGCCTCAGTCACTCCAACGTCCCTCTCATTGCGGGAGCCCAGAGGGCAGCAGGCCCTCGGGCGCCCTCCCTTACGGTAAGGGAGGGGTGGGGTGGGATGAGTTCCCTATGAGGCACAACTTTCGCACTCCTCAATCGTCAACGCCCGACTGCGCACATAATACGTCGACTTCAGCCCGGCCTTCCAAGCATGCAGGTGCAGCTCCAGGAATTCGGTGGCTTTGATGTCCGGCCGCACGTACAGGTTGAAGCTTTGCCCTTGGTCGACGTGGCGCTGGCGAGCGCCGGCCATGTCGATCGACCAGTGTTGGTCGATCAGGAACGCTGTCTTGTAATACCAGATCGTTTTTTCAGACAGATCCGGTGCCGGGTTAGCGATCTTGTACGTCGTCTTCTCCTCATAGGAGAGCAGCTCATACAACGGATCGATGCTGGCGGTGGAGCCGGCGATGATCGAGGTCGAGCCGTTTGGCGCGATGGCGAACATCCAGGCGTTACGGACGCCGTTCAAGCTCACTTCCTTCTGCAGCGCGCGCCACTGTTCGGTCGTTACGTATTTGCCTTCGCGCGTGCCGTCCGTGTAGTTCCGAGCTTCAAAGTAATGCCCCGTTTCCCAGTCGGAACCGGCAAACTTCGGATATTTCCCTTTTTCTATGGCAAGCTCCATGCTGGATTTGACCAGCAGGTAGTTGATTTTCTCATATAGCGCATCGTTGTACTCCACGGCCTCCTTGGATTCCCAACGGATGCCCTCGAGCGCGAGCAGATGGTGCAAGCCAAACGTGCCAAGGCCAATTGCCCGATATTGACTGTTCGTGTATTGCGCCTGCAGCACTTCGATATTGTTGATATCGATGACGTTGTCCAGCATCCGCGTCTGGATCGGTACGAGCCGCTCCAGCACGCCAGCCGGCACCGCGCGGGCCAGGTGGATCGAGTTCAGGTTGCAGACGACGAAGTCGCCCGGAATTTTGGACACGACGATCCGGGTTTGCCCGTCCTTCGTTACCAGTTCCTCTTGCTCGACGACCGTCGGCGATTGGTTCTGCATGATTTCCGTACACAGGTTGGAGGAGTAAACCATCCCGTGCGTGCGGTTCGGGTTCGCTCGGTTGACCGTATCGCGATAGAACATGTAAGGCGTACCGGTCTCCAACTGTGATTTCAAAATCCGCTTCATGATATCGATCGCCGGCATCGTGATGCGCGAGAGGGTAGGGTGGGCGACGGCTTCGGCGTATTTTTCGCGGAAGCTGCCCTTTCCGAACTCCTCATCATAGAAGTCCTCCAGACCCAACGGACGTCCGTTCTCATCCTTCCAGCCCATCGTCTTCTTCACTTCATGCGGGCAGAATAGATTCCATTCGCCGCGAGCTTCTACCGCCTCCATGAACAGGTCAGGCAGGCAAACGCCGTGGAAAACGTCATGCGCGCGCATCCGCTCGTCCCCGTTGTTCAGCTTCAAGTCGAGGAAGGCGAGAATATCCTTGTGGAAAACGTCCAGATAAACCGCGATCGCGCCTTTCCGCGTTCCGAGTTGGTCGACGCTGACGGCGGTGTTGTTCAACTGGCGGATCCAAGGGATGACGCCGGAGCTGGTATTTTTATGGCCGCGGATATCGGAGCCGCGAGCGCGGACTTTGCCGAGGTAGACGCCGATGCCGCCGCCCATTTTGCTCAGTCGAGCCACGTCGGTGTTGGAGTCGAAGATGCCCTCAAGGGAATCGTCTACGGTATCGATAAAGCAGCTGGAGAGCTGACCGGCGACTTTTTTACCGGCATTGGACATGGTTGGGGTTGCGGCGGTCATATAAATGTTGCTCATCGCCCAATACGCTTCCTTCACCAATTCCAGGCGTTTCTCTTCCGGCTCCTTGTGCATCAGGTACATCGCGATGACCATATAGCGCTCCTGCGGCAGCTCCATCGTCCGTCCGTCGAAATCGGTGGCGAGGTAACGCTCGGTCAGCGTCAGTAGGCCAATGTAGTCGAACAGCAAATCGCAGGAAGGGTCGATCGTGCGGCCCAGCTCTTCAATTTGCTCTTTCGTGTAGCACTCGAGCAGCTCTTCGCGGTAGATGCCCAGCTTGCACAGCTCGGAGATGAGGTGGTGGAACGATCCGTACGGCTCCTCGGGGTAAGCTTTGTAACGGCGGTTGACCGCTGCTTTTTTATAAAGGGAAGTGAGCAGGGAACGGGCAGCCGCAAATTTCCAATCCGGTTCGTCTTTGCTGACGAGCTCCAGGGCGGACATCGTAAAGGCATTGCTGATCTCTTCGCCGTTCACTTCGTCGCGACGGAGCTTGGCATTCACGCCGCGTAATAGGCGTTCTTTATCGAGGTTATGTAATCCTTGCAAAATACGGTCGGCATAGACGCCAAGGCGCTCGCCGTCAAACGCAAGTTGTCGGTTGTTTGGTTTGGTCACTAGAGTGGGCATGAGAGGAATCCTCGCTTTCGTGAAATAAGTTGGAATGAATGCTGCAGTCCGCCTGTGTTTACCGCAAATCTTGAATTTTCAAATTGCAGATAACGGGTGAAAAAAGGGGGCGCAAGGGTACTCGCGCTCCGTGATGAATGTTGTCAAACTGTGACAAAGGTCACAGGCTTTTAATTATACCAGAAACTTCTATTGTTCGTGATCAAAAAGTCAGCTTTTTAGATGTACCTAGAAAGAGAACATGGACTCCCATAATACGGGCTTTCCCTGCCGCAGGCTTTGCTGAATATCGACCAGCCGCTGGTTGGAGCTCCCGCGATAGAGGAGGGAAGGGTCGCGAAGCTCTTCTACGAATCTTCCGTCAACCAGCACCTCGCAGCGCCTTAGCAGCTCGTATTCAGGTGAGCCAGAGCGTTCTATGATTTCTTCGTAGGTATAACCGCTGTAAATCCAAATCGACACAGGCCCTGTCTCCGCAACCAGTCGGTCGATAAACCCGCTGACTTCAGCGGCGGAGAAGAAAGGGTCCCCGCCAAGGATCGATAAGCCGCTTAGCAGGGGGTTATTTTTAACGTCATGAATGATTTCGGCTTCGCGTTCCAAAGTAAACGGTTCGCCGTAATCGAAGTTCCAGGTCTTCGGGCTGAAGCAGCCCTTGCAATAATGACGGCAACCGCTGATAAAAATCGCCGCCCTCAAGCCTTCGCCTTCATTAATAGATTCGGGATAGTAGCCGCAAAGATTCATACGTCGTGTTTGACCCGGTCGCGCACTTCCGCTTGTTTGGCTGCATTAAACCGCGTTTGGAAATCGCCGGTCAGGTAGCCCGTCACCCGGCGCAAGCGGCGGATATGCACATCGTTCTCATGCCTGCCGCAGGAAGGGCAGGTTGCCCCGATAATCCCTTCGAAGCCGCAAGCCGAGCACCGGTCGATCGGATGGTTGATGCTGAAATAGCTGACCTGCTGCTGCAGGGCGAATTGCACGATTTTCAGGAACGCTGCCGGGTTGCTGCGGGCATTGCCGTTTAGCTCGATATAAGAGATCGCACCCGCGTTGCAAAGCCCGTGAAACTTGGCTTCCAGTTCAATTTTTCGCGCGGCACTGAGGTTGTAGTAGACCGGGATATGAAATGAATTCGTGTAGTAATCGCGATCCACGACTCCGGGTATCGGGCCGTATACCGCACGGTCCCGTTTAGTGAATTTGCCGGACAGGCCCTCCGCCGGGGTGGCGAACAACGTGATGTTCAGATTATGGATTTCGCTTTGGCGGTCGCAATAGTCGCGCATGTAGGCGATCAAATCATACGCTTTCTGATACACCGCTTCGTCTTCGCCGTGGTGTTTGCCGTACATGGCCTTCATGCATTCGGCCAAGCCGATGAATCCAATGGACAAGCTACCGTGTTTGAGCAGATCGCCAACCGCGTCGTCCGGTGCCAGCGCCTCGCCGCCCTCCCAGACCCCTTCACGCATCATGAAATCCGAAGCCTTCGCCTTCTGAGAGGCTTGGATGTTGAAACGGTGCAGCAGTCCCTCCAGCGCGATATCCATATAATGCGTCAGCTCCCGGTAGAAGCCGCGCTCATCGGCCTCCTTGCGATGGCCCAATTCGATCCCGTGCTCAAGGCCTATTTTGACGAGGTTTAGCGTATTAAAGGATAGATTTCCTTTGCCGGACAGATGGTTCCGTCCGAAACGGTCGGCCAGCACCCGGGTGCGGCAGCCCATCGTAGCGAATTCCGTATCCGGATTCGTCGGATCGTAATACATCAGGTTCAGCGGGGCATCCAGGTTGGCGAAATTCGGATACAGCCGTTTGGCTGAGCATTCCGCCGCTTTCAGGAACAGGGAGTAGTTCGGTTCCCCTGGATTTTGATTGATCCCTTGCTTGCATTTGAAAATCTGAATCGGAAAAATCGGCGTCTCCCCGCTGCCTAGCCCACGCATGGTCGCGGTGAGCAGGGAGCTGATTACCAGCTGTCCTTCCGGCGAGGTGCAGGTTCCGTAGTTAATACTGGTGAACGGGATTTGTCCGCCGGCCCGGCTCGACATGGTGTTTAGGTTATGGACCAGGCTCTCGGCCGCCTGCAGCGTTTCGCTTTCGGTTTCCTTTAACGCATATTTGAAGGCTTTCGGATACCCGTCTCGGAGGTCGCTGCGGCTCATGGCAATGTCGCCCAACTCGGCGCTGGCATCGCCTTCCTCAAAGTAATCCAACCCTTTGCGGAAGTACTTGGCGAATGATTTGGCCACGTACGGGGCGAGATCGAAGTCCAGTTTGTTCGCGGATACGCCGCCGTATTGGGAGTTTTGCTGGGATTGAAAAATGATCGCCACCAGCGCCATCGCCGTCATGATGGAGGATGGCGGGCGTACGCTGCCGTTCCCGGTATTGAAGCCTTCGCGCAGCAGCTTATCGAAAGGGATAAAGATGCAGTTGGTTGTGCCGATGGCGTATTGGTCCAGATCGTGGACGTAGACAATATTGTCCTGGATGGCTTGGACCAAGCGGGCCGGCATCACGAAATGGTTTGCGTACCATTTAGCATACTCGCTTCCGAATTTACTCATCTTGCCGGAGAAGCTCTCCCCGTTCAAATTGGCGTTCTCACGCAGCACCTCGAGATTTCGACTGTGCACGATTTCCTCGCCTAATTGAATGACTTCATCCAGCAAGGTGTCTCGGCCGGTATACGTCTGGTTTAGCAATGCCATAACAAAGTTCTCCTCCCGATAAACTGAGTTTTTACTTCATATAAAAGGGCATGTCCAACCCGACGAGGGTGGACATGCCCGAATGCGCTGCATCATAACGATCACGTTGGGCATAGAAATAGAAGCCCTAAGGTTCAGCGGCAAGCGGACACCATCCCTGTTCCTCGCAGGTTTTCCGTCGGTGTCTTCCAAACGGGCAGGTCTCCTGGCTTTCGGGTCATTGCTGACGCCTTCCCGCAGCTTTAGAATCAAGCCGCAGTGGCATAAAGGTCAGACGAACGGCTGGGCCTTCAAGACGATTCGATGAACGTTTCGTCTCTAGCGCCTAGCTACCGATTACAGTGGCGGGACCGCAGCGGCTTTGCACCGCACTTCCCTTTTAAGGTCCGGAGGCTTGTCCGCCGGATCACCCGTTCACACTATATTTTGTTGCGTTGATCTAAGGATAGCCCAAGATGTTGTGTTTGTAAACCGAATTTTTACCATGTAAATGACCTGAAAACGTCGTGAAAATCTCCAGTCCTTATAACGATGCGGAGAGTGGGGGACGAGGGAGAATTGTGAACATTTATGAATGGGACTGAGGAACTAGGAGGATGGTTGGGGGGCGGCAACTGTTTTTCGAACGGTGTTGGCTAACGGACTGAGAAGTCGTTATTTCTGCAATTTCTGACGAATAAGAAATCTAACGGACCCCAAGGCCCTTATTTGGTGCGAAGACGTATAAATGGGGCAGATTCTAGGCAAATAGCGGCTCCAAGGTCCGTTAGAAAGCGAAGTTCGGATTCCCGGGACAAATAAGGTCACTACAGTCCGTTAGAGATCGGTTGATCTTCAAGTGCAAGGATGGGTAGAATGGAGGTAGGTTGAATAACAAGCTCGTGATTGAAAACAAAACCACTACCAGAAAGAAGGGATCGATTATGGCCATCGCTGAAGTAACCGTCATTCCGATCGGAACGGGTAGCACCAGCCTGAGCGCTTATGTCGCTGAGTTGCATCGGGTGCTGGAGAAGCAGACGGGAATTACGTTTACCCTAACCTCAATGAGTACGATTATTGAAGGGCCGTTGGACGACGTGTTCGCCGCCATTCGTGCCATCCATGAAGCGCCGTTCCAGTCGGGTGCCGGCCGCGTGTCGACGTCGATCAAGATCGACGACCGCCGCGACAAAGCCAGCTCCTCGGAGCAGAAGCTGCGCTCCGTTCGCGAGAAATTGTAATTACCAAGCATTGGCGCTTGCATTATTTTGAAAACGAGTTATAATAATTTTTGTTCGCTAAAAACGAACTTGCTGGTGTAGCTCAGCTGGTAGAGCAACGCATTCGTAATGCGTAGGTCGGGGGTTCGAATCCCTTCACCAGCATCCTTAATGCAAGTGGAAACGCGCCCTCCGAGGTTTCGGGGGGCGCGTTTTTGCGATTAAAGTCAAACTTCTGCCGGAAAGTTACTCAATCCCCTTATTCCTCCCACTTGGAGTGAAGGACATGATGGCAAAAGTTCGGGCGTTGATAGCCCGGAAGAAACATCTCGCACACATCGGCGTTCATCGTACCGTATGTCGTTTCCGGTTTGTGCTTGAAGCCTTCCCAGAATGCATGCAAGATGTTGTGTTTGAACTGGTCGCGAGGAAAAGCTTCGACGACTTGCTTCCGCACTTCTGCCGGAATGAAATCAAAGTTCTTCCCGACGACGTCATAACCGACGCCGAAATTCATCAGAGCCGCCTCGGTTTCCATGTATTCCACGATTCCGACGGTGGTGTGCAGGGCAACCGCATTCCATACCAATCGAATGGATTCTTCCGGAATGCCGCGGCTTCTCAGAAAGTCGCGGGCCGCATTCGCCCCATCGACCTCAAAGCGTTTGTCCGGGCTTCGGAAGGCGGGTGTCAAGCCGAGATCGTGGAAGAGCGAGCTGATATAAAGCAACTCGGCATCGTATTTGACTTGACTCGAATTCCCCTTCATCGCCGCAAACAGAAAGACGCGGTTCGAGTGGTTCCACAAAAGGTCGTCGCCGTGATCGCGCAATAATTCGGCAGCTTCTACGGCTAGTTTGCTATCTGGAATTTTGATATCCGCGATGAAATTTGTCATCTAAAACTTCCCCTTTCGTCATTTAAGCGCATTGTATGACTGTTGCTTCGGCTTCTTTATAAGCTATCTGTAAAAAAGGCCAACGGATCCATTTGCATTGTATTTGAAGGTTTCCTTAGCAATAATGATATTATCCATATCATCTTAGCCATTTGCTCATTATTGGTTCCTCCAGTTTTATTTTGTTTAGTACATCCTAGAAGACATCTGAAGGATCGTATTTGTGACAGAAAGTATTTTTAGAAGTTGGAGGAGAGGGAGAGATCGGTGAAAACAAATTTCTGGGTCATCCTAGTGAGCTGTCTATTTGGAGGATCGTGCAGCTTAATGATCGGGGGTATCATTTTTTCACGGCATCAAGATGGCTCTGTTATTCCTAGGGTTATCACCCTAATTGTTATTGTCATAGTCTATTATTACTTCCTACGTTGGCGGCATGAGAAAGTGAATACAGATATGGTTCTTCTCAATATAACCTTGTTCGTTCTCTTCCTGTTTATATCTCCATTTCTGATGACCAGTCTAAACAAGCTCGTCTCATTGCCTTTCCCAAGTCAAATAAACAACACTGTCGAGGAAATCACAACAATCTTAGAACAGAAGCAGCTTCCGTTTGAAATCGATATCAAGGAGAGCAAAAAGCAAACCTATAAATACGGTGTAAGAGTAACGATAATATTGGTAAAGACCCAGCAGGGGGAGTTACTAAAAAGTGAAATCGACACGTTATTAAGAAGTTTGCCGACTAAAGAGTTACATATTACTTTCTATAGCAGAAATAGGGAAACGTTTCTAGGGATTGTGATCAATAAGGAGAAATCGATTGTAGGTTGTTCTCCCTATGAAATGTGTGCGAGCATGGATATAAATTATTAATAAATGGGCCTAGGACCAATAAAAAATCGGGAGGTTAAATAACCTCCCGAATTCTCGTTAAACTCGTTCTTCCTCCATTGCATCCTTCTTCGTCTGATGCACGGTGCCGAACGGATGCTGGGGCGGCGCGTAAATCACATAGACCTTGAGGGGAACGGTGCCGGTATTGGTGATATTGTGCCATTTCCCGGCGGGGACGAAGACGGCGTCGTCATCGTGAACATTTTGTACGAAATCCAGCTTTTCCGGTGTATCCCCCATTTGTGTAACCCCTTGGCCTTCCTCGATCCGTACAAATTGGTCGGTGTGAGGATGGACCTCGAGTCCGATATCTTCTCCAACGGGAATGCTCATCAAGGTAACCTGAAAATGTTTCCCTGTCCATAATGCCGTGCGGAACGTTTCGTTTTGCTTGGCAGCCCGGTTGATGTTAAGAACCAACGGCTGTTGCCCGTAATCTTGAAGCGGCAGCTCGCCCCAGGACGCAAAGCGCGAAGGATAGGGAGTAATCCCTGGGTACGAGCCTGGGGGAAGAAACGGTGGAGCTACATTCACTCCGTAAGGATAAGCGTGGGGGGGCAGGGAAGGTACGGAATACGCAGAGTAAGGGTACGGTCTGGGATAATCATTCATTTGAATTTTGACCTCCAAGGTTTATTACCCATCATATGCCTATCCTCCGCCCTCGTGCTTGTTTGCAAAAATGAGTCAAATCTACTGATGCAATCATCTAGGAATCTGAAATCTCCCTTACATAGAATAGAGCATAACCTAGTAAAGGAGAGAAGAAGATATGGCAAAGACGATTTTGGATTACAACTCTACTGTCGTGACCCCGGTAACGAACGGGGTGAACATTCCGATTCCGGTAGTCGGTGGCGTGCAAATTGCGGCGGTTTCTGTATTTATTGATCCGGCCAATCCGGCATCCACAACCAACCGTGTCGAACTGAAGGCGACCATCGGTGTTGAAGCGCTGTCAGATACGCCGAATGTCCTGGTGCGCATTTGGAGAGCAGGCACCGAAATTTTCTATGGGTTGGTAGAGCTGGAGGATGCCTTCAACGACTGGGGTCTCATTAGCGTGCATTTTGTAGAACATGCCCCGCTCGGCGTCCAAAACTATCAGTTGATCGTAGAAAATCAGGATAACAATAGCACAGCCAGAGTAGTAGGGCCGATTGTCTTCTCAGCTATGGCGATCGGCGGATAAGCTGCCTTACTCATTGTCCTCATCCCCTCACGGCTGGCCTGAGGGGATTCTTTGCGTTTGATAGGCGGAGCTCCGCCTCATTTGAAGGGCTTATCCCTGACGGTTTTCAGATTGCCTTCATTTTGAATCGTTGTTTTCACGTCCAAATCGATCTTCAAACGAGGCAGATATTCCGTACGCCAATGGGCCAACTTGTCCCGAGGGATTCGAGTTCGAAAATACTGGCCCACCCCTAGGATGTCCGCCTCGTGCTTCAGGATATTTCTAAACATCTTGTTGAAGCGTTGGGTCAACAGAGTCTCTAGTTCATCCTTGATTACATCCACGGTAGGCCCCCCGCGGGTTTCCAGAACGGATACCTTTAAGTTGATTTGGCTGCGCATGTACGGGTCTCCGTCCTTCAGCGCAACGCGGTGTTTCATGGAGTTGCTGACAATTAACACGCTGGCGTGGTTCATGACCTCAATCTTGCCGTGCGCACTTTCTTCGTTAAAGGCGTTCATCAGCAGGGTTTCGTCCGCGGTAATTTGTCCAACCATCCGGCCGTTCTTAATAATGGCTGCTCCGACGTTTTCGATGACCGTGCTTGTTCCCGATTTAATAATCGGGATGGCGATATCCCGGGTATAAGAATGGATGCTGCGAAATATTTCCCAGGTTCGCGTTACTGCGACGGACGGGCTCCAACCCGCATTTTTTTCAAAAAAATTGTAAAGTACGGTTTGATCCGTTGATGAATTCTTCTGGAGCTTGGTAAAAAAAGTCTCTAAATCCTCGTCGCAAATGGCAACCATCGCTTTGGCAGAAATCTCGCGAGAACGCATGAAGCTGGAGATGCTGTCGGTAAGTCCTTCCTCGGCATATTTCCGGTCAAAAATGATGACCTTCAAATGCAGCAGATCGACGCGGGTCTCCATATTTGAGCTAATTTCGTCGACTACTTGCGTAATCGTTTGCCCCGTACGCGTAACGAGCATGGAACGGGTCCCGTTCTCGCTCGTTTGCGGGATATCAAGGAACACCTTGTATTTGGAATCTTCCCGGGAGATCCCCATGACGACCGGTAGAGAGCGATGATTGATATCCCGGTTATCCCAGCAGCCGCTAAGGGTTAAGGTACAGCAGGCAACCATCGCGAGTTTCAGAAGAAGACGACGGGATATCATGCAGCAGTTGCTTCCTTTCGACGGGAGATCCATCCCAGGATAAAGATCGAAGAGGGGATCGTTAGGTATACATATAATCGCATCCAAGCGTTCAACCCAAATAGGAGATCGACGTCCTGCCAATCCGGGATGTTGATGCCCATGATAAACGTAAGCAGGGTCAGACCGATAACGATGTAAGAGGTCCGGATCGATTTCGGCAGGCAGCGCCTCAAGATTTCCACATTGACCCAAGCCGTCAAAGCCGTAAACAACATAACAAACGTTACGGTGCAGAGCAGAAAGAACATGGTGATCCGGTCGAACATCAGCCAGGTGATATCAATTGTGTCCACCGCGACGATAAACGGAAAATGGTATTGAGAGGTTGTATTCTCCCCAAAGGTGAGGACCGGAATATAAACGGCGATAAGAAAGAACGGGAGCAGCAACAGGCTCCCCCAAATGACTTTTTTTCGGTTATAAAGCACTTTTGGCTGAATGAACCCGAGATACATAAACCCACCGAAAAACGCAAATGAGCTTTCCAGGTAATCCGGATCCGTAAGAAATGAAAAACGGCTGTTCCATAAGGGGAAGATGTAGTGCCAATCGACGTTTTGGAAAGACATGCACAAGACGAAGACGATCAGCGGAAAGAAGATCAGGGCCATGAGCACGCCAGTACGAAAAAGAGCCTGCACCCCCAGTGAGGTGATGTAGGCTGAAATCAACAAGGTCAACAACATAATCGCCCATAACGGCGTATTGGACAGAAACACGAGGGAGATCGTCTCCGCGTACGCCCGGATCGTCACGGATATCACCATAAACATGTAAATGAACAGGGGCAATAAGAAAATCACGGCGACGGGTTTGCCAAATTGGCTATAAATATCCAGCAGATTCTGACTTTCAAATTGGCTTAACCCTTTGGTATATAGGGAAATTAGGATCCAATGAAGCAGGAAGCCGAGCAGGATGGGTATCCATTGAGCCGATTCGGTGCTATCGATGATGTTCGTCGGAAAGATAAAGAAGATCAGACCGATGTGGGTCAGGATATGTACGAGCACAACTTGTAGGCTTTTATCCATTTGAATCATCCTTTGATTTGATGAAATATAAGTAGGGGATGCCATAGGTTGTTACGCTAGCCAAATAGGCGCATATAATGACCAGACCGGATAGGATTCCGAGGACACCAAATAATGAAGCCAAAATCAGCGTGAGATACTTAAACAGGCGGATAGGCAGCGAATTTTGAAATCCGACCACGGCCGAATTGGCAATCGTAGTCGCCGCAAGAATAATGATAAGCAGGCTGCTGACGAGCTTGGCCTCGACGACGGCTTGTCCTAATATAATCCCTCCGACTACGGTTAGCGTCGGACCAATGCTTTTCGGCAGCCGGACGCTGGCGACGATGATGAGCTCAAGTACGACTAGTAGCAATAGAGTCTCCACGAAAGCCGGATAGGGTACCCCGGAACGGCTCTCGGCGATGGAAAGCGCCAGCTCGATGCGGAGCACTTCCGGATTTACAGAAACGAGAGCTACGTAAAGGCTAGGCATAATGAGATTGAGCATGATGCCGGCAATGCGCAGCCCTCGAATCAGGTACATAAACAAGATCGGGTAATTCCGATCGTTCTCCATCATGAAGATGTCGCCGACCAGTGCAGGCAAGATCATAGCAAACGGAAACCGGTCCAGGAAGAGAACGACTCGCCCCTGGCGCAGCGTATGGGCGGCTTCCGTCGGCAACTCGGTGGTGTAGAATTTGGGTACCGCCTTCCAGGGTTGAAAGCCCAGCGCTTTGCAAACCCGCTGCAAGTTATAGAGATCTCGGTTTTTATTGGCTTCAAGTCGCTCCATGACTTCTCGGAGAAGAGCCGGTTCAACCTGGCCTTCCAAGTACAACAAGGCCAATTTTCGGGGCGAGTGATTCCCGGAGACGTAGACCTTGGTGCGTAAAGACGCGGTGTTCAATTCCTTCTTCAGTAGGCCGATATTCGTGGCAATATCGTCGTTAAAGGCGCTGGCCGAACCCTGCAGCACGTTTTCATTTAACGGTTGTTCGATGCTGCGGGTTAAGGCGGTTGGAACGGGCACGACATCCAGGTAAGTTTCGGGATCCTCATAGCAGATGATGAGGTCGCCGGACGTCATTACGGCAAGCAGAGAGGCCTCGTCAGGTTCGGATATGATTTGACCGAGCTTATTGAGTACGATCAAGGCCGAATCGGTATCTAGCGAGAAATCAAGGTCCGCCTCCCGGACACGGGACTGTAGATTTGCCCACGTTTTTGGCAGATCGATCAATGACTTAAATCCCATGATTTGTACAGGCCGCCCGGCCAGAATATGCTCTTCCATAATAAAATCGCCGTCATGCTCAAAACGGTTGCGAATTCGGTCCGTAAGCTTCATAGGGCAATCCTCTTTCTCTATGGATTATCCCCATTATTTGTTGGAAGCGCTGGGAATATACTCTCGACTGCCCCACAAAAATAACCCGGAAGCCAAGTGCTCCCGGGTCGTCCGTCCCCCAAACGGAATGCTAACGGTGCTCGATGAGGTCGATCGTACCCAGTACAATATGGGCCAAACCGAATCCAAGTACGCCGGTAGCGGCAAGCTTATACTTGCTTCCAAGCAGTGATGCGGCTGAAGCGGATACTACAGCTCCAAGAACGGTAGGAATCAAACCTTCGCGCATTTCACACACCCCTTTGGTTTTGTTTGGAAAGACAACGTTAGTGTAAGCAAAACAGGCATCGGCTATTCGCGCCAATGCCCGCTTCGTATTGTTATCCAAGCCTTCATGTACACGTGAAGACTGGCCTATTGTTCCTGCCTCGACTACAACAAACTGCCTGTTTCTAAAACAACAAAAGCCCTACCTCTCAATTGTCCTTGCGGCTCCGATGACCGCGCCAGTGTGAATCAGAAATTCGTCAAAATTCTTACTTATCTTGGGTCATTCAAATAGGAATTTCATACCGGATTGGTATAAGGAGAGTTATAATCTTTTGAGGAACTGCAACGTGGTCATAACAATCTAATTTAATATTATACTTTGAATATTTTAAAAATGCAATAGTTATCCATAAAATCCCTACTAAAGTGATGATTTTGTGAAACCCTGGGAAAACTCCATGAGGTGAGATATTTGTCACACTAGAGCGCGGGAAGCACCATGTATAATGAGTTCATCTAAGATTTATATAATCAAAAAATAAGGGAGTTTGCCATGAAACGCGGAGATATCCTGTTGATCGGGTTAATCGTTGCCGTCGCTTTAGTGTTCTTGGTACCGAGATGGCTTGGCAATTCAAGTGAAAACAATCACAACAATGAGAACCGGGTAGCGAGAATTACGGTTGACGGGAAGCTGTTTAAAACGGTTCAGTTGACCGGAGAAGAACAGACCGTGGACATCCAAACGGAGTACGGTTACAACATTTTGAAGGTGCATGATTACGGCATTGAGATGATTGACGCCGATTGCCCGGACAAATTGTGCCTGACCTTCGGGTTTATCGACCGGAACGGCGGGACGATCGTATGCCTACCACATAAGTTAATGGTCGAAGTGGTATCCTCGGGAGAAGGAGACGATGTCGATGCGCTCGTTAAATGAACAATCCAATCTAATGTTAAAAAGAACGGTGATCGTGGCGATTTTCGCGGCGGTAGCGGTTGTGCTTAGTCTGGTCGAATCCGTGATTCCGGTAAACATGAGCGTACCGGGCGCGAAGCTGGGGCTAGCCAATATTATGGTGCTGACCTGTCTCTATTTCCTGCGGGCTCGGGACGCCCTGATGATGGTACTGCTGAAGACGCTGCTCACCGCATTTATATTCGGGACCTTTTCCAGTTTCTTGTTTAGTATTATGGGGGCGCTGTTCAGCTTTGCGGCGATGTGGTTCCTGCTGCTAGTTGGCCGCAAGCGACTGAGCGTGATCGGGATCAGTATCGTCGGGGGGATCGCCCATAATATCGGGCAGTTGACGGCTGCTGCCCTGTACTTCAATACGTCGAAGATCTTCTATTACTTACCGATGCTGTTGATTATGGGGGTCTTGACCGGTATTGCTGTCGGCATCGCCGTAAGATATTTGATTCCGTCTCTGTCGAAGCTATCTTTATTTGAAGGCTTTTTGGCGGAAACGGCTTAAGCTGGGGCTGCCCCGTGCTTAGTATACCTGAGGGGGGAGAGAAAAATGGGCGAAACCGGAATGGCTTATGAACTTCGGGAGGTTTCCTTCGCATATCACCCGGCGCATCCCGTGCTTCACGAAATCACACTGAGTATCCCTTCGGGCAGCTGGGTTTCGTTGGTGGGCCCCAATGGCTGCGGCAAATCGACGCTAGCTAAGCTGCTAGGCGGATTGTTAGCCGTCAATGGCGGCACGGTTGATGTGGAAGGAACCCCGCTGAATCGGGACACGGTCCAGCGGTTGCGTCCGCGGATCGGGATGGTGTTTCAAAATCCGGACAATCAATTTATCGGCGCCACTGTTGAAGAGGATATCGCCTTCGGTCTGGAGGGGCGCAACCTGCCGCGGGAGGAAATGGTGACCCGCGTGCGGGAATATGCGGATAAACTGCAAATCGGCCATCTGCTGCCCAAACATCCCGCTGAGCTGTCGGGAGGGCAAAAACAGCGGGTGGCCGTCGCTTCGATATTGGCGATGGAACCGGGCATCGTGATTTTCGACGAGGCTTCTTCGATGCTGGACGAGAAAGCCCGCGGCGAGCTGCTCGCCATCCTGCGGGAGATGAAGCAAAGCGGCCGTTACACGATGGTGTCGATCACTCATGATGCCGACGAGATCCTGGCATCTGACCGAGCGATCGTACTGGGTGGCGGGACGGTCGCTGCCGACCTGACGCCGGGCGAACTGTTTCGCAATGAAACGCTGATGGCCGATTGCCGGTTGATTGCCCCGTACCGGATACGATTACAGCAGGAGTTGAAGCGGCGAGGAGTACCGTTTCCTGTCGGCTTAGGACGGGTCGGCGACGAGGAGGCGGATCTCTGATGGCCATCGAGTTCAAACAAGTGCACTTTGCCTATGATGAGCGCAGCCCATGGCGGCATAGCGCGCTGGGGGAGGTCGACCTGTACCTGGCAAACGGGGTGTTTGCCGGAATAGCCGGGGCCTCCGGATCGGGGAAATCGACGTTGATGCAGCATTTTAACGGCATTCTGAAGCCGACAGGCGGTACGGTTCGCGTACTGGATGTGACGATGCA
The DNA here is from genome assembly GCF_014947195.2 of Paenibacillus rhizolycopersici. Lineage (NCBI taxonomy): Bacteria > Bacillati > Bacillota > Bacilli > Caryophanales > Paenibacillaceae > Paenibacillus > Paenibacillus rhizolycopersici. Next base: position 19,980 of record NZ_JADCNN020000002.1, on the reverse strand, counting down.
AGCCGGAGGCAAGACGCCGCCGATGCGCGAACTGCGGCGCCGAGTCGGACTCGTCTTCCAGTTCCCGGAGCAACAGCTGTTCGAGGATACGGTGGAAAAGGATCTTTGCTTTGGGCCGCTCAATTTCGGCTGTTCCTTAGACGAAGCGAAGGAGCGAGCTAGCCGCGCGTTAGCGCAGGTCGGCCTGGATGATTCGTTCCTCGACCGCAACCCGTTTCACCTGAGCGGTGGACAGATGCGCAAAGTAGCGATTGCCTCGGTGCTGGCGATGGAGCCGGACGTTCTTGCCCTCGACGAACCGACGGCGACGCTGGATCCGCAAAGCCGGGCCGAATTGGCCGAAATGCTGTCCCGGCTGCACCGCGAAGCGGGAAAAACGGTGATCGTGGTCACGCACCGGATGGAAGAGATGCTCCCGTTCGCGGAGCAGTGGATCGTGATGAAAGAGGGGCGGAAATCGTTTCAAGGCAGCGCCGCGGAGCTGGCACGAGAGGCGCCGCGTCTGGAGGCCGAAGGACTGGCGATTCCGGCGTGCATTCGTTACTGGAATAAGGCGGCGGCACAATTCGGCTTGACGGGTGAGCCGCCGTGTCTGACGGCGGCGGCGCTGGCGGAACGACTGGCCCGGCTGCAGGCAGAGCGGACAGCGGAGGGCCGTATGGAAGAGTTCGTCCCAGCCGGCGCTTTCGGAGAAGGAGGCGGTGGAGATGCGTAATAAACTGCTGTTCGGCCGCAGCATCGATACCGGCTCCTGGGTACACGGTGTTGACCCTCGGGCCAAGTTGACCGGGATGGTCCTCTACCTGGTCGCGATTGTGGCCGTGGGCTCTTGGCCTGCGTTGGCTGTGGCTGCCGCATTCTCAATCGCCTACATGCTGTCGACCAAGATTCCGCTGAAATATTACCTGAAGGCAGCCAAACCGCTGTGGGTACTGATGGTGTTTATCTTCGTCGTTCAGTGTTTGACGGTGGAATCCGGGGCGGCGCTCTGGCGCATCGGATCCTGGACGTTGTACAGCGGAGGAGTAAGCAGCGGGCTGATCGCAGCCTTTCGCATGGGGCTGTTGGTATCGTTCACGGCGATCCTGACGTTTACGACGACGCCGGGGCTGCTGAACCAGGGGCTCAGCGGCGTGTTGAAGCCGCTGCGACGGGTGGGCATCTCCTCCGAACGCCTAACGTTGATGATGAGCATCGCGCTGCGTTTTATTCCGACGATTTTGGACGAAACGCACAAAATCCTCAAGGCGCAGGCTGCCCGCGGTGCGGATCTGAAGGAGCTGCCTTGGAAGGAGAAAGGGCGCATGCTGGTATCGCTGCTCGTCCCGGTCACGGTCAGCGCCTTTCGGCGGGCGGAGGAGCTCGTCTTGTCTATGGAGTCCCGCGGCTACACGATCGGCGCGCCGCGTTCCGAATATCACCTGCTGGCCTGGAAGGGACGGGACACCTGGTTTGTTGCATCCTACATCATTCTGGCGGCAGCGGCCGTGGTGTACCGCTTGATTTGAACCGGGGGCTGGTGCTTCGCACATCTGCGCTAACACGTTGCATCATAGCTCCTGGCGCTGTGCCTTGCGCACCTGTGCTGCACCTCGGCTTGCTTGCCCTCCCCTGTGCGGATTGTTGCAATTTCTGCAACATTTGGAGTGGGCAAGCGAGGAAAGCGTAAGAATGTTGTATTTCCTGCAATACAAGAAGGTAGATAGAATTGGATGGATAGGTTGATAGGTTGGCATTTAATCATGTGAGGGGGAAACGACTGTGGCACGTTTTTTTAATGGGAAAGAAGTCGAGCTGCTTGCGCCCACGGGAACATTTGAAATTTTCAAACAAGTGATTGGAGAGAACTGCGACGCGGTCTATTTCGGGGGGCCTAGCCTGAATATGCGCTTGATGCGTAAAGGCTTCAATTTTAGCCTGGAGGAAATCACGGAGGCGGTCAAGATTGCGCACGGCCTCGGCAAAAAAGTGTACGTCACCGTCAACAATCTGCTGAACGAAGGCGAGCTGGAGGAAGCGGAGGCGTATTTGCGATTTTTGGAATCGGCGGGTCCGGATGCGATTATCGTACAGGATTTCGCCGTTTTGTCCTTGGTCCGTGAAATGGGCCTAAACATCAAGGTCCATTCCTCCGTCATGATGAACGTGCACAACGTGGAAATGGTTCGGGCCCTGCAGGAGATGGGAGTGACCCGTGTCGTCACGTCGCGCGAGATGGATCTGATGACTACCCGCTATCTGCAACAGGCGACTGGTATGGAGTTGGAGTATTTCGTGCATGGGGATATGTGCTCGGTGCATGGGGCGAACTGCTATTTTAGCTCGATGGTGTTCGGCATGAGCAGCAACCGGGGCAAGTGCTTGAAGCCGTGCCGCTGGGATTATCGTGTGAAAAAAGACGGCAACGTCTATCCGGCGGAATACCCGCTGGCCGTCAAAGACATGTTCATGTACGAGCACATTCCGGAGCTCATCCACGGCGGGATTACTTCCTTCAAGATCGAAGGACGCATGCGTGACGCGGCATTCGTCATCATGCTCGTGAAGGCGTATGGGGACGCGATCGATCGCTACATCAACGACCCGGTTGGCTTTGATCGCAGCCGGGACACGAAGCTGCTGTACGAAAACCGCAAGCGTGATTTCTCAACCGGGTATGCGTTTGGCCGTCCGGGGTTGTCCAACATCAACCGGAGATATGAAGGGACGGGCAAGTTCTACAGCACGGGCAAGGTGTTCAGCACGCCGACAGAGGAGCGTGAGCTTGGCGAGAAGCGCGTTGAGGCTATCCGTGAGGCGCTCGTAGCCGTTGCTCAAGAGAAGAAGGGGGCAGGACGGCAGAATGGAGTTGTTGCGGGCATAGCCGTGCATGTGAATAACATGGCACAGGCCAAAGCCGCACTGGAGGCAGGAGCCGATCATCTCTATCTGTCCGGTGACGTATTCGAGCCGGATCGGCCGTTTACGAAGGAAGACGTGAAGGAACTGGCGGCGTTGAAGGGGAATGCCAAGCTGTACCTTGGCTTGCCGCGGATGATGACGGAGCAGCATTTCGATCTCTATGAAGGATTGCTGTTTGGAGAGCGGTTGCCGATCGACGGCCTGATGGTAACTAATCTGGGTGCCATTCGCAAGTTTGTCGGCAAAGGTTACCCACTGGTGGGCGATTTCAATCTGAATGTGTACAATCGTCTGTCGGCCGATTTTTACCGTGGGCTTGGCGTTGGTCGGTTGACGGCATCGATGGAGCTGCCGCTGAAGGATCTGGCGGGGCTGCTGGCACATGCGCCAGGACCGCTGGAGGCCATCGTACACGGTTCGCCTGCGATCATGTATATGGAGCATGACTTGTACGAGAACGCCGAAGTGTACCAAGCCATTGCGGAGGAAGATAACCACTATGTCGATAACAGTATCCTTGTGCTGAAGACAGATAAAGGCGAAAACCCGGTCTACCGGGACGTCCATGGCCGCAATCATTTGATGATGGCCAAGGAACTCTGCTTGATGCCGGTCCTGAAAGAGCTGCTTGAGGCAGGCTTATCGGTCTTCCGTATCGAAGGCGCAACCTACAAGCCAGAGCAGTTGGCCGAGATCGTGCGTTCTTACAAGGCGGCGCTGGCTAATCCGGATGCTGCTACGGATCAATTTGGTCGAATGACGCCGGTTTATGCCGGCTATACGCTGGGCGTGCTGCAATTTGACGGCGGCAGCGCCAGTGGGGCAGCAGGCGCCGGAGAAGAGGCTTCGGCTAACGAGGCGGAAGCAGCAGTAAGCCGAGCCTAACGGGGGAAAGGAAGCGAAGGGATATGCAGAGCTATATTGGACCGGAACAAGTGTTGAAGAAGCGGGAGCAATATTTCTATCCATGCACCAGCCACTTTTATCGGAACCCACCGCAGCTGGTGAAGGGAGAAATGCAGTATTTGTACGGGCATGACGGCAAGCGGTATACGGACTTTTTTGCCGGCGTATCCGTTGTGGCCAGCGGCCACTGCAACCCGGAAATCGCCGAACGGACAGCCGAGCAACTGCGGACGCTGCAGCATACCTGCACGATCTATTTGACGCAGCCCAACGTGGATTTGGCGGAGCGGCTAGCCGATGTGCTGCCGGGGAATCTGCGCCGGACGTTCTTCGTCAACAGCGGCTCGGAGGCGAATGAAGGCGCTCTGCTGCTGGCCCGCATGCATACGGGGCGGCGGGGATTCCTGGCGCTGGAGCAGGGACTGCACGGCCGGACGTACCTGACGATGAGCGTGACCGGTCTCCAGATGTGGCGGACCGATCCACAGCTGGCGCAGGACACGGACGTCACGTTTATCCCCCGGCCGTACGAGCGGGGGCTTAGCGCCGATGAAGCGGCACGCCGCTCCCTCGCGGCGCTGGAGGCGGCACTGGCGGATAAGGGCGATACCATCGCCGCAATGATCGCCGAGCCGATCCAGGGCAATGCCGGCATCATCGCGCCGGCGGACTGGTATTTCGCTGAAGTGAAGCGGCTGCTGGAGCAGCACGGCGTGCTGCTGATCGCCGATGAGATTCAGACCGGGTTTGGCCGGACGGGCCGGATGTTCGCCATGGACCGGTACGGTGTCACGCCGGACATCCTGACGATGGCCAAAGCGCTCGGCAGCGGCATCCCGGTGGCGGGCTTCGCCACCACCGACGAGATCGCAGCCAGCCTGAACCGGCCATCCGCCTCCACGTTCGGCGGCAATCCCGTCTCGTCCGTGACCGCGCTCGCGGTCCTGGACTACATCGAGGCGCATCGCCTGCCCGAGCGGGCAGAGCGCCTCGGCGAGCTGCTGCGCGGCGGCCTGACGCGCCTCGCCGCGCGGTTCCCGCAGAACGTCTCCGAAGTGCGCGGCGCGGGGCTGATGCTCGGCGCGGAGCTCTGCGCCGAAGAGCCCGAACGCGGCGCGCAGCTCGTCGACGACGTGCTGGAGGGGATGCTGGACCGCGGTTATATCATCGGCAAGAACGGCGTAAACCGCAACGTTCTAGCCTTCCAACCGCCGCTGGTCATCGCCGAGGACGACGTGCGCGGCATGCTGGACGCGCTCGAAGCCGTACTGGCGGAGCTGGCGTAACGGCCCCCCCGCCCCGGCCCCGCCAACGCCCAGGCCGGCGAAATAACGGTAAATAATACCGTTATTTCGCTGCTCCCAACCTCTGGTCGCCCGAATAGCGGTATAAAGTACCCTTATTTACCGACTAAGCCGGAATAACCCGACTTTAGACGCGATATAAGGGTAGAAAATACCGCTATTTCGGTCATACCGGCAGTTTTCCAATAAATAGCGGTACATTTTACCGCTATTTATCTGGCGGCTAGTAGGGATGGCTCGAAGGGGCCGGGCGCTGTAGTGTTGGGGCTTAATGCAGAATGCTTTAAAGGAGAGTGACCATCCCATGGAAGTAGCCCGTAAAATCGGCACCAAAATCCGGTTGTACAGCGAATTGGTGATGTTTTCGCATACATTGTTTTCGCTGCCCTTCGCTATCATCTCGATGATTTGGGCCGCGGAAGGGTTCCCGTCATGGCGCGTGATGCTGTGGGGGCTGATCGCCCTGATCGGGGCCCGAAACGGGGCAAACGCCTTTAACCGCGTGGTCGACCGCGTCTTTGACGCGCAAAACCCGCGCACGGCGCATCGCCATCTGCCGCGGAAGCTGCTGGAGTCGAAGGAGGTGCTGGTGTTTGTTGTCATCAACTATGCGATCTTTATTTTTGCCGCGGGGATGTTGAACATCCTGTGCCTGATCCTGTCGCCGGTCGCTATCTTCCTCATCTCGTCTTACTCCTATACGAAGCGGTTTACGTATCTCAGTCATCTGTACCTTGGGTTTACGATCGCTTCGGCTCCGATCGGCGCCTGGTTCGCCGTCACCGGCCAGTTTGCGTTTACGCCGTTTATTCTCGGCACGATCGTCATGTTGTGGATCGCCGGGTTTGATATTATCTACGGCTCTCAGGATATCGATTTTGACCGTAGTCACCGCCTTTGGTCCATTCCCAGCGCCTTTGGGTTGAGGAACGGCTTGCGTATCGCTGCAGGGTTGCATTTCATCATGGTTCTGCTGCTGATTGCTTTAATCCCCATACGCCACCTGGGGGGGCTGTATATCACGGGAATCATCTTGGCCATCCTGCTGTTGATGACGGAGCACAAAATCATCAAACCGTCGAACCGAAAACGCATGAACGTGGCCTCATACAATTTAAACCAGGTAATCAGCATGGTGATTTTGTTCTTTACGCTCGCCGATTACTTTCTGTTGAAATAGCTAAGCTAAAAACCCCCCGCGCCTAGCGACAGACGTGGGGGGTTAACTTAGATTCGGATATTAATATGCTGGGAGTAGTCGACTTCCATCTTTTCGATGACTTTAAAGGGCCGGAGGGAACGGTCCAGTTCCTCGATTTCAGCCTGCCATTCTTGTGAGTTGCGATCCACTGTGTTGTTGCGGGGTTTCGAGATGATCCCGGCCGTTTGTTCGAGCTGCGCTTGATAATCGGACAGTTCCGTCACGGTGCGGCGGTACAGATCTCCGATCTCGGCAGCGCTTTTCCCCGTTAAATTACTCCATCCCAAATCTTGGGCCGATAGGGAGTTATGTCCCGGCGGCAACAGGGGAGCCTGCTGATTCAGCCGACTCACGCCAATATAGAATTTCCCATAAAAATCGGTCATCAGGTTAACCTGATCCTGGATGCGGGATTTGATCAGACTTACGCTTTGCTCAAGTGTTGCCATTTCTTCCGCACTCGTTTGTGGGTTGTCCCGGGCATCTTGTAAGGCCTGTTCTCGCTTATCCAGTACAGCGATATATTTCTCCACCGGCTCCAACCCGTTCAATAAGTTATCGTAGGTGGATATCGCCCGGTTTAAATTTGAGGCACCGACACTTATCGTTACCCCTGTCGGGTTGCTTTGTTGCTGATCGCTCCTCGTCGTCTCGGCCAATGCTAGTTTCTGGGTGAGAAGCTCTTGCTCGACTCCGCAATCTTTCTGCTGCGCACGTTCATTCAGCATAGAAACAACTTGATGCAGCGCATTGAAATTCTTCTGGTTTTGACTCATAGGTGTGATTCGCATATGAACGCAACCCCCTATTCGAAATCACTCTAACCCATATATCGGAAAATCAAGGAAATTGTTTATAACGCAAAAAAAGGCGCGAACCTCAAGGACATTCATCCCTGAGATTCGCGCTTTATCGTATGAATTACTTCTCCCGTCCGCCAAAATAATCCAGAAGCGCTTGCAGATCCCGGTGCGCCGGATACGGACTCAACTGATCAATGATGTCCTGTGCTTCACCAAGGTACCGGCGGCTCAGTTCCTCGGTTTGCTCCAGTGCGCCGCTCGCCTGGATCGCCGCTACAACGGCGTCCACTTCCGCAGAGGGGCTGTCTGCCGTAATCGCCCGGATCGATGGCGCCAGATCCTTATTCTGAAGGGCGTACAGGACGGGAAGCGTCACCTGACCACTGCGCAGGTCGCTGCCGGCCGGCTTGCCCAGCTTCTCGGAAGATTGGGTGAAGTCGAGCACATCGTCGCGGATTTGGAAAGACATGCCAAGCTTTTCGCCGAAGGTATACAGCAACTGAGCAGTCTCTTCGTTCGCGCCGGCGGCCTTCGCGCCGATCTGCAGGCAGGTCGCCATGAGTTGAGCGGTTTTGTTCTTGGACTTCTCCAAGTATTCCGGAATCGTCACGTCGTAATCAAACAGATGGGAGAGTTGCTGGTATTCGCCTAAACAAAGCTTCGTCGTAGCCAGGGAGGAGAGGTCGTAAACGAATTTCTCCCGTTCCGCGGAATAGACGGAGATCAGCTCGATGACTCTGGCGGACATATAATTGCCGACATGCAAGGCGCTACTGACGCCCAGCTTGATATGCATCGCTTTCTGTCCGCGGCGCAACGTCGAATCGTCAATGATGTCATCATGGATCAGAGAAGCGGCGTGAATAAACTCTGCAGCGGCAGCGAGCCGCCATACCTTCTTGGGATCGGGACTCGGACCAAACCGGCTGCCGACGATGACCATCAGGGGGCGAACCCGCTTACCGCCTGAACGGATCAGCTCCACGATGCTTTTGGCAAGCTGGGAGGAACGGGGGACGTCACGGTCGTATTTCACCATGTTTTCGATTTCCCGATCGACCGTATTCAAAGAGATGTTCAGCGATTCCTCAAGCTTCATGGCGATCCCTCCTGGCATGGATTAGCGGTCTGCGTTCCAGATCCGTAGCGGCGGTTGCTGTGCGAAGACGACAGATGGCAATTTTGCGTCTCACATTGCCTTTGTGGCGGTGCTGCGGTTGTTCTCTAGCTGTAGAAATAGTTCCAAGGCCTTGATCAAGCGCTCGTCCTCGGGGCGTCCCTCGACGCGTTTGATTTGCATTTGCTTGATAATAGGAGCAAGATGCGTCAGCAGGTCGTATTCTTCCCACTTGAGGCAAAGCTCGACGTAAAAACTGTATAGATAGTCGCCGTCCAACACCTTGCGGGTCAGCGTTTCACCAGGGGCGAGGGAGCTGCATTCGCTGTGGCGTTGAAGAGCGAGCTTGATTGCGATGTAAATGGATAACAGCTGGCACTGGCGTACCGGCGTCATGTCGTATTGCTCCAGTAGAACGGCTAGTGGGGTTACTTCTTCATGGGGTAAATCTAACTTTATGCCGGCCTCGGGCGAGATTTCGCCCTGCAATAAGCGATAAGCGTCTTGGATGAGCTTAGGATGATTCATAAAGACACACACTCCTTAAAGAGGTAGTTCAAAAAAGTCATCTTTCAACCACGAAGCAAGAACTCAAAACCTGACTTTTTGAACTTGCACCTAAAAGCAGGTAGGCTTGCAGGGACCCTGACACCGATTTCGGCAAAGGAGAAAAAGGGGAGTAATGGGCGCCAAGCGCTCATTACTCCGGTTCAAGGTTTTATAAAGAGCTGTCATTATTCCGTGTAGAGATACCATCTTCGCACGAGCGGGATTCGTTTCCATTGTTTCTTGAGCCAAGGGAGTACGTAGTAATCCAAGCCAAACGCGCTGCCCGATCCACCGATCAAAGCGACGCCTGCGGTCATGTACCACAGCATTTCCGTCGAAGCCATGCTGGAGGACCAGATCATGACGCCGAGCGCGACAGTGGCTGCCGAAGCGATTGCGGTGAACAGACCCACGATAATCATGACGCCAAGCGCGATCTCCGCAAAGACCATGAAGAATTGGAATACGGTAGCCAGAGCGGTGTAACCGCCGTCTGAAGTGTAGAAGAACACATCCATAAACCAGCCAACGATCGATTTGATAAATCCTGGCACCGGTAAGGCGGTAACTGCCGTCGAGGCGCTTTCTACAGCCGAAGCTGCGGTTTGGGCATCTACGGTTTTGGTTACTTCACCGGCTGCTTCACTGGCCGCCGAGATGACGTCAGCATTTGGCGAAGCCGGGATCAGGAAGATGTTCGAAGGATCTTTCCACACTTTCGGAAGCTTGTCGATGCCTTCCTCCAGCCATTTGTAGCCAACGAAGATCCGCAGCGGCAAGAGCCAGAAGTTGGGCGAACGCTTCGCAAAGTGACCGCCAACAAAGCTTCTGCGATTGTTCACATGGAAGAATTCATGCATCATATAAGTCCATACTTTGGCAAAACCAGCCACGGTGAACAGATAGTACATATTGATCAAGTGCTTGCTGAACATCGCCATGAAGCCGCTGAGCATAAACATTTTATTCGGCAGGCCGACATTCGCTACGCCGTAGCGGCTGCCGATACATACCATGGTTCCGTGGAAGCCCGGTTTATAAGACTTCTTCGGTTTGCCGTGAATGTCCGCATGAATGTTATGTGCGATAAGAGGACCGGCTTGCTCGGCGTTCTCAACCATCTGCGGTACCGGACGGGTTTCGCCTTCCGGAATGAAGAAGATGTTGTCGCCGACGATATAAACGTTCTCGTGATCGATGCTTTGCAGCTTATCGTTGGTCACGATCCGTTTGCGGCCTTCCTGTTTCACATCGAGCTTGCCAACGAGCTCGGAGCCTTCGACCCCAGCCGTCCAAACGATCGTATCGGCTTCCAGTTCTTGGCCTTCGCCAAGCTGTACGCTGGTTGGCGTAACGCCGGTGATCTTGGCGCTCGTAATGATTTCTACGTTCATCTTGTGCAGTCGTTTCGCAGCTTTTTGGATCAATTTGTCCGGCAGGATCGGCAGGATTTTCGGAGCCATATCGGCGACGACCAGACGCACCTCGCTCGGATCAATAAAGAACTCTTTGCAGAGCTCGTCGCGGAACTCGGCCAATTCGCCAACCAATTCCACGCCGGTGAAGCCGGCACCTACCACGACGAAGGACAGCATTTTGCGGCGTTTGGCTGCATTGCGAACCTTGGCTGCTTCACTAAACTTGTTGCGTACTTGCTCTTTCAGACGCACGGCGTCTTCATAGGACCACAGGGTTAACGCATGCTCCTCAGCGCCCGGGATCCCGAAGAAGGTCGGTTTACAACCGGTACCGATAACGAGGTAATCGTATTTATAGGTATTTAGCTCGGAACGAAGTTCTTTGGCGTTAAAATCAATGGCATCGATAGAATCCAGAACTACGTCGACTTTTTGCCCGGCAAAAATCTTCTTCAGTTCGATTTTGACCGAATCTTCAGGTGCCCGGTTCGCTGCGACTTCATGCAGTTCGGTCAGCAACGTGTGATAGGGGTTCCGGTCAATCAGCTGGATCTCCACGTCTTTTTCTTTTTTGAACAGTTTGGCCAGATGCTTGGAAGTAACAACACCGCCATAACCGCCGCCCAAAACTACGATTTTCTTCAAGAGATTCACCTTCTCATTTTAGGGTGGGTGGTAATATGCGATTATTTCGCGGATTCAAGTGCCTTGGTAACGAGTTCGAAGAAAGGTTGCAGCGTGATCGAAGCGCCGGCGATAGCATCGGTTTTACCTTCTGCGTTAAATGTGACGGATGCCGGATCTTGTTTTTCAACCAAATAAGCTTCGGCTTTAGCCGCTTCTTCATGCCATTCGGCTTGCGCGCCGCCGGCTTTCATGCCATATTTGCCGTCGATCGAGTATTGCTTCTTGTCTTCCCCTTTGTCGTTTACGCCACTGAAGTTGACTTTAACGATCTTACCTGCGGCAACAACGACATCAACGGTATCTTTCCAACCGGAATGTTCGTCGAAAGCGGCTCCTTCCGCATGGTAGGTACCGTCTTTGTAAGGACCAGCTTCAACTGGACCGGCAGCCAACGCTTGATCAGCCAAGTTAAAGAATTCACTTACATGGACGGAAACACCGGAAATTGCGTCGGTTTTGCCTTCATCGTTCAAAGTGACTGCTTTAGGATCTTGTTTCTCGATCAGGAATTGCTCGACTTTCTCGGCTTGCTCATGCCATTCGGAAGAAGCGCCGCCAGCTTTCATTCCGTATTTGCCTTCTTTGGAGTAAGTCACTTTATCGACAGGAGCTTTCTCGCTCAACCCGTTCCATTTGGCTTCCGTGATCTTGCCGCCGGATACCGTCAGGGTAACGTAGGATTGCCAGCCGGATTCCGCATCCACTTCACCTTTGGCAAAGTATACGCCGTCTTGATACTTGCCTTGCTCTGCAGCCGCATTGTTGCTTCCCGCGTTTGTTTCGTTAGTCGCCGCCGCGTTGTTTGCCGGTTCTGCCGTATTCGCGTTGTTCGCGTCATTGTTCGACCCGCAGCCGGCCAATACACCGAGCAGCAGGGCACTGCTAAGGATGATTGAAGCTTTCTTCATGATAGAGACCTCCAGTGAATGAAATATATATATTAAAATGTGAAGACATTTTAATAACGGAAATCAGTGTCGGGGGCGGTAAAAAAGGCCGATTTTATGGGGGATCCGGGAGTCCCAAAACCTTTGTTCGATGGAATTTTAGCATATTAAAATAGGTGTTAATGTGAAATAAATCACATGAGGTGTGACATAAAACAACTTCCCAAATCGGCGGAGACGGCGCCCCGTAAGGGATCCAACAATTGAAAGCGATTACCTAATTTTTAAAATATTTATTTTTTTAAGATGGCGCTGATAAGAAGGCGAAAAGAACAGGTTGCCTCTAATCCTTAATCGGTCTGAGTGCCTAGTTCTTAAAGACTAAATATCGGCAAGTTTTTCATGCGAGCGGCCATCGGACCATCCGGAATGAGGGCTTATACACAAAAAGTTCCAATCGACTTATGAAAATAGTCATGATTGCTGCCGATATAGATAGAAGCGGGCATGCCCGAAAATATCGCGAAACGGAAAGAAGGCATCCTCTTTGACGGTGTACAGGACGTTTATTTCGCGCCTCTTACTTAATTACGCAGCCGGCTCCTTGCTGGCGCTCATCGCGATCGCGAGTCTGATCGCCGCTGCGCCCTTGGATATATCCCCATCGGAATATGCGTGGCTGATCTGCATCTTGGGCCTGTCGCTCTGCTGCATGCTGGGGCTGGAATGGTTCGTATTTACCCGGCAGATCAAGCCGATCCATATTGTATTCATGGAGGAAGTCGGCAGCTACCAAACGCTTCAAAATGTATACATACGCACACACCGATTGCCTTCGCTTGCCGTCAAGCGAATTCTCGGTCCGCATTTATTTGGTCTGGTCGTCCCCGGTGCAGGTTTAACGTTGGGATTGATCCATGCCGGCCGCTTGTCTATTCCGCCTTATTATGTGCTGCTTGCCGCCCTGGGCGGTATGCTGGTCAGCGGCATGCACGCTTTGGTTGAATACTATTTAACTTCCTATGCGATCCGACCGGTACTGGAGGAACTCATCGCCTGGAGTCGCAAGATGTTTGGTAAGGAATTATCCCTTCATGGAAGGGTTATCGTCCCTGTATCTCGAAAGTTAAAATGGAGCTTTTTCTTGATGAGCATGGCTCCTTTGCTGCTGTACAGCTTATCGATGCAATTTCGACTCGAGGACTATGGCCATGGGGCCTATACCTATTGGCAATGGGCCGGGTATATTTTGGCCGTGAGCATCGTCTTTGCGTTGATCGGCTCTCGGCTGCTGGCGCGTGAAATTATGCTGCCTATTCAACATTTATACGAACGGATGGCCGAAGTGAAGTCCGGCCACATCCGAACGGGAGCAAGCGACTTGTTTTCCGACGAGTTCTCGAGGCTGGTCTCGGGATTTAATCATATGTTGCGGGGGTTGCAAACCCAGGCGGCCCTGAACAGCCAGTTGGTGGATAGCTATTTCGCTACTCTGGCGGCAGCGCTGGATGCCCGCGATCCATATACGGCCGGCCATTCCCTGCGAGTTGCGGAATACGCCGTCAAAATCGGCCAACTGGCCCATTTGTCCGAGGAGCGTATCGATGAATTGCGTAAGTCGGCACTGCTCCATGATATCGGCAAGATCGGCATTCGCGATGCCGTTTTGTTGAAGGAAGGCCGTTTGACCGAAGAGGAATGGGAGCAGGTGAAGCAGCACCCTGTGCTCGGAGAGGCGATTTTGAAGCAGGTGGAGCCTGCGGATGCAATGGCCCCTTATTTGCCTGGGGTCCGGTCGCATCATGAACGTTACGATGGAGGAGGTTACCCGGATGGATTGGCCGGGGAAGAGATCTCGCTGTTCGGACGGATTATCGCCGTGGCTGACGCCTTTGATGCCATGACCTCCGACCGGCCTTACCGTAAGGGGTTGGAGCGAGACCAAGCCATCGAGATTCTGGAGCAAGGCCGCGGAACCCAATGGGATCCGTATTTCGCCGAATTGTTCGTGCAGTATTATCGGCGGGACAACCAAAGTAAAGAATCCGGCTGATCTTCAGTAGATAGCCGATTCGGCAACAGGAGTGGGGATATGGGGATCGGTAATACCTTTGTGTTGAATCTGTGTTTGTTGATCACAGTGGCATATTTGGCCAATATCCTATATAAATACGGTTTGAGAAAAATGTCGCAGAACACCCTTTACGTGCTGTCCGTTCTATTAATGATTTTAGCGGGCTGGATCTGCATGAAGTTTGGTTTCCGGTTTGCGGACGACGTTTTGTATGATTTACGCGTGGTACCGCTGATTATTGCAGCTTTTGTGTATTCGAGTCCGCTGACGATGGTCTTGATCGGGATCGGCATCGGTTTGGCCCGGTTGACGTTAGGCTACAGCGAAGCGGCGATGGTAGGCTTGCTGAACCTGACGCTCCTGGGCTTTGTTTGTGCCGGTTTGAACGTTTGGATGCGACGCACCCATCATCGCTTTGTTGTTAAAGGCATGGTCACGATTCTGGTCGTGAATTTGGTGAACAGTCTAAACATCACCTTATTCGGTGTCATGCCGGCGCAACGTTATTTGTTTGAAGTCATGCCGGTTGCGCTGCCGATGAGCATCGTACTCAGCCTGCTGTTTGCTTTGATTCTTCGCGATTTCCAACTTGGAGCGAGGCAAAATCTGGAGCTGAAGTACGCCAACGAGCTGCTTCGCAAACAGACTGATGAGCTGCACAAGGCCAAGATCGGGCTGGAGGATCGGGCCAAGCAACTAGCTCAAGCTTCCCGTTACAAATCGGAGTTTCTGGCGACGATGTCACATGAACTGCGTACGCCGCTAAACAGCATCATCAATCTGGCGGAAATGATCGGAGAATCGGACGAGGCCGGAGAGGAGATCTCGGAATACGGCCGCATTATTCATAAATCTGGACATGAGCTGCTGCAGATTATCAACGACATTCTGGATTTGTCCAAGGTCGAGGCGGGGCGGCTGGAGATTACGGCCGAAGAAGTAGTGTTGGCCGAGCTTCCCGTCTGGATGCAGGCACAATTCGAGCGGGTTGCCGCCCAGAAGAATATCGAATTCAAGATTACGCAGGAAGCGGGCTTACCCGATTCAATCATCTCCGATCCGCAGCGGATCATACAAATCCTGCGAAACTTGCTGTCCAACGCATTTAAATTCACGCATAAGGGGCAGGTGGAACTGGATATCCGCAAAGCGCCGGCGGACGATACGTCTGAAACGGAATGGATCGTCTTCACCGTATCGGACACGGGCATCGGTGTAGCCGAGGACAAGCAGTTGGCTGTCTTCGAGGCGTTTCAGCAGGCGGACGGTTCGATTAGCCGGCGATACGGGGGGACCGGATTGGGCCTTTCGATCAGCAGTAACCTGGCCCGACTGCTGGGCGGTCACATTTGCATGACCAGCAAGGAAGGCCAGGGCAGCGCGTTTTCTTTCTATTTACCGTTTAAACCAGCCCGGGAACATAACGGCGAGGTAAGTTAGTTGTCTGGGTTGCCGTAAGGGACCGGTTATCGTTAAAATGGGTGTAGAAAGGATGGGATGACAGGTTATGGAGAAACATGTAATTTCCACGACGTCCGCGCCGGGTGCGATTGGCCCGTATTCGCAAGGGATTCAGTTGGGCGATTTGATCTTCACTTCCGGTCAGTTGGGGCTGGTACCGGAAACCGGTCAGCTCGCGGAAGGGGTCGAAGCGCAGGCCGCACAATCGTTGCGGAACGTTCAGGCCGTGCTGGCTGCTGCTGGGAGCGGATTGGACAAGGTCATCAAGACGACCGTATTTCTGAAGGACATGAATGATTTTGCGAAGGTGAACGAAGTGTACGGTTCGTTTTTTGCCGAGCCATTTCCTGCACGCAGCGCTGTTGAAGTAGCGCGCCTGCCAAAGGACGGCCTGGTTGAAATCGAGGTTATCGCGGTCAAATAACGAAAGCCCAAGATCCGGCTCGTTGAGTCGGGAAAGCTGCCGGAGGCGAAAGCCCTTTCGGCGGCTTTTTTATCGCAAGAAGAATTACCGCTAGTTGCCTGAATGTCGGAGGGTCCCGAAGAATGAGGCGATATGGCAATATGGCGATATGGCGATGAGGCTGAAAAGGTGTAAGGCAATAGGGAAGGCAATGAGGCGGAAAAGATGTATGGCGGTGGGGAAGGCGATGAGGCGGAAAGGGCGAAAGTCGGTAAGGAAGGCGATAGCCGAAAGGGCGTAAGGGACGTATGGCGCTAATGTATGCGAAAAACCGAACACATTGGGGCAAATTCGGAGATTTCAACGGAATGTATATGAAATTTCATACTTATTTGCCCATTAAGGGGACATTAGCCGACAATCTGTATGAAATTTCGAATACATTGCGAAATTTTTTGACATTAGCACGGTATTAGATACGAAAAACCGAATACAATAGGCCGGCACTAAAGTTGTGCGATGGATCGTACCTCACGGTTGGTTCTTCTAAAGATCAGGGCGCTTCTGGCGAAGTAGAGAAGGCGGGAGGGAAGACGGTTTTATAAGCGGCGTTTTTCGTATAAGATGTTAGTAATGAATTTTGGTAGGAATCAGGATAACCGACGGGAGATCATCATGAATCAACGTCTTTACGGAATATGGTTGGGCGACATATTGTTTTGCTTCTCCGGAGAAGTATCGGAGTCGAAGGTGGATGCTTGGACCGCAGTGCTCCGGCGCAAGGAGCTGGAGCCGGGAGTCCGCCCTTTTCAGCATGCCGTACTGCGACTCGCGGAGGTCAGGTATCCAGTCTCTTCCGTGCGGAGGTCCTATAAGAGCGGAGAACGGCGGAGTTTAGTCGGACGGTCGCTGGAGGGATTGGCTTTGCCCGTACCCGAGGCGTGGCGCCTGCTGCTGCAATGGGACGAATCGGTCTGGGAGGAGCAAGGGATCAAACCGGGAGCAGAAATGGGCTATTGGAGCAAAGCAGCCCGGTTTGCCTTGGAACTGCTGCTGCGCGGCCGGATCGCGCCGAACATACGCCCGGTGGCTGCCACCGGACGGCGGCGCGGGGCGCAGGGGCAAATGCGGGCAGCCTGGGGGCCATCGCTGACAGAGCCGGAGGATGCGGCCCGGTTTCAGCGACTTGCCGGTGCGATGCCGCCGATTTGCTTAGCGGCGGTTCAAACGGGGGCCGGGGCATCCTCCGAAGACGAGGGATCGCTGGAAGACCGGCAGATGGCGGTGCTGCACTCGTTTCTAACCGCAATGATCGATCACGAAACGCGCGGGGCGGTTCAGGATTTAGGGCGGAAGCTGAATCCCAGCCGGGCGGACTATCACCGGGGTTCCTCGCCACTATCCGAGCTGTGGTGGAACGGCCTGCTAACCGGTGGGCAACCCGCAGATATTCAAGGGAGTGCGGCGGAGCTGGAGCAACTGAGTACAGACGTTGCCGCTGCCGGAGGCGGACGTCCCCGGGCCGAGGAACCCGAGGCCGACGGTCTGGCGACCGGAAGCTTGCGCTTATGCCTTCGCGTGGAGCCTTACCAAGGGGGCGGCGAAGCGACGGAGGAGGATCGAGCTGCGGCAGCGACTTCGACCTGGCGGCTTAGCCTTTGGGCTGAAGGAGCCGAGGACACCCGCGTGCTGCTGCCGGCTGGACTTATCTGGAGTTACCCCGAGCCGGACATGGAAATTCACGGTCTCCTGTACCGGAATGTGCAGGAGAATTTCCTGCTGCGGTTGAACAAGGGGGCTGACGTATCCCGGGAAGTCGCCGCTGCCCTGGAGGCCCCGCGTCCGCAGGAACTCATCCTGGAACCGGAAGAAGTGTTTGCGTTCTTAAGCAAGTCGGTACCGGCGCTGCGAAAGCACGGAGTAACCGTGCAAATGCCAAGCCGCTGGACCCGAGAGGGGCGTCGTCCCGCCAGCATTCGTATCAAAACCCAGGGTTTTGCGGGTGGATTGCCGGATAGCGGGACGGCGGGAATGTCGAAGCTGGGCGTGGACCAACTGGTCGCTTTTGAAGCGGAGGCGCTGCTTGGCGACCGCGAACTGACCCGGGAAGAACTGGCCGAGTTGGCGTCGGCGAAGCTGCCGCTCGTTTTTTTTCGCGGCGAATGGATTGAAGTAGATGTGAAGGAAATTCGTCAGGTGCTCAAGTTTATGAAGCGCCATGAGAATGGAACCCTGACCTTCCGGGAATTGATGCATTTGGCTTCCGGTGAGGAGGATATCCAACTGGAAGGCGTAGATATCGCCGGGATCGAAACCACCGGGATGTTATCCCTATTGATGACCGGTGCTGCGGTCCGTCAACCTCGGCCGCGGCCTGTGCCCCCCGGGTTGAACGGGACGCTGCGGCCCTATCAAGAGCGAGGGTACCAGTGGCTGACCACAATGCGCGAGCTCGGGTTCGGCGCCTTGCTGGCCGACGATATGGGCTTGGGAAAAACGGTCCAGGTCATCTCCGTGCTGTTGGATGACGCCTCGCAGACGAGGGGCAAAAGTCTGATCATTTGCCCAACCTCTCTGCTGGGCAACTGGCAGCGCGAGTTCACCCGTTTTGCTCCGGGGCTGCGCCTGTACGTGCATCATGGGAGCGACCGCTACCGCGACGAGCGCTTCCTGCAGGAGTACCAGACATGCGATGTCATCCTGACAACGTATCAGTTGGCTGGTCGAGATGCCAAGGAACTCCGGTCGGCGGATTGGACGACGGTCGTGCTGGACGAAGCCCAATATATCAAAAATTATGGCACCAAGCAGGCGCAAAGCGTGATGAAGCTCAGTGCGCCGCATCGGATCGCCATGACGGGCACCCCTGTCGAAAACCGGCTGAGTGAGCTATGGTCGATCTTTCAGTTTCTCAATCCCGGGTACCTGGGCACGCACGCTTCGTTTCGGACACGTTATACCGGAGCCGGGGGAGAGCAGCAAACGGCTGAGCTGCAGAAGTTGCGGAAGCTGGTCGCCCCGTTCTTGCTGCGCCGTCTCAAGAGCGATCCGGACATCCGCAAGGACCTGCCGGAGAAAATCGAGCTGAAATCCTACTGCTCGCTAACCGTCGAACAAGCCCGCTTGTACCAAACGGTGACGGCGGAGTTGCTTGGTCGGATCGGCAACCATAACGGCATTGCCCGCAAGGGTTTGGTGCTATCTTCCTTGACGCGGCTGAAGCAAATCTGCGATCATCCCGAGCTGGTTCAAGGAGTCCGGACATCGGAGTCTGTCGCCTTCGGGCGCTCGGGCAAGATGGAGCGGCTCGGCGAATTACTTGATCTGATTATGGACAGTGGGGAAGCCGCGTTGATTTTCACCCAATACGTGCGGATGGGCGAGCTGCTGAAGGAGCGGCTCGCAGAGCGGTACGGCATCCGGCCGTTTTTTCTTCACGGCGGAGTGCCGAAGGCGGCCCGGGATACCATGGTGCGGGCATTTCAGGACGGCGAGGGCTCACCGATCTTCGTGTTATCGCTGAAGGCGGGTGGGGTCGGTCTCAACCTGACTCGGGCTAACCACGTCGTCCACTATGACCGGTGGTGGAACCCGGCCGTGGAGAACCAGGCGACAGACCGGGTGTTCCGGATCGGACAGCAGAAGAACGTTGAGGTGCATAAGCTGATTTGCCAAGGAACGCTGGAGGAGCGGATCGACGAATTAATCGAGCGGAAAAAGTCGCTGTCCGAGCAGGTGGTTGGCTCTGGCGAGCAATGGCTGACGGAAATGAGCGATGAGGAGCTGCGGAGCTTGATCGTGTTGCAGGAAGGCGGGCTGTTTCCGGAAGGAGCGTTCGGCTAAAAATAAGAGTTCACGCATAGGAAGACAAAAATCTTGCTACGAGGAGGAATACGCATGACCAGGCCCAAGACGATCGCGCTGGAACCCGGAGAGCCGCGGGTCCGCTATGAAGCGAATGGGCTGCGGGTGGAGCTGGAACCGGATCATGTTGTGTTGATCCCGGTGGCTCCATCGGCGGAGCGGGAGAAGCAGGCGCTGCTGCGGCGGTTGGCGGAACGGCCACGCCTGGCGGCGGCGCTGGCCGAGCATGGGGCCGGTGGCATCGCGAAGCAGCTGCCGGCGGAGCGCGCGCCGTGGCCGCTTGGCGAAGGCGAAGCTGCGGGCGAGCTCGTAGGCGCGGAGGGCCGCGGCGGCGAAGGGCCAGGGAGCGGCGAGAGCGGCGCTGGCGTAGGCGCTACGCCAAGCCCAGGCGCGCGCTGCGCGTGC